>NZ_CP065958.1:5416759-5725138 GCF_041270065.1 Streptomyces fradiae | reverse complement strand
CGCGCCGTCCCCCAGCGTGCCCCCGCCGATGGGGTCGGAGACCACCGCGAGCCGGGAGCCATCGTCGAAGACGGCCTCGACGTGCACCTCGGTGACCACGTCGGCGACGCCGGGCAGCACGTCGTCGGGGCCGAGCACCGAGCGGGCCGCCGCGATCGCCTCGGCGAGCCGCCGGCCGTCGCGGGCCGCCTCGCAGACGGTGTCCGCGATCAGCGCGGTCGCCTCGGGGACATTGAGCCGCAGGCCGCGGGCCCGGCGCGCGCGGGCCAGCTCGGCCGCGCCGAAGAGCAGCAGCCGGTCGCGTTCCGTGGGGGTCAGTCGCACGTCCCGTACACCTCCTGATCGAACGACTTCGAGCACACTTTGAGCAACACTCTAAATGGTGAGACGCCATCTTCCAAGCATTGACGTGACCGACGGACGTGGTTCACATTGAACGGCAAGCCGGGACTAGAGCGGCGCTCAAAATCGGCGCCCCACGATCTGGGAGTTCTCATGGCGATAGAACAGCGCGGAGTCGACACCGTCCCCGAGGAGGAACGCACCAGCGGTCCCCGCGACCTCGTGTCGATCCTGCTCGGCTCCAACCTCTGCCTCGGCGTGATCGTCTTCGGCTGGCTCCCGGTCTCCTTCGGGCTCGGCTGGTGGGCCTCGGTGACCTCGGTGGTCGCCGGCACCCTCGTCGGCGTCGCCGTCACCGCCCCGCTCGCGCTGGTCTCGCTGCGCACCGCCACCAACCTCTCCACCTCCTCCGGCGCCTTCTTCGGCGTCCGCGGCCGGCTCGTCGGCTCGGTGGTCGGACTGCTGCTCTCCCTCGGCTACACCGCGCTGACCCTGTGGATCGGCGGCGACGTGATGGTCGGCACCCTGGAGCGGCTGATCGGCCTGCCCACCGGCGGCGCCACGCACTCCGCCGTGTACGCGCTGCTCGCCGCGCTCACCGTGATCGGCGCGGTCTACGGCTACCGGCTGCTGCTCCGGCTCAGCCAGGTCCTCGCCATCGGCATGACCGTGCTGCTCGCCGTCGGACTCGTCGCGTACGCCGGGGACTTCACCACCGCGGCGGCGCCCGACACCCCATATCTGCTCGGCTCCTTCTGGCCGACCTGGCTGCTCTCGGCGGTCGCCGCGGGCCTCAGCGGACCGGTCGCCTTCATCACCCTGCTCGGCGACTACACCCGCTACATCTCGCCGCGGAAGCACGACCCGAAGAAGGTCTGGCGGGCCACCTGTCTCGGCCTGGTCATCGGCCTCCTCGTGCCCCAGCTCTTCGGCACCTTCACCGCCCTCGCCGCCCGCGGCGGCGCCGACTACGCCGGACCGCTGGTCGCCGCCTCGCCCGTCTGGTACCTGGTGCCGCTGCTGCTCGCCGCGACCGCCGGCTCGGTCGGCAACGCCGGACTGATGCTCTACTCGATGGGCCTGGACCTGGACGCGATCCTGCCGAAGGCCACCCGCGCCCGCGCCACCCTGGTCGTCGCGGCCGTCGCCACCGCCTTCGTCTTCCTCGGGCACTTCGCCTCGGACGCCCAGACCGCGATGACCTCGTTCGTGCTGCTGCTCACCGCGATCGGCACGCCGTGGGCGGTCATCACCCTGATCGGGCACCGGCGGTGCCGTGGGGAGTACGACGCGGAGGCGCTCCAGGTCTACAACCGGCGCTCGCGCGGCGGGATCTACTGGTTCGCCGCCGGCTGGCACCCGCGCGCCACCGCCGCCTGGGCGATCGGCGCGGCGGTCGGCCTGGCCGGGGTGTCCACCCCGCTCTACGAGGGCCCGCTGCTCTCCCTGACCGGCGGCATCGACTGCAGCTTCGTGCTCTCCGGGATCGTCGGCGGAGTGCTGTACGCGCTGCTCACGCCGGCGTCCACCGCGCAGGCGGCGCCCGGGAACGCGGAAGCGCCCGGGACGGAGACCGTCCCGGGCGCCCTGGTGGACTCGGAGCCGTAAACCCCTGATGGGCTCGGGGCCGTGAACCCCGGGCCCCGGGTGCTACTTGCCCAGCTCGTGCATCCAGCCGTGGACATCCTCGGCGCGGCCGGTCTGGATGGCGAGCAGCGCCTCGCGCAGCTTCATCGTGGTCTCGCCCGGCTGACCGCCGGAGTGCTGCCAGTCGCCCCGGGCGGACTTGACCGTGCCGACCGGGGTGATGACGGCGGCGGTGCCGCAGGCGAAGACCTCGGTGAGGGTGCCGTTCGCGGTGTCGGCCTGCCACTGGTCGATGGAGACGCGGCCCTCCTCGACCTCGTACCCGAGGTCGGTGGCGAGCTTGAGCAGCGAGTCACGCGTGATGCCCGCGAGCAGGGAGCCGGTGAGGGCCGGGGTGATGATCTTGTTCCCGTACACGAAGTACAGGTTCATGCCGCCGAGTTCCTCGACCCACTTGTGCTCGACCGCGTCCAGGTAGCAGACCTGGTCGCAGCCCTTCTCGGCCGCCTCGGCCTGCGCGAGCAGGGAGGCCGCGTAGTTGCCGCCGGTCTTGGCGTCGCCCATGCCGCCGGGGACGGCGCGGACCCGGTCCTCGGAGGCCCAGATGGAGACGGGCTTCACGCCGCCGGCGAAGTACGGGCCGGCCGGGGAGGCGATGACGACGAACAGGTACTCGTTGGCCGGGCGGACGCCCAGGCCGACCTCGGTCGCGATCATGAACGGGCGCAGGTAGAGCGACTCCTCGCCGCCGTGCGCCGGGACCCAGGCCTGGTCCTGGCGGACCAGCACGTCACAGGCCTCGATGAAGGTCTCGACGGGCAGCTCGGGCATGCCGAGGCGGTGCGCGGAGCCCTGGAAGCGGCGGGCGTTGGCGTCCGGGCGGAAGCTGGCGACGGAGCCGTCGGGGCGGCGGTAGGCCTTCAGGCCCTCGAAGATCTCCTGGGCGTAGTGCAGGACGTTCGTCGCCGGGTCGAGGGAGAGCGGGCCGTACGGCACGAGCTGGCCGTCGTGCCAGCCGCGGCCCTCCGTCCAGCGGACGGTGACCATGTGGTCGGTGAAGTGCCGGCCGAACCCGGGGTTGGCCAGGATCGCCTCGCGCTCCGCGTCGGACAGCGGGCTGGAGGAGGGCTTGAGCTCGATGGTGGGCGTCGTCATGAGTGCTTGTCCTTCACCGGTTGTGTGGGTCGGACCGCGCTCACGCCGCTCCGCAGTCACGCAAACCTCACGCGGTACTGCTAGGACGTCCGAGCTTTCCCGCATGCCGCGGCCCCACGTTCGATTATCGCGCGTGGGAGCCGGTGCACGAAACGGTGTGTACGCGGTCCAGGGTTCGATGGTGGCACCCTGCGACCGCACAGGTACAGCCGCCGGGTGCGAGGGGCGACCCGGCGGCTGTCTTCGTGGAAGGTGCGAAGCGTCAGCGGCGGGTCAGCTCGCTACTCGCGCGGCGAGCGCGTCGCCGATCTCGTCCGTGGAGCGGACGGCGTCGCCGCGCTCGGTGAGGTCGGCGGCGACGGCCGCCTCGATCCGGGCGGCCTCGGACTCGTGGCCGAGGTGGCGCAGCAGGAGGGCGACGGAGAGGACGGTGGCCGTCGGGTCGGCCTTGCCCTGGCCCGCGATGTCCGGCGCGGAGCCGTGCACCGGCTCGAACATGGACGGGAAGGCGCCGCTCGGGTTGATGTTGCCCGAGGCGGCGACGCCGATGCCGCCGGAGACGGCCGCGGCGAGGTCGGTGATGATGTCGCCGAAGAGGTTGTCGGTGACGATGACGTCGAACCGGGCCGGGTCGGTGACCAGGAAGATCGTCGCGGCGTCGACGTGCAGGTAGTCGGTGGTGACCTCGGGGAACTCGGCCGCGACCTTGTTGAAGATGTTCGTCCACAGGTGGCCCGCGAAGGTCAGCACGTTGTTCTTGTGGACCAGCGTGAGCTTCTTGCGGGGGCGGGCCTGGGCGCGGGCGAAGGCGTCCCGGACCACGCGCTCGACACCGTAGGCGGTGTTGACGGAGACCTCGGTGGCGACCTCGTGCTCGGTGCCCTTGCGGATGGTGCCGCCGTTGCCGGTGTACGGGCCCTCGGTGCCCTCGCGGACCACGACGAAGTCGATCTCGGGCTGGCCGGCGAGCGGGGTCGCGACGCCGGGGAGCAGCTTCGAGGGACGCAGGTTGACGTGGTGGTCGAAGGCGAAGCGGAGCTTCAGCAGGAAGCCGCGCTCCAGGACGCCGGACGGGACCGACGGGTCGCCGATCGCGCCGAGCAGGATCGCGTCGTGCTGCTTGAGGGCGTCGAGGTCGGCGTCGGTGAGGGTCTCACCGGTGGCGTGGTAGCGCTTGGCGCCGAAGTCGTACTCCTTCGTCTCCAGCTTCACATCCTGGGGAAGGACGGCCGCGAGGACCTTGAGGCCCTGGGCCACGACCTCCTGGCCGATGCCGTCGCCGGGGATGACTGCGAGATCGATGCTGTGAGACATGTCGGCACCCTACTGCTCGTCCCATCGTCTGACACGTCCCGTCCACCATGTGGACGAACGGACAGGTCGGGAAGTGGACCCGGGCGGGTTTCAGTGGCCGGTCTCGCCACCGTTGTCACGGCGGTCGAGGGCGCGCTGGAGGGCGGCGGCGGCGTTCTTGCGGGCGTCGTCGCTGGGGCGGACGGCGGAGTGGCGGACGCGGCGGGCGGTCTGAGCGGCCATGAGGGATCGACTCCTTGAGATCAGGGCGGTGATCGAAGGCGCCGGAATGGGGCGGGGAGCGCCGCCGCAGGGGTTGCCTGCATGGGGCGTCGCGCTCTCGACCGCCCTGCGCTCGATGGAGCGGGACGTTCGGCTTCCACAAAGCTAGACCCGAACCGCGCGACTGTCTCCACAATTACTCGGACTTCCTACTATCTGAGACGGCGCACACTCGCACACCTAGCTAGATTGCATTCCTACCTAGGTAGTGATGGAATGCCGCCATGGCCGCAGACCGCAGACCCAGCTGGCTCAAGGGAGTCCTCGACCTGCTCGTCCTCTCCTGCCTGACCGACGGGGAGAGTTACGGGTACGAGATCGCCAAGGCGCTCGCGGAGGCGGGCCTGGGCGAGATCAAGGGCGGGACGCTCTATCCCGTACTGAACCGCCTGGAGGAGGCGGGCCTGGTGGAGGCCGAGTTCCGGGCCGCCGAACGCGGCCCCGGGCGGCGCTACTACCGGCTCACGGGGGCGGGCCGCACCCATCTCACGGCCGAGACCGAGGCGTGGACGGAGTTCCACCGGGCCGTACAGAACAAGCTGCACACAGGGGGAACCGCATCATGAGCACCGACGCCTACTTCACCGAACTCACCGAGACGCTGCGCACATCCGGCGTCCCCGAGGAGCAGATCACCCGGACGGTGGACGAACTGCGCACCCACCTGGCGGAGTCCGGGACGACGCCGGAGGAGGAGTTCGGCCCGGCCGCCGCGTTCGCCGGCTCGCTCGGCGGGCTCGCGCCCACGCCCGGCGAGCCGGAGGCCGAGGCGGAGCGCTGGACCTGGACGGCGGACCTCTTCAACGACCGGCGGATGCTCGCGGTCCACGGCGACCAGGGCTGGGAGGTGGAGTCGCTGGACTCCCTCGGCCGCTTCGTCTGCCGCCGCGCACCCGGAATCGCCCTCGCCTGGGAGTACCGGCGCGAGGTGATCGCCGGCCGGCGCCGGGCGGCGGTGTTCGGCGCGCTGGAGCCGGAGGGCTGGGAACTGTGCGGCGAGTGGCTGGTGTACGGCTACTTCAAGCGCCCGAAGGCGGCGACGGCCGGCCCGGAGGGCGCCCTGCGCGCGGTCCCGCGCACCCCCGTCGGCCATCTCTTCCTGAGCCGGCGCGCGAAGGCGCTGCTCGCGGTGTGGGCGGTGGCCTCGGCGGCGGCGTACGTGTCGATGGGCACGCCGGGCCTCGCGGTCCTGGTGGCGCTCGGCGGCGCGGCCATGGCGCTGCTGACGGCGAGCCTGGAGACCCGGAAGGGCGAGGAGGCCCGGAGGAGCAAGGAGACCCAGACCCCTTCCTAACCTCTAAAGTGTCATTGACAGGTTAGAGGTGGACGCGGTTGACTCCTCTCGTCACCACATAACCGGTCACCGCCGCATGAGGGGTTAGAGACATGTCCGTGCTCCCGGTCCACCACCGCTCCGTCACCGTCCGCGGCCACGCGATCCACTACCGGGAGGCGGGCCCCGCCGACGCGCCCGCACTGCTCCTGCTGCACGGCTTCCCGACCAGCTCGCACATGTTCCGCGAGCTGATCCCCCGGCTCGCCCACCGCTACCGCCTGATCGCCCCGGACCATCTGGGCTTCGGCCGCAGCGACGCGCCGGACGCCGCCGACTTCCCGTACACCTTCGCGGAACTGGCGGCGCTCACCGCAGAGTTCACCGAGGAGCTGAAGCTCGACCGGTTCGCGCTCTACATCCAGGACTACGGCGCGCCGATCGGCCTGCGCCTCGCCCTCGCGCACCCCGAGCGGATCACCGCGATCATCAGCCAGAACGGCAACGCGTACGAGGAGGGGCTGGGCGCCGAGGCCTGGGCGCCGGTCCTCGCGATGATCGCCGACCGGACGCCCGAGACCGAGGAGCCGGTGCGGGAGATCCGCTCCCTGGACGGCATCCGCTGGCAGTACGAGACGGGCGTCCCGGAGGAGTTCCGCGAGCTGCTCAGCCCGGACGCCTGGCACCACGACGCGGCCCTGATGGCCCGCCCGGGCCAGGACGCGATCCAGCTCGACCTGATCGGCGACTACGGGGCCAACTTCGCCCTCTACCCGGCCTTCCAGGAGTACTTCCGCACCAGCCGGGTGCCGCTGCTCGCCGTCTGGGGCGAGGGCGACCAGGTCTTCGTACCGGCCGGTGCCGAGGCCTTCCGGCGCGATCTCCCGGACGCCGAGATCCATCTGCTGCCCACGGGCCACTTCGCCCTGGAGACCCACGCGCCGCGGATCGCCGCGCTGATCGACGACTTCCTGGCGCGGCGGGTCACCGACGCGCCGTAGCGGTCAGGCCGGGGCAGTCAGGCCGTAGCCCGCTCCAGCTCGTGGGTCACGCGCTCCACCCATGCGGTGAAATCCATGCGCGCGTGCGCGTCGCCCTCGCACAGGGCGGTGACCTGCGCGTGCGTGAGCCGCTCCGGTCCCGTCGCGGTGAGCAGCCGGTGCAGCTCCCGCATCACGGTCGTCAACCGCTGGGCGTCGGGGTGGTCGATCGCGTCGACCCCGTGCCCGGGGCCGAGGGTCGTCGAACCAGGCATGCCGTACCTCCTCGCAGCACCGGCCCCCTCCCCAGCAGCGTAAACCCGCCCCATGGAAACCGCCCCCGACCTCGGTTGGGGGACCAAGGAAGGGGGCGGTGTTCAGTGGCCGCTCGGGGAAGAGAGCGGCGAGGGGCGTCAGCCCATGTGCGGGTAGCCGTACTCGGTCGGCGGGACCAGCGTCTCCTTGATGGCGCGGGTCAGCGTCCAGCGCATCAGGTTCTGCGGGGCGCCGGCCTTGTCGTTCGTACCCGAGGCGCGGCCGCCGCCGAAGGGCTGCTGGCCGACGACGGCGCCGGTCGACTTGTCGTTGATGTAGAAGTTGCCGGCGGCGTAGCGCAGCTTCTCCATCGTGTACGCGGCGGCGGCGCGGTCGTTCGCGATGACCGAGCCGGTCAGGGCGTAGGCGGACACCGACTCCATCTGGGTCAGCATCTCGTCGTACTTCGCGTCGTCGTAGACGTGGATCGCGAGGATCGGGCCGAAGTACTCGGTCGTGAAGACCTCGTTCTCGGGGTCGGCGCACTCGATGACCGTCGGGCGCACGAAGTAGCCCTCGGAGTCGTCGTACGTGCCACCGGCGACGATCGTGCAGGTCTCGTCGGCCTTGGCGCGGTCGATCGCGGCCTTGTTCTTCGCGAAGGCGCGGTCGTCGATGACGGCGCCGATGAAGTTGGTGAGGTCGGTGACGTCACCCATCTTGATGCCGTCGACCTCGGCCGCGAACTCCTCCTTGAAGCCGTCGTTCCAGATGGAGGCCGGGACGTAGGCGCGGGAGGAGGCGGAGCACTTCTGGCCCTGGAACTCGAAGGAGCCGCGGGTCAGCGCGGTCTTCAGGACGGCGCGGTCGGCGCTGGGGTGCGCGACGACGAAGTCCTTGCCGCCGGTCTCGCCGACGATCCGCGGGTAGGAGCGGTACTTCTCGATGTTGGTGCCGACCGTCTTCCACAGGTGCTGGAAGGTGCGGGTGGAACCGGTGAAGTGGATGCCGGCCAGGTCGGGGTGGTTCAGGGCCACGTCCGAGACGGCGATGCCGTCGCCGGTCACCAGGTTGATGACGCCCTTCGGCAGGCCGGCCTCCTCCAGGAGCTCCATGAGGAGCACGGCGGAGTGGGTCTGGGTCGGGGACGGCTTCCAGACCACCACGTTGCCCATGAGGGCGGGGGCGGTGGGCAGGTTGCCCGCGATGGCCGTGAAGTTGAACGGCGTGATCGCGTAGACGAAGCCCTCCAGCGGGCGGTGGTCGAGCCGGTTCCACACGCCGGGGGAGTTCGCCGGCGGCTGCTCGGCGAGGATCTGGCGGGCGTAGGCGACGTTGAAGCGCCAGAAGTCGACGAGCTCGCACGGGGTGTCGATCTCGGCCTGCTGGGCGGTCTTCGACTGGCCGAGCATGGTGGAGGCGGCCAGCGTCTCGCGCCACGGGCCGGCGAGCAGCTCGGCGGCGCGCAGGATGATCGCGGCGCGGTCGTCGAAGGACATCGCGCGCCAGGCCGGGGCGGCGGCCAGGGCGGCGTCGATCGCGTCCTGGGCGTCGGCCTGGGTGGCACCGCGGAAGGTGCCGATGACGGCCTTGTGGTTGTGCGGCTGGACGACCTTGAACTCCTCGCCGCCGCCCATGCGCTTCACGCCGCCGATGGTCATCGGCAGGTCGCGCGGGTTGTCGGCCAGCTCCTTGAGCTTGGCCTCCAGGCGGGCGCGCTCGGGGGAGCCCGGGGCGTAGCCGTGCACCGGCTCGTTGACGGGAGTGGGGACCTGGGTCACAGCGTCCATGTGTCTCTTGACTCCTTCGGAGGGGTGGGAGGCCTGGGGGGTGGGGGGCTTAGGCCGTGCCATGTGGATCAGGCCGGATCAGCGAGCGGCGTCCGGTGCCGTGGATCGCAAGGCGGAGGAGGGAAGCGATGCGGAGCATCGGCGACCGACGACAACGCGGCGAGGCGCGGTATCGGACGTCGGGAGCCCGGCATGATCCACATGGCACGGCCTAACCCTTGGTGAGCATGGAGCGGACGAAGAAGAGGAGGTTGGCCGGCTTCTCCGCGAGGCGGCGCATGAAGTAGCCGTACCAGTCGGTGCCGTAGGCCGTGTAGACGCGCATCCGGTGGCCTTCGGCGGCGAGCCGGTTCTGCTCCTCGCTGCGGATGCCGTACAGCATCTGGAACTCGTACTCGTCCAGCTTGCGCCCGGCGCGCCGGGCCAGCTCCTGGGCGATCGAGATGAGGCGCGGGTCGTGCGACCCGATCATCGGGTAGCCCTCGCCGTCCATGAGGATCTTCATGATCCGGACGTACGCCTTGTCGATCTCGGCCTTGTCCTGGATCGCGACCTCGGCGGGCTCCTTGTAGGCGCCCTTCACGATCCGCACGCGCGAGCCGGCGGCGGCCAGGCGGCGGGCGTCGTCCTCGGTGCGGAAGAGGTAGGCCTGGATGACGCAGCCGGTCTGCGGGAAGTCCTTCCGCAGCTCCTCGTGGATGGCGAACATCGAGTCGAGCGTGGTGTGGTCCTCGGCGTCCAGGGTGACCGTGGTGCCGATCTCGGCGGCGGCCGCGACGACCGGGCGGACGTTCGCCAGCGCGAGCTCATGACCGTTGTCGAGCGACTGGCCGAACATCGACAGCTTGACGGACATCTCGGCGCGGGTGCCGAGGCCGAGCTCCTTGAGCCGGCCGATCAGCTCCAGGTAGGCGTCGCGGGCGGCGTACGACTGCTCGACGGTGGTGATGTCCTCACCGACGACGTCGAGGGTGACCTCCAGGCCGCGGGCGGCCAGGTCCTGCACGATCGGGACGACGTCGTTCACCGACTCGCCGGCGATGAAACGGGCCACGACCTGCTTGGTCCCGGGGGCGGCCGACACGAAACGGCGCATCTTGTCGCTGCGCGACGCGGCGAGGATCACGGGACCCAGCACGGGGGACCTCCAGAGGGCAGGGTGACGAAAGGCGCCGTACCCGAATTTTCGTAACCAAACGGGAACAGCACGAAGAACCACCGTGAAACCTAAGGATCGCTCCGATCGTCCGCCATCTACAGCTGTCACGCATCCGTGTCCGCGCTCTCAGACATCTGTCTGAAGAACTCCGGTCACGGTGCGAGAATGGCGCCGTGAAGGGCGATTACCAGGACCTGGTCGACGAGATCTCGGCGCTGCTCGGCACCCCCGCGACCCTGGAGAACCGTGACTTCGGCCTGATCGCCTTCGGCGCGCACGACAGCGAGGACGACAGCGCGATGGACCCGGTCCGCACCCGGTCGATCCTCACCAGGAAGTCCACGCCCGCGGTCCGCGCCTGGTTCGAGGGCTTCGGCATCGCCCGGGCGACCGGCCCGGTGCGCATTCCGGCCGCGCCGGACGCCGGGGTCTTCCGGGACCGGATCTGTCTGCCGGTACGCCATCGGGGTGTCGTCCTCGGGTACGTCTGGCTGCTCGACGCCGAGCCGGGTCCCTCGCACGAGCGGCTCACCGCCGCGATGGAGGTCGCGTCCCGGATCGGGGACCTGCTCGCCGACGAGGAGCGGGCGGGCGCCGACCTCTCCCGCGAGCTGCGGACCACGCTGACGGCGGAGCGCGGCTGGCAGTACGACATGGCCGTCGCCGCCCTGCGCACCGCGCTCGGCCCGGACGCGGACGGCCTGCACACCCTGGTCTGCCTGGCGCCCTGGCCCGAGGAGGACTCCCCCTCGCCGCGTACGGTGCCGGGCGCGGCGGCCCTTTGCACGGTGCCGTGGCGGGCGACGGCGGGCCCGGTCGGGGTCGGTTCACCCGAGGGCCGGGCCGCGCCGAATCCGTACGTCCCCGGCTCCGGCACCGGAACCGGCCCCAGCACCGGCCCCGGCACCGGACGCGCCCTCGCCGTGCTCGTCCGGCTGCGCTCGGCCGACAACCTCTCCCCCGCCGGCACCGCCGCCGACCGGCTGCGCGGCACGGCGGGCCCGGCCGCCGTCGCCGGGGTCGCCGCGCCCCGGCGCGGGCTCGCGGAGCTCGACGCGTCCTGGCGCGAGGCCGCCTCCGCCGCCCGGGCGGCGACCGCCCAGCCGCGGCTCGGCCCGCTCGCGGAGTGGTCGGCCATCGGCCCGTACCGGATGCTCACCGCCCTCCCGGCGGCCGAACCGGACCCGGCGGTCCGTGCGCTGCTCGCCCCGGCCCATGCCGAACTGGCCCGCACGGCCGAGGTGTTCCTCGATCACGCGGGCCAGGCGGGGCGCACGGCGACGGCCCTCGGCATCCACCGCCAGACCCTCTACTACCGGCTCTCCCGCGTCGAGCAGCTCACCGGCCTCGACCTGGACGCGGGCGAGGACCGTCTGTTGCTGCACATGGCGCTGAAGTCGGCGCGCCTGTAGGGCGGTTGAGCGCCGGGGTTGTCACGAGGTCTTACGAGGTCGGCTCCAGGCGGACGCAGCAGTGGCCCTCACCGGGCGCCAGGCACGCCTCGTACCCCTGCTCGTCGAGTCCTTCGAGGACTCCGCGCATCAGATGCAGGTTCAACCCGCAGACGGTGGCGGTGTGTTCGCGCGCGAGCGCGTGGAACGGGCAGTTGCCGAGCACGAGCGCGGTGCCGTCCGGGCCGTCGGGGCGCGGCTCGAAGCCGTACCGCTCCAGGAAGGCGAAGAGCTCGGCGCACTCCCGCTCGGCGAGCCGGGCGCCGAGGGCGTGGGCGTTGCGGTGCAGGACCTCCCGGGCGGGCTCGCCGGTGGTCTCGGACTCCTCCAGGGCCTGGGCGAGCAGCCGGCCGGCGAGTTCGTAGTGCCGCTCGGGCAGGCTGACGGCGACCTCGCGCCCGGAGCGCCGGTACAGCTTGGCGGGGCGGCCGGCGCCCGGCCCGGTCCGGCCGGAGCGGCGCTCGTAGACCACGTCGAGCAGGCCCTCGTCGGCCAGCCGGTCGAGGTGGAAGGCGGCGGTCTGCCGGGCGAGTCCGAGCGCCTCGGCTGCCTCGTCGCGGCCGACCGGATCCGGCCGGCGGACCACATGGTCGTAGAGCCGGCGCCGGGTCGGCTCGTCAAGGGCGGCTACCGCCGATACGTCATTCGAGTGCTCCACGAACACCAGTGTAAAACCCACCCCCATTGACTTAAGAGAGCGAGCGCGCTTCTATCGTTAATGAGAGTTGTCGATAGAAAAATCGGCAGCGAGAGCCATGAGAGGCGTGCGCCATGTCGTCCCCCACTGCCCCATCCACCACTCCCGGGCGGCAGCAACGCCGGGCCGCGCTCCACGACCCCGGCTACCAGGCCTTCCTCATCCTGCGCACCGGCTTCACCGTGGCGCCGATCCTGTTCGGCCTGGACAAGTTCGCCAATCTGCTCACCGACTGGCCCCAGTACCTCGCGCCCTGGATCGACGACATCGTCCCGGGCACCGCGCAGCAGGCCATGTACGCGGTGGGCGTCATCGAGATCGTCGCGGGCGTCGCCGTCGCGCTCGCCCCGCGGTTCGGCGGCTGGCTGGTGGCGGCCTGGCTGGCCGGCATCATCATCAACCTGCTGACCATCCCCGGCTACTACGACGTCGCCCTGCGCGACTTCGGCCTGCTGCTCGGCGCGGTCGCCCTGGCCCGGCTCGCGGAGCGCTACCGGGCGGACCGGGTGGAATGACCGGGCCGGTCTGACCAGCCCTACTCCCCCATCAGCACCTTGAGCCCCTCGGTCAGGTCACCGGCGGTCGGCGCGGTCTCCGGATCGACCACCCACTGGATCATCACGCCGGTCGCCAGGGCCTGCAGGAGCAGGCCGGCGACCCGGGCCTTCTCGGGGTCCGCCGCCGGGTCGATGCCGAGCATGCCCTCGGCCATGCCGAGCCGGCCCTCCCGCTGCGGCTCCTTGATCGCCTCACGGAGCTTCTCGTCGTCGTCGAGGCGGGTGACGACCTCGGTCTGCAGCTTCCAGACCGGGCGGCTCGCCTCGGCGGCGCCGATCAGGCGCTCCCAGACGGCGCGGAACCGTTCGTACGGATCGGCGGGGAGCTTGTCGGCACCCTCGGCGTCGGCCCCGCCGACCGCGTCGCCCCACTCCTCGGTGAGCGCGAGGAAGGCCTGCTGGAGCAGGGCGTCCTTGGAGCCGTAGTGGTAGCCGATGGAGGCGAGGTTGGTGCCGGAGGCGGCGACGACGTCACGGGCGGTGGTGCGCCCGTACCCCTTCTCCAGGAGGCAGCGCTTGGCGCCCTCCAGCAGATCTTCCTTGTGTCCCATGACAGCACTGTACCCGGCCACTAGACGCCCGTGTAAGACGGATGTCTAGCGGCCGGGTACGGGTGTATCCACCGGTCAGACGGGTCAGACCAGGTTGACCGAGCGGGCCGAGGCCGCGCCGATCTCCTCCGCGATCTCCGCGAGGACCGGCGCCGGGACGGTCTCGTCGACGGTGAGCACGACGAGCGCCTCGCCGCCCTCCACGGTCCGGGAGACCTGCATGCCGGCGATGTTCAGACCGGCCTCGCCCAGGATCCTGCCGACCGTGCCGACGACGCCCGGACGGTCCTCGTAGCGCAGCACCGCCATGTGGTCGGCGAGCGCCAGGTCCACGTCGTAGTCGCCGACCGCGACGATCTTCTGCAGGTGCTTCGGGCCCGCGAGGGTGCCGGAGACCGAGATCTCCTGGCCGTTCGAGAGCGTGCCGCGCACGGTGACCATGTTGCGGTGGTCGGGCGACTCGGAGCTCGTGGTCAGACGCACCTCGACACCGCGCTCCTGCGCGAACAGCGGGGCGTTGACGTACGACACGGTCTCGTCGACCACGTCCTCGAACACGCCCTTGAGCGCGGAGAGTTCGAGCACCTTCACATCGTGCTGGGTGATCTCGCCGTAGACCTCGACGTCAAGGCGCGAGGCGACCTCGCCGGCCAGGGCGGTGAAGATCCGGCCGAGCTTCTCGGCCAGCGGCAGACCCGGCTTCACGTCCTCGGCGATGACGCCGCCCTGGACGTTGACCGCGTCCGGGACCAGCTCGCCGGCGAGCGCCAGGCGCACCGAGCGGGCGACCGCGATGCCCGCCTTCTCCTGGGCCTCGTCCGTGGAGGCGCCGAGGTGCGGGGTGCAGACGACCTGGTCGAGCTCGAAGAGCGGGGAGTCCGTGCAGGGCTCCTTCGCGTACACGTCGAGGCCCGCGCCGGCGACCCGGCCCTCCTTGAGCGCCGAGTACAGCGCCGCCTCGTCCACGATCCCGCCGCGCGCGGCGTTGACGATCCGGACCGAGGGCTTGACCTTGTGCAGCGCCTCGTCGCCGATGAGACCGAGGGTCTCCGGGGTCTTCGGCAGGTGGACGGTGATGAAGTCGGCGACCTCGAGCAGCTCGTCCAGGGACAGCAGCTTCACGCCCATCTGGGCGGCGCGGGCCGGCTGCACGTAGGGGTCGTAGGCGACGATCTTCATGCCGAACGCGGACATGCGCTGGGCGACCAGGACGCCGATGCGGCCGAGGCCGACGACGCCGAGGGTCTTCTCGCTGAGCTCGACGCCGGTGTACTTCGAGCGCTTCCACTCGCCGTTCTTCAGCGCGGTGTTGGCCTGCGGGATGTTGCGCGCGGTGGCGACGAGCAGACCGCAGGCGAGCTCGGCGGCGGTGACGATGTTGGAGGTCGGGGCGTTCACGACCATCACGCCGGCCTTGGTGGCGGCGGAGACGTCCACGTTGTCCAGGCCGACACCGGCGCGGGCGACCACGCGCAGCTTCTTGGCGGCGGCGATGGCCTCCGCGTCGACCTTGGTCGCGGAGCGGATCAGGATGGCGTCGACGTCGGCGATCGCGGGGAGCAGCTCCGCGCGGTCGGCGCCGTTGCACTGCCGGATCTCGAAGTCCGGGCCCAGTGCGTCCACGGTGGCGGGCGACAGCTCTTCAGCGATGAGTACGACGGGTTTCGAGCTCACGTTGAGTCCTCACAGAGACGGTGCGGACGGCCGTCCCGACGGCCGCAGCGGTGGAGGGGGCTTGCCGCGTGAAAGCGCACGACGCTGTGGGCCAGACGCGATGTTGTTGAGCAGTGTAGTGGTGCGGTGGCGCGGTTCCTGCGCCTCGTTGGAAGGATCACCCTTCCGTGGTTGGACGGGGTGTCCAACGATGTGGCCCGGGTGCGGACACTGTGTCCGGACCCGGGCCCAGAGGCTTACGCCTCCTCGTCGTTCACCCAGCTCATGAGCTTGCGCAGCTCCTTGCCGGTGGTCTCCAGGAGGTGCTTCTCGTCCTGGGTCTTGTACTCGTTGTACTTCTTCAGACCGCCGTGGTACTCGTCCATCCAGTTCTTGGCGAAGGTGCCGTCCTGGATCTCGGTGAGGACCTTCTTCATCTCGGCCTTGGTGTCGGCCGTGATGATGCGCGGGCCGGTGACGTAGTCGCCCCACTCGGCGGTCTCGGAGACGGACCAGCGCATCTTCTCCAGGCCGCCCTCGTACATGAGGTCGACGATGAGCTTCAGCTCGTGGAGGCACTCGAAGTAGGCGATCTCCGGCTGGTAGCCGGCCTCGACCAGGGTCTCGAAGCCCGCCTTGACGAGCGCGGAGGCGCCGCCGCAGAGCACGGCCTGCTCGCCGAAGAGGTCGGTCTCGGTCTCCTCGGTGAAGGTGGTCTTGATGACACCGGCACGGGTGCCGCCGATGGCCTTGGCGTACGACAGGGCCAGGGCGAAGGCGTTGCCCGTGGCGTCCTGCTCGACGGCGGCGATCGCCGGAACGCCGCGGCCCTCCTCGTACTGACGGCGGACCAGGTGGCCCGGGCCCTTCGGGGCGACCAGGGCGACGTCCACGCCGGCCGGGGGCTTGATGAAGCCGAAGCGGACGTTGAAGCCGTGGGCGAAGAAGAGGGCGTCGCCGTCGTTCAGGTGCGGGGCGATGGACTCCTCGTAGACCTTGGCCTGGATCGGGTCCGGGATCAGGATCATGATCACGTCGGCCTCGGCGGCCGCCTCGGCGGGCGTGACCACGCGCAGGCCCTGCTCCTCGGCCTTGGCCTTGGACTTGGAGCCCTCGTGCAGACCGACGCGGACGTCGACACCCGAGTCACGGAGCGACAGCGCGTGGGCGTGGCCCTGGCTGCCGTAACCGATCACCGCGACCTTGCGGCCCTGGATGATCGAGAGGTCGGCGTCGGCGTCGTAGAACAGCTCGGCCACTGGAAATCTCCTTGAGGTGCTGGTGTTGCGTCCCACCGTACGGCGGGGTGCGGGAGGAAGGTTGTCGGGTCTCGCCAGGCGGACCGCCGGCCGGACCGGCGGTCGACCCCTGGTGACGTGCGGTGTATCAGAAGCTGCGGTGCATCAGACGCTGCGGTGGATCAGGCGCTGCGGTGTATCAGGCGCTGCGGTCGAGGGCGCGCAGCGAGCGGTCCGTGATGGACCGGGCCCCGCGCCCTATGGCGATCGTGCCGGACTGGACGAGCTCCTTGATGCCGAACTGCTCCAGCATCTTGAGCATCGCCTCCAGCTTGTCACTCGAACCGGTGGCCTCGATGGTGACCGCCTCGGGCGAGACGTCCACGGTCTTGGCGCGGAACAGCTGGACGATCTCGACGATCTGGGAGCGGGTCTCGTTGTCGGCGCGGACCTTCACCAGGACGAGCTCGCGCTGGATCGCGGCGCTGGGCTCGAGTTCGACGATCTTCAGGACGTTGACCAGCTTGTTGAGCTGCTTGGTCACCTGCTCCAGGGGCAGGTCCTCGACACCGACCACGATGGTGATGCGGGAGATGTCGGGGTGCTCGGTGACACCGACCGCGAGCGAGTCGATGTTGAAGCCGCGGCGGGAGAACAGGGCGGCGATCCGGGCGAGGATGCCGGGCGTGTTCTCGACCAGGACGGAGAGCGTGTGCTTCGTGGACATGATGGGGGTCTCCTGTTCGCGCTTTCGCTCTTCGCCTCAGTCGTCTTCGCCGTCGCCGAAGTCGGGGCGGACGCCCCGGGCGGCCATGACCTCGTCGTTCGAGGTGCCGGCGGCGACCATCGGCCAGACCTGCGCGTCCTCGTGGACGATGAAGTCGATCACGACCGGGCGGTCGTTGATGGCGTTGGCCTCGGCGATGACCTTGTCCAGGTCGGCCGGGTCCTCACAGCGCAGGGCGACACAGCCCATGGCCTCGGACAGCTTCACGAAGTCCGGGACGCGGGTGCCCTTGGCCTCCGGGTTGATGTCCTCCGGGCCGGAGTGCAGGACCGTGTTGGAGTAGCGCTGGTTGTAGAAGAGGGTCTGCCACTGACGGACCATGCCGAGGGCACCGTTGTTGATGATGGCGACCTTGATCGGGATGTTGTTCAGGGCGCAGGTGGTGAGCTCCTGATTGGTCATCTGGAAGCAGCCGTCGCCGTCGACCGCCCAGACCGTGCGGTCCGGCATGCCGGCCTTGGCGCCCATGGCGGCCGGGACCGCGTAGCCCATCGTTCCGGCGCCGCCGGAGTTGAGCCAGGTCGCGGGCTGCTCGTAGTCGATGAAGTGGGCGGCCCACATCTGGTGCTGGCCGACGCCGGCGGCGAAGATCGTGCCCTCGGGGGCGAGCTTGCCGATCCGCTCGATGACCTGCTGCGGCGAGAGGCTGCCGTCCTCCGGCAGGTCGTAGCCGAGCGGGTAGGTCTCGCGCCAGCGGTTCAGGTCGCTCCACCAGGCGGTGTAGTCGCCCTTGTGGCCGTCGCTGTGCTCGGCCTGGACGGCCTGGACCAGGTCGGCGATGACCTCGCGGGCGTCGCCGACGATCGGGACGTCGGCGGTGCGGTTCTTGCCGATCTCCGCCGGGTCGATGTCGGCGTGGACGATCTTGGCGTACGGGGCGAAGCTGTCCAGCTTGCCGGTGACGCGGTCGTCGAAGCGGGCGCCGAGGGCGACGATCAGGTCGGCCTTCTGCAGCGCGGTGACGGCGGTGACCGCACCGTGCATGCCGGGCATTCCCACGTGCAGCGGGTGGCTGTCGGGGAACGCGCCCAGGGCCATCAGGGTGGTGGTGACCGGGGCGCCGGTGAGCTCCGCGAGGACCTTCAGCTCGGCGGTGGCGCCGGCCTTCAGGACGCCGCCGCCGACGTACAGGACGGGCCGCTTGGCGGCGGTGATCAGCTTGGCGGCCTCGCGGATCTGCTTGGCGTGCGGCTTGGTCACCGGGCGGTAGCCGGGCAGCTCGGTCTGCGGCGGCCAGCTGAAGGTGGTCTTCGCCTGGAGGGCGTCCTTGGCGATGTCGACCAGGACCGGGCCGGGGCGGCCGGTGGCGGCGATGTGGAAGGCCTCGGCGATGGTCCGCGGGATGTCCTCGGCCCGGGTGACCAGGAAGTTGTGCTTGGTGATCGGCATCGTGATGCCGCAGATGTCCGCCTCCTGGAAGGCGTCGGTGCCGATCGCCTTGGAGGAGACCTGGCCGGTGATCGCGACGAGCGGGACGGAGTCCATGTGGGCGTCGGCGATCGGGGTGACCAGGTTGGTCGCACCGGGGCCCGAGGTCGCCATGCAGACGCCGACCTTGCCGGTGGCCTGCGCGTAACCGGTGGCGGCGTGGCCCGCGCCCTGCTCGTGGCGGACCAGGATGTGGCGGACCCGCTTCGAGTCCATCATCGGGTCGTACGCCGGGAGAATCGCGCCGCCCGGAATGCCGAAGACGGTGTCGGCGCCCACTTCCTCGAGAGAGCGGATGAGGGACTGCGCACCCGTGACGTGCTCGACGGTGGTGGCGGGCTGTGCGCCGCTACGGGTCCGCGGCTGCGGATGGTGCCCGGTGGCCTGCTCGGTCATCAGCATTCTCTTCTCGAAGCAGAGGTTTTTGCGAGGGTTTGGTACGACTTCGGGGTGATCCGGTGCAACAAAAAACCCCCCGTGCCGATAGGCAAGCGAGGGGAGCGCGTCGGGTGCGTTTCAGGCGGGCCTTCCTTGGCCTGCCTCAGCCGACGCGCTGTCCAAGTACGAGAATTCGGGTGCGCATGGCACTGACCCTCCCCCCGACGCACTGTCACTGTCAAGTAGGTGGGACAGGCGTCTCATCATGTGAGCGGGTGGGCGGCCGGTTTCCGGCGCTGACCGCGACCGCTCCGGGCAGCGGATACTCGTCCCGCACCAGCGCCCGGCGCAGCCGGTACTCGTCCAGCGGGCCGGAGAACGCCATGCCCTGGCCGTGGGTGCAGCCCATGGAGCGCAGCGCCAGCACCTGCTCGGGCATGTCCACGCCGTCGGCGACGGACTGCATCCCGAGGTCGCCGGCGATGCGGAGCAGCCCGCTGGTGATCTTGCGCAGTCTGGCCGATTCCACGATGCCCTCGACCAGGCCGCGGTCCAGCTTCAGTATGTCGACCGGAAGCCGCCGCAGGGCGTTGATCGCGGCATGTCCGCTGCCGAATCCGTCGAGGGCGATCTTGACGCCGAGCCGGCGCAGGGCGGCCAGGCGCTGCTCCAGCTCGTCGAAGGAGACCCGGGGGTCCCGGGGGTCGCTGTCGGCGAGCTCGACGATCAGCGAGCCGGAGGGCAGCCCGTGCCGGGTGAGCAGCGACTCGACGGAGCCCAGCGGCAGCGAGCGGTCGAGCAGCCGGCGGGCGGAGAGCCGCACGGTGACCGGGGCGCGATGGCCGATTCCGGCCCGCTCGGCGGCCTGCTCGACGGCCTCCTCCAAGAGCCAGCGGCCGAGCTCGGCGGTGCGCTCGCCGTCCTCGGCGACCCGCAGGAACTCGGCCGGCGTGAAGAGGATGCCCTGCGCGGAGCGCCAGCGGGCCTGGGCGGCGACGGCGGCGATCCGGCCGGTGCTCAGGTCGACCACGGGCTGGTGGAGCAGGGCGAACTCGCCGTCGTGCAGCGCGGTGCGCAGCCGGGCGGCGAGCTCGGTGCGGCGCACCACCTCGGCCTGCATCTGCGGGGCGTAGAGCTCTACCCGGTCCTTGCCGGCGGCCTTGGCCCGGTACATGGCGAGGTCGGCGTTGCGCAGCAGGTCGCCCGCGCCGATGCCGGGCTCGGCGAAGGCGACGCCGATGGAGGCGGCGACCCGCACCTCGTGGGCGGCGCCGTCCACCCGGTACGGCTGGGAGAGCGTGACCCGCAGCCGGTCGGCGATCTCGGCCACCCGGCACTCGCGGTCGGCCCGGTCGCGGTTGCCGTCGCCGAGGATGAGCGCGGCGAACTCGTCGCCGCCGAGCCGGGCGGCGGTGTCCCCGGCCCGCACGGACTCGTGGAGCCGGCGGGCGGCCTGGACGAGGAGTTCGTCGCCGGCCTGGTGGCCGAGCCGGTCGTTGACCGCCTTGAAGCCGTCGAGGTCGATGAAGAGCACCGCGGTGCCGATGTCGGTGGCGCGGCGGCCACTGAGCGCGCCGCGCACCCGCTCGGTGAACAGCGCCCGGTTGGGCAGGTCGGTGAGCGGGTCGTGCTCGGCGTTGTGCCGCAACTGGGCCTGGAGCCGGACCCGTTCGGTGACGTCGCGGCTGTTGAAGATCAGCCCGCCCTGGTGCCGGTTGACGGTGGACTCGACGTTGAGCCAGTCGCCGCGACCGGAGCGGAAGCGGCACTCGATCCGGGTGGTGGGCTCCTCGGAGGGCGGGGCGGCCAGGAAGCGGCGCACCTCGTGGACGACGCCGCCGAGGTCCTCGGGGTGGATGAGGGAGGCCAGCTCGGAGCCGATCAGCTCCTCGGCCTCTCGCCCGTACACCCCGGCGGCGGCCGGGCTGACGTAGCGCAGTATGCCGGTCGGCGCGGCGATCATGATGACGTCGCTCGAGCCCTGCACGAGGGACCTGAAGTGGTTCTCCTTCTGGGCCAGTTCGTGGGTGAGGGCGATGTTGTCGAGCAGCATGATGCCCTGCCGGACGACGAGGGCGAGCACGACCGTGCACCCGGTGAGGACGACGACGCGGTCGACGCTGCGGCCCTCGACGACGTTGTACAGGATGCTCAGGGTGCAGACTGCGGCCGCGAGGTACGGCGTGAGCGCGGCGAGCGAGCCGGCGAGCGGGCGGCTGTGCGGGTGCCGGACGCGGGCCGCGGCGGGCCCGGGGTCGACGTGCCGGCGCACCCCCCAGGGGGCGTACGCGAGCAGCAGGGAGCCCGCGAACCAGCCGGCGTCGAGGAGCTGACCGGAGCTGTAGTGCTCGCGCAGGAGCGGCGAGGTGAACAGCGCGTCGCACAGCACGGTGAGGGCGAGCGCGGCGATGGCGGTGTGGACGGCCGAGCGGTTGATGTGGGAGCGCCGGAAGTGCAGCGCGAGCACCATGCTGACGAGCACGATGTCGAGCAGCGGGTACGCGAGGGAGAGCGCCGCGCGGGCGACGCTCTCGCCCGGCACGTACGCGGTGTGCGCGAGGGCGAGGCTCCACGACAGGGTGAGCAGGGAGCCGCCGATCAGCCAGGAGTCGAGGCCGAGGCAGACCCAGCCGGCCCGGGTGACGGGCTTCTTGGCGAGGACGAGCAGGCCGACGATGGCGGGCGGGGCGAAGAGCAGGAAGCAGAGGTCTGCGGAGGAGGGGCTGGGCACCGCGCGGCGGAGCACGACCTCGTACCACCCCCAGACGGCGTTCCCGGTGGCGGCCATGAAGGACGAGAAGGCGAAGAGGTACCAGGCGGGGCGGAAGGCGCGGCGGCGGCCCCGGGCGTAGAGGAAGCAGGAGACGGCGGCGGCGAGCGCGGCGGCGCTCAGCCCGAAGTCGCCCATGACGAGGGCGAGTTCCGCGGAGCCCCAGCCGACCGCGGCGCCGGTGGCATAGCCGCCGCAGAGCAGGCCGAGGCCGAGCTGCGCGAGCGCCCCGCCCGCGCCGGGGCGGGGCCGCCCGGGCCGCCGGCCGCGTCCGGGGGCGGGTGCTCCGGGGCCGGAGCCGGCGCCGGAGCCGGGTCCGGCGGTGCCGCCGACGCCCGCGCCGACGGGCGCGGGTGCGGCGAGGGCCGCGGTGCTCACCGGTCCCTCCGGGATCTCGCCGGGGTGCGGCTGCGCCGGCTGCGCCGTGAGGGCGTCGGCGGGGCCTTCGGAACGCGGTACGGCGTGGCTTCCGCAGCCGCCGGACGGCTCGCCGAGCTCCTCGCAGCGGGTGCCGGCCGCGCGCGGCGCGGGCACGGCGACGGTGCCGCGGCCGTCCGCGGCGGGTCCGGGTCCGGGGGCGCGGGCGGGCTGGTCCGGCACCGGCCGGTCCGGCAGGGCGGCTGCGCGACGCGGGGCGACCGGCGGCGGCACCGTCGCGTCGGATCGTCGGTCGCTCGGCCGTGCTCCACCCGTCGCCCCCCTCGGAATCTGATGTCCCGTCACTTCGCTCCCCAGCGTCTGCCCGTTCTCGACGCAGTCCCCCGCTCCGGGACCATACACCAGGATCGTCACTCAGGGACAGGGGTGCAGTACTCTCCGTGACGGTCAGGGGGCTTGTGAGGAGCGCGTTCGGGGGGGCGCACGCCCCCGGGGAGCCGGCTCAGGTGGTGAGGACCACGTTGGCCAGGTCCTCGCCCGCGACGAAGCGGGTCAGCTGGGCCGCGATCAGGCGCTTGGCGCGCGGCATGAACGCCGAGGTGGAGCCGCCCACATGGGGGCTCACGAGCACACCGGGAGCGTGCCACAGGGGGTGCCCGGCCGGCAGCGGTTCCGGATCGGTGACATCGAGTGCCGCGCGGATCCGGCCGCTCTCGGCCTCCTTCAGGAGCGCGGCGGTGTCCACCACCGGACCGCGCGCCACGTTGACGAGCAGGGCGCCGTCCTTCATCCGGGCCAGGAAGTCCGCGCCGGCCAGCTGCCGGGTCTCCGGGGTGAGCGGGGTGGACAGCACCACCACGTCGGCCTGCGGCAGTTGCGCGGCCAGTTCGGTCATCGGCAGCACCGGCCCGCGCGCGGTGGTGCGCGCCGAGCGCGCGACGCGGACGATCCGCGCGCACTCGAAGGGCGCGAGCCGGTCCTCGATGGCGGCGCCGATCGATCCGTACCCGACGATCAGCACCGACTTGTCGGCGAGCGCCGGATAGAACCCGGCCCGCCACTCCTCCGCGTCCTGACCACGCACGAAGCCCGGGATGCCGCGCAGCGAGGCGAGGATCAGGGCCAGGGTCAGCTCGGCGGTGCTGGCCTCGTGCACGCCCCGCGCATTGCACAGGCGCACGCCGGAGCGCAGCGCCCCGATGCCGGGCGTGACGTGGTCGACCCCGGCGGACAGGGTCTGCACGACGCGCACCGAGCTCATCCCGGCGAGCGGCCGGACGGCGATCTCCTCGCCCTTCATGTAGGGCACGACATAGAAGGCGCAGCGGGCGGGATCGGCCGGAAAGTCCGGCCCGCCGTCCCAGAAACGGTAGTTCAGGCCCGACGCGCCCGGCGCGGGCAGGCCGTCGATCTCGTCCGCGGGAATCGGAAGCCACACGTCAGCGGCGGTGTCATCGAGTGTCATGACCGGGAGGCTATGCGATGAATCCCGCGCGCCATTGGTTACTTTGGGGGCTGCACAGGGAGGGGTTGCGGCAGGTGGAGCGCAGGACGATCGGGGCGGCGGCGCTCGGAGTGGGTGCGGTGGGCCTCGGGTGCATGCCGATGAACTGGGCGTACAGCTCCTCCCGGCAGCGGGGCGACCGGTCCCTGCGTACGGTGCACGCGGCCCTGGACGCCGGGGTGAGCCTGCTCGACACCGCCGACATGTACGGGCCGTTCACCAACGAGCTGCTGCTCGGGCGGGTGCTGAAGGAGCGCCGGGCGGACGTGTTCGTGTCGACGAAGTGCGGTCTCCTTGTGGGCGACGGGCATGTGGTGGCCAACGGGCGGCCCGGTTATGTGCGCCGGGCCTGTGATGCCTCGCTGCGGCGGCTGCAGACCGATGTGATCGACCTCTACCAGCTGCACCGGGCCGATCCCGAGGTGCCGGTGGAGGAGACCTGGGGCGCGATGGCCGATCTCGTGCGGGCCGGAAAGGTGCGGGCGCTCGGGCTGTGCGCGGTGGGTGCCCGGACCCGGTTCTTCCGGCGGCCGGTGACGGGCGGCGGCTTTGACGGAACGATCCGGCAGCTTGAGCGGATCCAGCAGGTGTTCCCGGTGAGCGCGGTCGAGGCGGAGCTGTCGGTGTGGTCCCCGGAGGCCCTGGAACGGCTGCTGCCGTGGTGCGCGGCGCGGGGCGTGGGCTTTCTGGCCGCGATGCCGCTGGGCAGCGGCTTCCTCACCGGCACGCTGACGCCCGGCGGCGGTTTCGAGGCGGACGATCCGCGCGCCCGGCACCCGCGCTTCACGGCCGAGATGATGGCCGCGAACCAGCCGCTGGTGGCGGGCCTGCGCCGGGTCGCGGCCCGGCACGGCGCGGAGGTCACCCCGGCGCAGGTCGCGCTGGCCTGGGCGCTCGCCCAGGGCCCGCACGTCGTCCCGATCCCGGGCACCAAGCACGAGCGGTGGGCGGTCGAGAACGCCCGCGCGGCCGGCCTCGTCCTCGACGCCGCCGACCTGACGGAGATCGCGGCGCTTCCGGCGGCCCGGGGGTCGTGGGACTGAGCCGCGTCCGGGCCCTTGTCGGTCCGGCGGTGTATCAAGGAAGGAGCCGCCGGAAGCAGCCGCCGAAGGGACCGGGTCATGAGCCGAGGCCGAGTCGTCAGCAGGACACTGACGGGCGGCGCGGTCGCGCTGCTCCTGGCCACCGGGTGCTCCTCCACCCCGTCCTCCGGCCCGTCCTCCGCCCCGCCCGCCAGCCCGCCGCCCGCGTCCACCGCGCCGCCGACGACGAGCCCGGCGGCACCCGTACGGGTCGCCGGGACGCTGACCGAGGGGCTGAAGTCGCCGTGGGGGCTCGCCGAGCTGCCCGGCGGGGATCTGCTGGTGTCGTCGCGGGACGAGCGGACGGTGACCCGGATCGACGGGCGGACGGGCCGGCAGACGCCGGTCGGCGAGGTGCCGGGGGTCGTGCCGGGCGGGGAGGGCGGGCTGCTCGGGCTCGCCGTGCGGGACGGCTGGGTGTACGCGTATCTGACCGCCGAGTCGGACAACCGGATCGTCCGGATGCGGTACGGCGGGGGCGCGGGCGACCGGCTCGGGGCGCCGGAGCCGGTGCTCACCGGTCTCCCCAAGGGCTTCATCCACAACGGCGGGCGGATCGCGTTCGGCCCGGACGGGATGCTGTACGCGGGGACCGGCGAGACCGGGCGGACCGGGCTCGCCCAGGACAAGGGCTCGCTCGGCGGGAAGATCCTGCGGATGACCCCGGAGGGCCGCCCGGCGCCCGGCAACCCCTTCCCGGGCTCCCTGGTGTACTCGTACGGCCACCGCAACGTCCAGGGCCTCGCCTGGGACGCCGACGGACGCCTCTGGGCATCGGAATTCGGCCAGAACACCTGGGACGAGCTGAACCTGATCCGGCCCGGCCGGAACTACGGCTGGCCGGTGGTGGAGGGCATCGCCGGGCGGGCCGGCTACACCGACCCGGTGGCCCAGTGGCCCACCTCGGAGGCCTCGCCGAGCGGCATCGCGTACGCCCGGGGCGCGATCTGGATGGCCGGGCTGCGCGGCGAGCGCCTGTGGCGCATTCCGCTCTCCGGCGCGGAACGATCCGGGGAGCCGGTGGCGTTCCTGAAGGGTGAGTACGGACGGCTGCGCACGGTCCAGGCGACCGCGGGCGGCACCCGGCTCTGGCTGGTGACCAGCGAGACCGACACCCGGGGCACCCCGGGACCCGGCGACGACCGGATCCTGCGCCTGGAGGTCGGCTAGCACCTCGTGAGGGAGGCGGAGCACGTGTTCAACATGATGGAAGAGCTGTTCGCACCGGGCCGCAAGCACACCGACGACGAGCGGCAGCGGCTCGCGCTGACCCGGGAGGACCTGGGCGACGGCGACCCGTACCGGGGGCCGATAGACCTGTCCTCGGGGAAGGTGACCATACGGCTGCCCCGCCCCGCCGACGGCGACTGATCAGGCCGGTGCGTCGAGCAGCCGCAGCCGGTGTGCGAGCGCGGCCGCCTCGCCGCGCCCCGCGACGCCCAGTTTGGCGAGGATGTTGGAGACGTGGACGCTCGCCGTCTTCGGCGAGATGAAGAGCTCCTCGGCGATCTGGCGGTTGGTGCGCCCGGCGGCGACGAGGCGCAGGACGTCCTGTTCGCGCGGGGTGAGGCCGAAGGCGTCGCCCTCCTCCGGCTCCGGCTGCCGCGGGGCGTCCGGGGCGGCGGAGAGCGGGGCGAGGCGGGCCCGGGCGGCGAGCAGTTCGACGTCCTCGCGCAGCGGCTGCGCCCCGAGGCGTACGGCGGTGGTGTGGGCGGCGTGGAGCAGGGCGGCGGCCTCCTCGCGCCGGCCGCCCTCGGCGAGCAGCGCGTCGGCGTGGCGATGCCGGGCCCGGGCCAGCTCGTAGGGGCGGTCGAGGGGCTCGAAGGCGGCGACGACCTCGGCCCAGCGCTCGGCGGTGGCCCGGTCCTCGGCGCGGGCGAGTTCGGCGGAGACCTGGTGGGCGTACGCCTGCCAGACGGGCGCCGGGGCGGCGAGGCTCCGGACGCAGCGGCGTATCAGGTCGAGCGCGGCGGCGCGGCCCGCGTCGGCGGCGGGCAGGCCGCGGGCGTCGGCCTCGGCGGTGACGGCGGTGAGGACGAGCGGCCAGCCGTAGCGGTGGGTGCCGGGCGGGAAGCCGGCCTCGGCCGCGGCGGCGAGGCCGGTGCGGACGTCGGCGAGGCGGCCCTCGGCGGCGGCGATCTGAAGGGCCACGTGGGCGGTCGGCAGGGTGTACTGCGGGATGGGGTCGCGGCTGCCGTAGCGGGCGGAGGACTCGGCGAGCCGGCCGGCGGCGGTGCCGGGATCGCCGCGCTCGACGGCGAGCCGGGCGAGGAGCAGCAGGGCGGTGCCGCCGGGCTTGGTGTCGGCCGCGCCGCCGCGCAGCAGCAGTTCGCACTCCTCCTGGGCGCGGTCCCACTCGCCGAGGGAGTACAGCGACTCCGCGAGGTTGGCGCGAACCCAGCCGGCGCTGTCGACGAGGCCGTGGGCGCGGGCGGAGGCGATGCCGTCGGTGGCGATGTCGACGGCCTCCCGGGAGCGGCCGAGGCCCTCCAGGCCGGAGGAGATGTTGACGTAGGTGCGCGAGGCCTCGTGGAACTGGCCGAGGGCCAGGGTCCGTCGGCGTACCTCGTGGAGCTGGGCGAGTCCGGCGTCGGGGTCGCCCGCGGCCGTCATGAGGGAGCCGAGGGTGCCGAGGGCGGAGAGTTCGGTGGCCTCGGCCTTGACCAACCGGGCGTATTCGACGGCGCGTTCGGCGTCTGCGAAGGCCCCGGGGCCGGGGTTGCGGAGCATGCCCCAGCCGGCCGCGATGCCCAGGACGACGGCGTGCACGGCGGACGGCGGCAGGCCGCGGACGAGTTCCTGCGCGCGGGCGATCTCGGCCCAGCCGTCGCCGCGGGCCAGGTTGGACTGGAGGCGGGCGCGTTCGACGTAGAACCAGGCGGCGCGCAGCGGGTCGTGTTCCTCGTCGCTGTCGAGGATGCGGAGCGCGGTGCGGCCGATCTTGAGGGCCCGTTCGCGTTCGCCGGAGAGGCGGGCGGCGAAGGCGGCCTCGGCGAGCAGGTCGAGATGGCGGAGCGGGGTCTCGGGGTCGCGGGAGCAGGCAGGGTAGGACTCGGCGTAGTCGAGGGGGCGCAGGGCGGCGCGGACCGCGTCGGGGACCTCGTCCCAGAGTTCCATGGCCCGTTCGAGGAGCCGGAGTTGTTCGGCGTAGGCGTAGCGCTTGCGGGCCTCGACGGAGGCGCGCAGGACGGCGGGCAGGGCGCGGGCGGCGTCGCGGGCGTGGTACCAGTACGTGGCGAGCCGGGTGGCGCGTTCGTCGGCGCGGACCAGCGCGGGGTCGGCCTCCAGGGCTTCGGCGTAGCGCCGGTGCAGCCGGGAGCGTTCGCCGGGCAGCAGGTCGTCGCTGACGGCCTCGCGGACCAGGGAGTGGCGGAAACGGTAGCCGTCGCCTTCGGGGGCGGCGAGCAGGATGTTGGCGCCGACGGCGAGGCGCAGGGCCTCGATGAGGGTGTCCTCGGGCAGTCCGGAGACGGCGGCAAGCAGGTCGAACTCGACGGTGGAGCCGCCTTCGGCGGCGATCCGGACGACCCGCTGGGCGGCCTCGGGCAGGGCTTCGACGCGGACCAGGAGCAGGTCGCGCAGGGAGTCGCTGAGGGCGGTGGCGGCGCAGCCGGACTCGTGGGAGGCGACGAGTTCCTCGACGAAGAAGGCGTTGCCGTCGGAGCGTTCGAAGACCTGGTCGAGGAGGGCGGGGTCGGGTTCGGCGGCGAGGATGCCGGTGAGCTGGCGGTGCACCTCGGCACGGGTGAAGCGGGCGAGTTCGATGCGGCGGACGGAGCGCAGCCGGTCGAGTTCGGCGAGCAGCGGGCGCAGCGGGTGGCGGCGGTGGATGTCGTCGGCGCGGTAGGTGGCGACGACGGTGATCCGGCCGTGGGCGAGGGTGCGGAAGAGGTAGGCGAGCAGGTGCCGGGTGGAGGTGTCGGCCCAGTGCAGGTCCTCCAGGACGAGGGCGACGGTGCGGTCGGCGGCGAGGCCTTCGAGGAGCCGTACGGTGAGCTCGAAGAGGCGGGCGGTGGCCTCCTCGGCGGCGGGTTCGTGGCCGGTGGGGTCGCCGAGTTCGGGGAGCAGCCGGGCGAGTTCGCCCTCCTGGCCGGCGGCGGCCGCGGCGAACTCCTCGGGGAGTTCCCGGCGCAGCGCGCGCAGGGCGGTGGAGAAGGGGGCGAAGGGCAGTCCGTCGGCGCCGATCTC
Source organism: Streptomyces fradiae (assembly GCF_041270065.1). Classification (NCBI taxonomy): domain Bacteria; kingdom Bacillati; phylum Actinomycetota; class Actinomycetes; order Kitasatosporales; family Streptomycetaceae; genus Streptomyces; species Streptomyces fradiae. Next base: position 5,696,360 of record NZ_CP065958.1, on the reverse strand, counting down.
GACGCAGCCGCCGAGCGCGACGACGGCGCCGGCGGCGCGGGCCCGGGCGGTGAACTCCTCGACGAGGCGGGTCTTGCCGACCCCGGCCTCGCCGCCGAGGAGGAGCGCCTGGGGCTCTCCCGCGGCCGCGCGGGAGAGCGCCTCGGTGAGGGCGGTGAGTTCGCCGGCCCGGCCGACGAAGACGGGGCTGACTGACCTGGTCTCCACGGCGCCGAGCATCGCACAGGCGTCCGCGGGTGTGCTCGTACGGGTGTCACGCGGCGTATCCGAGCCGTGCGGCATTCCGGGTCACGCGGCCCGGACGAAGCGCTGCCGGTCGGTATTCACCCGCCCCTCGGGTTCCTGGCGCCGGCTGCGGGCGGCCTCGCGGGCCTCCCGGGCGAGGCGCTGGGCGGCGGCCCGGGCGACGAGCTCGGCGTGGCGGACCTGGTGGAGTTCGTACGCGTACATGGTGTGCTCCCTGGGGTTCGGGGCCGGTCGGTCCCGGTGTCGGTATCGCTTCCTGCGATGCCTCTACTGTCGTTTCCCAGGGGGTGCGGCCACATCGGGAGAGTGCCGCATGTTCGGCGTACGGGGGTCCTTAGATGCGCCCCAGGGGGCCTTAGGCGCGCCCCGGCCCGGCCTCAGGCGACCTCAGGCCTCCTTCGCGGCCCGCCACTCCGGGGCGAGCACCGACCAGATCTCGGTGTCGTTGCGCTTGCCGCGGTAGGGGTAGTTCTCGCGGAGCACGCCTTCCTTCGTCATGCCGAGGCGGCGGGCGACGGCGATGCTGGGCGTGTTCGCGGGCGAGACCTGCCATTCGACGCGGTGGATGCCGCGCCGCTCGATCGCCCAGTCGATGATGGCCCGGCAGGCGCGGGTGACCAGGCCCCGGCCCGCGTACCCGGGCTCGATCCAGCAGCCGGCCTCGGCCGTCCCGCCCGTCGCGTCGAAGTGGACGAAGAGGACGCCGCCGACGAGGAGGCCGTCGACCCGGATGCCGTAGAGGTAGCCGGCGTCGCGGGCGGCCCGGTCGGCGTAGCGGGTGAGGTGGGCGCGGGCGGTGTCGAGGTCGGTGACGATGTCCGGGAGGCCGACGTGCGCGCCGATGAAGTCACGGCCGCGGTCGATGTGGGCGAGGAACTCGTCCGCCTGCCAGGGGGCCAGCGGGGTGAGCTCGGCGCCGTCGTCACCCAGTGGTATCGCGAACATCTTCGGTCGTCTCCTCCGCCTGCGTCGCCGTGAGCACCCGCTGTGCGGGTATCCGCGCGGGCTCCGGGGCCTCCAGGGTCTCCAGGGCCTCGGTGGCGATCTTCGCACGGGCGTCGGCGGCCACGCGGCACTCCGGCGGCTCGATGCTGATCCGCGGCAGCCGGCGGTCCAGCCAGCGGGGCAGCCACCAGTTGGCGCCGCCGAGCATGTGCATGAGGGCGGGGACGAGGAGGGTGCGCAGGACGAAGGCGTCGAGGGCGACGGCGGCGGCGAGCGCGATGCCGAACATCGCGATGACCCGGTCGCCGGAGAGGACGAAGGCGAGGAAGACGGAGATCATGATGACCGCCGCCGAGTTGATCACCCGGCTGGTCTCGGCGAGGCCGACCCGGACCGCGCGCCGGTTGTCGCCGGTCTCCAGCCACTCCTCGTACATCCGGCTGACCAGGAAGACCTGGTAGTCCATGGAGAGGCCGAAGAGCACCGAGACCATGATCACGGGCAGGAAGGGTTCGATGGGCCCGGCGCTGCCGAGGCCGAGCAGCTCGGTGCCCCAGCCCCACTGGAAGATCGCGACGACCACGCCGAAGGCGCCGGCGACGGCCATGACGTTCATCAGGGCGGCCTTGAGCGGGATGCCGATCGAGCGGAAGGCGAGCAGCAGCAGGACGCAGCCGAGCGCGATGACCACGCCGACGAAGAGCGGCAGCTTGCCGACGATGATCTCGGCGAAGTCGTCGAAGGAGGCGGTGACGCCGCCGACGTGGACCTGGAGCGAGCTGCCGTCCTCGGCGGCCGGCAGGACGTCGTGGCGGAGCCGGTCGACCAGCTCGCTGGTGGCCTTCGACTGGGGCGAGGAGTCGGGGACGACGGTGAGGACGGCGGTGTCGCCGGGGCCGTTGTACGTGATCGGGGAGACCGACTCGACGCCCTTGGTGTGCGCGAGGCGGGCCGGCAGCGCGTCGAGGGCGACCCGGTCGTCGGCGCCGTCGAGCTCGGCGACGAGGGTGAGCGGCCCGTTCGTACCGGGTCCGAAGCCCTCGGCGATCAGGTCGTAGGCCTTGCGGGTGGTGGCGGTGGCCGCGTTGTTGCCCTGGTCGGAGCTGCCCAGGTGGAGGGCGAAGGTGGGCAGGGCGAGGACGAGCATGACGACGGCGGCGACCGCGCCGAGCAGCTTGGGGTGGCGCTCGACGAAGGCGGACCAGCGGGCGGCGAAGCCGGTGGGGAGCTCGGGCTGGGGGCCGTGCTCGGCGAGCTGCCGGCGTTCCTTGCGGCTCAGCGCGCGCATGCCGATGAGGGAGAGCAGCGCGGGCAGCAGGGTGACGGAGGCGGCGACGGTGAGGACGACGGTGAGCGAGGCGGCGATGGCGACGCCGTTGAGGAAGCCGAGCCGGAGGATGAGCATGCCGAGCAGGGCGATGCAGACGGTGGCGCCGGCGAAGACCACGGCGCGGCCGGTGGTGGCGACGGCTATCCGGGCGGCCTCGGCCACCGGCAGGCCGCGTTTGAGGCCCTTGCGGTGGCGGGTCACGATGAACAGCGCGTAGTCGATGCCGACGCCGAGGCCGATCAGCATGCCCAGCATGGGCGCGAAGTCGGCGACCGTCATCAGATGGCCGAGGAGCACGATCCCGGAGTAGGCGATGCCGACGCTGACCAGGGCGGTCGCGATGGGGAGCACGGCGGCGGCGAGGGAGCCGAAGGCGAGGAAGAGGACGACGGCGGCGACGGCCACGCCGACGATCTCGGCGGTGTGACCGCCGGTGGAGACGGTGGCGCCGACGGCGGCGCCGCCGAGCTCGACCTGGACGCCGTCGGTGGCGGCGGCCTTCGCGGTGTCGACGAGGGCCTGGGCCTCGCTCTTCGGGATGTCGTCGGCCTGCGCGTCGAAGGTGACGGCGGCGTAGGCGGTGCGCCCGTCCTCGCTGATCTGGCCGGGGGCGGAGCCGTACGGGGAGGCGACGGAGGCGATGCCGGGGAGGTCCTCGACCTTGTGGAGCATGGCGGTCATCCGCTGTTCCACGTCGGGGGCGCGGACGCTGCCGCGGTCGGTGTGCCAGACGATGGTGTCGCTGTCGCCGCCGGCGCCGTGGAAGCCGCGGTCGAGGAGGGCGGTGGCCCGGCCCGACTCGGTGCCGGGCACCTCGTAGTCGTTGGAGTACGCGCTTCCGGCGAGCGCCGCTCCGGTGACGGCGCCGCCGAGGGCGACGAGCCAGAGCAGAACGGCGACGAGGCGGTGCTTCACGCACCACCGGGCGATGGCTGCCAACGAAGGTTCTCCCCTGGGTGGGTCAGTGCTCCGCCCACTGTCGCAGCCAATCGTGATCGTTTGCCCGTTTCGTGGCGATCCTCACAGGGATGTCGGAAAGGGATAAGGAACCGGGGCAATCCGATCCCTCGCCCCTTATGGAGAGCGCGCGAAGTGCCCGGCACGGGGAGAGCGCGAAGTGCACGACCGGCGGCCGGCGAACGGCTTACGGTGGCGTCCATGACGGACAGCACCGCGGTGGACAAGTGGGGCCACTACGAACTGACTCTGATCTTTCCGCCGTTCACCCGAGAGGCGCCCGAGACGGCGCCGCCGAACGACCCCGGGCGGGCCCGCCGCGTCGCCGAGTCGCTCGGCACCGTCGCCGAGGTCCTGGAGGAGCTGCCCTCGCGCGCCCTGGACGAGCTGCCGCGGCCGGAGACCCGGGCGGGCCTCGACCTCGTCGCCGTCGGCTGCTGGGGCGGGACCGTCCTGGTCGTCGACCCGGCCCTGGCCGGTGACGCGGTGGTCGCCGCGATGGCCGAGGAGATCGGCCGGCAGCGGGCGCTGCACCCGGAGGCCCGGATCGCCGGCTCCGTACTGCTCGACGCGGGGCAGGCGTACGAGGAGCATCTGATCGATCTGCCGGGCGGCCCGGCGCTGCGGGTCGGCGGCTGGGACGACGAGGAGGCCTGGGAGCCGGACGGCGACCCGGCGGAGCTGCTGCGCGCGGTCGGCATCGACCCCGCCGACCACGGCGACGCCGACGTCGACCTCGACGAGGAGCCGCGCCTGGCCGACTGGGACGCGTACGTGCTGCTCGCCCTCGGCCGGCAGCTCACCGACGGCGACCGTTCCCGGCTGCGGCCTTCGCTGTTCCGCGTACGGCGCACCGAGCGGGCCGCGGCGAACCTCACCGACGTGTGGTTCGGCTGATCTTCGCCGCCCCAACTTCCCACAGAAACTTCACAGTTGCGGCTCTGCAATGTTCGCGTCAACGCGCCGACGCGTCCTAGGGTGGGGCATTCCGGGGTGGGCCAGCAACGGGGGCCGTGCACCACCCCGTGACACGACGACTCCCCCTGCCCCCATCAAGGGATCAGCAACCGTGAGTTCTCACATAACAAGCCCACCGAAACGGCTCAGGGGCCGTCTGGCGGCCGTGATCCTCGGCACCTCGCTGCTCGCCGTCGGCCTGCCGGTCGGACTCCCCGGCGCCCAGTCCGAGGCGGACGCGGCACCGGTCAAGCGCTGCCAGGACAAGTTCGGCACCAGCCCGAAGGAGCCCGCCCGCAACACCCTGCCCGGCTACAAGCCGGCCGGGCCCAACCAGTGGCAGACGCCCGACGCGGAGCAGCTGTTCTACGACTTCGAGCAGCCGACCCTCAACGTCACCGGCATCAACGCGCCCGCCGACGTCGCCAAGTACGGCACGGACACCGGCAAGTACAAGATCGGCACTCCGGAGCACGCCTACGCCTCCTGGAACAGCCGCCAGGCGAGCAACAACACCTACAAGGGCCCGTTCGCCGACTGGCTGCAGGACGTCTACATCGAGAACAACGCCCGCAACCGGCGCGGTGGCGGCTTCGAGCGCGAGGTGGCCCGCCACTTCGACCTCGGCGGCGTCAACTGGCTGTGCGAGACGTATCTGCGCGACTTCGACCCGCAGCTCGACAAGGAACTGCGGCAGAAGCTCGGCGACAAGGTCGTCGGCCCCAACGGGCGGCGCTTCGACGCGGTCGACCCGCGCACCAAGACCGTCTACGAGTTCAAGTCCGGCATCGACCCCAAGCCCAAGCAGCTGAAGGTCGACGCCGAGCTCGTCCGGCGCGGCTGGCGCGTGGTCTACATCCACGGCCAGGAGCCCACCGACAAGGTCAAGGCCCAGTACCGGGCGGCCGGCATCAACTACTACCGGCACGGCGCCACCCCGGCCCCGTACGCGCCGGGCAACCAGTACAAGTCGCGGTTCCCGGGCCTGATGACGGCGAACCCGGCCAAGCCGTCGACCGGCGCCGGCAACGACCTGATCAGCCGGTCCATGCCGACCCCGGAGGACGTGCGCCGCCGGCAGGAGGCCGCCCGCCCGTTCCAGCAGAACACCAAGAACGCCCTGCGCGGCCCCGGCGGCGTCGACTTCACCAGCCTGGAGCTGCGCTACGTCGGCCAGAACGAGACCGGCAGCCTCAACTACTCCTTCTCCGCGAAGAACACCGATGAGGACGAGAACCCCGGCTTCGGCGGCATGGAGAAGGCCCAGATGGCCTCGGACTCCTTCTTCACCTGGCTGGCGCTGTCGCCCGAGAAGTTCTGGGTGAACCTCAACCCGGACGAGCCCGACCGGATCATGGACCGCTCCTTCGGCAAGACCGACGCGGGCCGGGTGCTGCTCGACGCCGACCTGGAGATGAAGCACGATTTCTCCCGGGCGATGGACCCCAAGACCCCGGCGGGCTCCGAGTTCTGGAAGAACCTCACCCACAAGGACAACCGGATCTGCCTGCACGGCATCCGCAACTGGATCACCCCGCAGCCGGCCAAGGTGCGCGAGCAGGACGGCGGCATCTTCATCCTCGACGCCCCGCTCAAGGTCAACTCCGTCCCGCAGGAGACGAAGACCCAGCCGCCCGGCGAGCAGTGCCGGCTGACCGAGGCCGAGATCCAGCACAACCAGGCGCTCGTCGAGCGGCTCCTCGTCCCGATCGTGGAGAAGAAGATCGCCGAGGGCCCGGCCTACGCCGATCTGCGGCGCGTCTACGCCTCCCGGGTGGCCGCCGAGTGGATCAAGCAGCAGGACGCGAAGAAGCCCGGCGAGTTCCACAAGATCATCGGCAGCGACGACGCGAGCCGCTGGCCGATCCGCGGCGCGAAGTGGGACTCGTACGAGGTCTGGAAGAACTACCGCAAGTCGTTCATGGAGGGCGACTACAAGTACGAGTACAAGGAGGGCGAGTACGTCTACACGCTGACCGTCGGCGGCGTGGACTTCTCCAAGTCGCCCAAGAAGAACATCACCCGCACCCAGTTCAACGCGGAGAAGCCGAATCTGTCGGACGTCACCAAGGGCTCGCGGGCCGAGGTCCTCGGCTACAAGGACTCGCCGACCACCCTGCTCGGCGGTGACACCGCGGTGCGGAAGTCCCCGCCCAAGCCCAGCCCGAGCCACCCGACGCCCAGCCCGTCCCCGACGAAGCCGGGCGACCCGTCCACGCCGCCGCCGAGCGGCACCCCCGGCCCGTCCAAGCCGGGCGGGGACTCCGGCGGCACGGGCGGCACCGGCCCGGGCGGCGACCTCGCCCACACCGGCTCCGACACCCCGATCGGCCTGATCGCCGGCATCGCGGCGCTGCTCGCCGCGGCGGGCGGAGCCCTGCTGTGGTGGAAGCGCGGCCGCAGCGGCTCCGGACAGCACTGACACGCAGCACGCACGGGGGCGGCCCCGCACCGGAACTCCGGTGCGGGGCCGCCCCTTTACGCGTACGAGAAGGCGGGCTCAGCCCTCGCTGACGCCCAGCTTCTCCAGGATCAGGTCCTTGACCTTCGCCGCGTCGGCCTGGCCACGGGTGGCCTTCATGACCGCGCCGACCAGGGCGCCGACCGCGGCGACCTTGCCGCCGCGGATCTTGTCGGCGATGGCCGCGTTGCCCGCGATGGCCTCGTCGACGGCCGCGCCGAGCGCGCTGTCGTCGGAGACGACCTTCAGACCGCGCTTCTCGACGACCTCGTCCGGGGTGCCCTCGCCGGCGAGGACGCCCTCGATGACCTGACGGGCCAGCTTGTCGTTCAGGTCACCGGCGGCGACCAGGGCCGACACGCGGGCCACGTCCGCCGGCGTGATGGGCAGCTCCTCCAGGGAGACGCCCTTCTCGTTGGCGTTGCGGGCCAGCTCGCCCATCCACCACTTGCGGGCCGACGCCGCGTCGGCGCCCGCCTCGGTGGTGGCGACGATCGCGTCGACCGCACCGGCGTTGAGGATGGACTGCATGTCCAGCTCGGACACGCCCCACTCCTCGCGCAGCCGGTTGCGGCGCAGCCGCGGCAGCTCCGGCAGACCCTTCCGCAGTTCCTCGACCCACTCGCGGGCGGGGGCCACCGGCACCAGGTCCGGCTCGGGGAAGTAGCGGTAGTCCTCGGCGTTGTCCTTGATGCGGCCGCCGGTGGTGGTGCCGTCGTCCTCGTGGAAGTGCCGGGTCTCCTGGACGATCGTGCCGCCCGCGGAGAGCACCGCCGCGTGCCGCTGGATCTCGAAGCGCGCCGCCCGCTCCACCGAACGGAGCGAGTTGACGTTCTTCGTCTCCGAGCGGGTGCCGAAGGTCTTCGCGCCGTTGCGGCGCAGCGACAGGTTGACGTCGCAGCGCATCTGGCCCTTGTCCATGCGCGCCTCGGAGACGCCCAGGGCGCGGATCAGCTCGCGCAGCTCGGCGACGTACGCCTTGGCGACCTCGGGGGCCCGCTCGCCGGCGCCCTCGATCGGCTTGGTGACGATCTCGATCAGCGGGATGCCTGCCCGGTTGTAGTCGAGCAGCGAGTGCGAGGCTCCGTGGATGCGGCCGGTCGCGCCACCGATGTGGGTGGACTTGCCGGTGTCCTCCTCCATGTGGGCGCGCTCGATCTCCACGCGGAAGACCTCGCCGTCCTCCAGCTGGACGTCCAGATAGCCGTTGAAGGCGATCGGCTCGTCGTACTGCGAGGTCTGGAAGTTCTTCGGCATGTCCGGATAGAAGTAGTTCTTCCGGGCGAAGCGGCACCACTCGGCGATCTCGCAGTTCAGCGCGAGGCCGATCTTGATCGCGGACTCGACGCCGACGGCGTTGACGACCGGCAGCGCGCCGGGCAGGCCGAGGCAGGTCGGGCAGGTCTGCGCGTTGGCGTCCTGGCCGAGCTCGGTCGAGCAGCCGCAGAACATCTTCGTCTTCGTGCCGAGCTCGACATGGACCTCCAGGCCCATGACGGGGTCGAACTCGGCGAGCGCCGCCTCGTACGACAGCAGTTCAGTGACAGTCACGGTGGAACTTTCCCTCTCAGCCCAGCAGGACGTCGTCGTCGCCGAGACGCTTCAGCTCGCGGTACAGGATCGCGAGGCCGGTGACGATGGCGGCGGCGGACACCACGGCGTCGACGAGCTTGAGCGTGTCGTGCTCGGCGCGGGCCTTCTTGATCTGCTTCGTCACGGCGATGGCGCCGAACGCGGTGGTGCCCATGGACAGGTACGTACCGGTCTTGGACTTCTTGAAGCCCTTGGCCTTCTGCAGTGCACTGGTGGAACTCGTGGTCGTACTCACAGCGACGGAGCCTCCTCGAGCAGCGGGTGGCCCCACTTTTCCACGAAGGCGGCCTCGACGGCGGCACCGACCTTGTAGAGGCGGTCGTCCTTCAGGGCGGGGGCGATGATCTGCAGACCGACCGGCAGGCCGTCCTCCGGCGCGAGGCCGCAGGGCAGCGACATGGCGGCGTTGCCCGCCAGGTTGGTCGGGATGGTGCAGAGGTCCGCGAGGTACATCGCCATCGGGTCGTCGGCGCGCTCGCCGATCGCGAAGGCGGTGGTCGGCGTGGTCGGCGACACGATGACGTCGACCTGCTCGAAGGCCTTCTCGAACTCGCGGGTGATGAGCGTGCGGACCTTCTGCGCCGAGCCGAACCAGGCGTCGTAGTAGCCGGAGCTCAGCGCGTACGTACCGAGGATGATGCGGCGCTTGACCTCGGGGCCGAAGCCGGCCTCGCGGGTGAGCGCGGTGACGTCCTCGGCGGACCGGGTGCCGTCGTCGCCGGCCCGCAGGCCGTAGCGCAGGCCGTCGAAGCGGGCCAGGTTGGACGAGCACTCGGACGGCGCGATCAGGTAGTACGCGGAGAGCGCGAGGTCGAAGGTGGGGCAGTCCACCTCGACGATCTCGGCGCCCAGCGACTTGAGCAGTTCGACGGACTCGTCGAAGCGCTGCACGACGCCGGCCTGGTAGCCCTCGCCGCGGAACTGCTTGACGACACCGACCCGCATGCCCTGGACGCTGCCGTTGCGGGCGGCCTCGACGACCGGCGGGACCGGGGCGTCGATGGAGGTCGAGTCGAGCGGGTCGTGCCCGGCGATGGCCTCGTGCAGCAGGGCCGCGTCGAGGACCGTACGGGCACAGGGGCCGCCCTGGTCGAGCGAGGACGAGAAGGCCACCATGCCGAAGCGGGAGACCGCGCCGTAGGTCGGCTTGACGCCGACGGTGCCGGTGACGGCGGCGGGCTGGCGGATGGAACCGCCGGTGTCCGTGCCGATGGCGAGCGGGGCCTCGTACGAGGCGAGGGCGGCCGAGGAGCCACCGCCGGAGCCGCCGGGGATCCGGGTCAGGTCCCAGGGGTTGCCGGTCGGGCCGTAGGCGCTGTTCTCCGTGGAGGAGCCCATCGCGAACTCGTCCATGTTGGTCTTGCCCAGGATGACCACGTCGGCCGCCTTGAGCTTCTTGACCAGCGTGGCGTCGTACGGCGGGATCCAGCCCTCCAGCATCTTCGAGCCGACCGTCGTGGGCACGCCCCGGGTCGTGAAGATGTCCTTGAGCGCGAGCGGGACGCCGGCCAGCGGGCCGAGCTTCTCGCCGCGGGCGCGCTTCTCGTCCACGGCGCGGGCCTGCGCGAGCGCGCCCTCGCGGTCGACGTGCAGGAAGGCGTGCACCTTCTCGTCGACGGCGTCGATGCGCGCGAGGTGGGCCTCGGTGACCTGGACGGCGGTGAGCTCGCCGGAGGCGATCTTCGCCGCGATCTCGGCGGCGGTGAGCTTGATGATCGTGCTGTTGTCCGTCATGGCGTTCTTAGTCCTCCCCCAGGATCTGCGGCACCTTGAAACGCTGCTGCTCCTGGGCCGGGGCGCCGGAGAGCGCCTGCTCGGGGGTGAGCGACGGACGGACCTCGTCCGCCCGCATGACATTGGTCAGCGGCAGCGGGTGGGAGGTCGGGGGTACGTCTTGGTCGGCGACCTCGGAGACGCGGGCGACCGCGCCGATGATGTCGTCGAGCTGTCCGGCGAAGTGGTCGAGTTCTTCGCTCTTGAGCTCCAGACGTGCCAGCCGGGCGAGGTGGGCGACCTCCTCGCGCGTGATGCCAGGCATGCGGATCCTCACGGGGTGAGTTTGATGGTGTTGGCCCAATCCTATGGGGCCCGCGCCGCTCCCCGTGAAACGGTCACTGCACCACGTGGTCCGAAGGGTGGTCGACCTCGGCCAGGGCCGCGATCTCCGAGGGGCGGCGCCAGCCGTGTTCGCCGCGGGCGCGGAGCCAGGCGGTGGTCTCGGCGGGCGGCATGGCGGCGGCGACCAGCCAGCCCTGGACGGCGTCGCAGCCCAGGTCGCGCAGGCGCTCCCAGGTCTCGTCGTCCTCGACGCCCTCGGCGACGACCAGCAGGCCGAGGGAGTGGGCGAGGTCGAGGGTGCAGCGGACGATCTCGGCGTCCTCGGAGTCGACGGCGAGCCGGGCGACGAAGGAGCGGTCGATCTTGAGCTCGCTCACCGGGAGGCGGCGCAGGTGGACCAGGGAGGAGTAGCCGGTGCCGAAGTCGTCGAGGGACATCTTCACGCCGTGGCCGGTGAGCCCGGCCATGGTGTCGGCGGCCCGCTGCGGGTCCTCCAGGAGCACGTGCTCGGTTATCTCCAGCTGGAGCGCGCCGGCCGGGACGCCGTGCCGGGCGAGCCGGGCGGCGACGGCGCCGGCGAAGCCGGGGGTGTGCACGTCGCGCGGCGAGACGTTGACGGCGACCGGCACGTCGAGCCCTTGGGCGCGCCAGCGGGCGACCTGGGCGAGGGCGGTCTCCAGGACGTATTCGGTGAGGTGGGGCATGAGGCCGGAGGACTCGGCGATGGCGATGAACTCGTCCGGAGGAACCTTCCCTCTCTCGGGATGGACCCAGCGGACCAGCGCCTCGAGACCGGCCACCTGGCCGTCGAAGCGGACCTTCGGCTGGTAGTGCAGCTCGACCTCGCCGGCGTCGAGGGCGCGCCGCAGGTCGCCGAGGAGTCCGAGCCGGTCGGGGGTGTTGGAGTCGCGCTTGGACTCGTAGACCTCGACGCCGGTGCGGTCCCGCTTGGCCTGGTACATGGCGACGTCGGCGCGGCGCAGCAGGCCCTCGGCGTCCAGGGCGTGCTCCGGGAAGACGGCGACGCCGGCGCTGGCCTCCAGGACCAGGGTGAGCCCGTCGAGGTCGAGCGGGGAGGACAGCTCGGCGACGAGGTGGCGGGCGACCCGCTGGGCGCTGGTGGTGGAGTCGGCGGTGGGCAGCAGGACGGCGAACTCGTCGCCGCCGAGCCGGGCGGCCTCGGCGCCGCGGGGCAGCGCGAGCCGGAGCCGTTCGGCGATCTGCAGGAGCAGCCGGTCGCCGGCGAGGTGCCCGAGGGTGTCGTTGACCGAGCGGAAGCGGTCGAGGTCGATCAGGACGAGCGCGGAGCGGACGCCCTCGCCCTCGGCCTCCTCCAGGGCGGTCCAGGTGCGCTCCAGGAGCCACTGGCGGTTGGGCAGTCCGGTGAGCGGGTCGCGCAGCTGTTCCTCGGCGCGGGCGCGGGCGATCCACAGGGTGGAGTCGAGGGCGATCAGCGGGACGGCGAAGAGCGGCAGGAGCGGGGGCCGGGAGGCGGCGACGACGCAGATGAGGGGGGCGATGCCGAGCAGGGCGACGGCGACCAGGCCCTGGCGGAGCAGCGCGGTGCGGGCGGCGGTGGGCAGTCCGCCGGTCTGCGGGGCGAGGGCGTACCACAGCAGCAGCCGGGTCGCCACAAGGTAGGCGACGGCGGCGAGCATCACTTCCGGTACGTCGCCGATCCCCCAGTCGAGGGGCTGCCAGGGCCGCTCGACGGTGGGGACGTCGCCGAAGGTGGCGAGGACGAGGGCGGCGGCGCCGGTGCCGATGACGTCGACGGCGCCGTGCAGCAGGCCCTGGCGCCAGCGGTGCCGGCGGGCGGCGGCGACGAGCACGACCACGGTGAGCGAGACCAGACAGGCGGGCACCCAGCCGTACAGGAGCAGCACGGCGAGGGTGAGGGCGGCGCCGGAGCCGGTGCCGCCCCACCAGCGGTCGCGGCCGAGCGCGACCAGGTGGCCGACGATGAGGCCGGTGAGGACGGCGAGGGACCAGCCGGCGGAGCCGCCGGGGAAGAGTCCCTGGCCGGTGCTCAGCGTCCGGTAGAGACCGGCGGTGAGCAGGACGGCGGCGACGCCCACCAGTGCTCCGGGCAGCCCGGAGGTGATGCCCACGAACGCCGCACGGCCCTGGGGCCGTGCGACCGGGGCGGCACTCTCGGTCGGTTTCATTCCCGTCCCTCTCACAGCCGGCGGTGCCGTCGCAACGCGGGGCCGTCGTGATGCCTCTGGGCCGTCGTCCCGCCGCGCGCCGGACACACGTGTCCTGCTCCTGCGCGCCGGCAGGGCCTCGCGCGGCCGTGCGTGACGGACGCACGGTCACCACACTAGGCCGCGGAGGGCCGCTACGGGCAGCGCTCTCCATCTCTTGCCCGAATGCGACCCGGCCACCCCTAACGATCTGGTATGCGCCGAACGGGTGAGCTTCCGGGGCCCGTCCGCGGCTACTCGGCGACGGGCAGCGCGGCCTCCTGAGCGGCTTCCGGACCCTGTTCGAGCAGGATCCGGAAGCCGGGCTCGTCGAGAACCGGAACCTTCAGCTGCATCGCCTTGTCGTACTTGGAGCCGGGATTGTCGCCGACGACCACGAAGGCGGTCTTCTTCGAAACGGAACCCGTCACCTTCGCTCCCAGGGCTTGCAGCGACTCTTTTGCGCCATCCCTGGTGAAGTCCTGCAGGGTGCCGGTGACCACCACGGTCAGTCCCTCCAGCGGGCGCGGGCCCTGCTCCTCGCCGGCGCCCTCGTCCTCGAAGGTGACCCCGGCCGCGCGCCACTTGCGCACGATCTCCCGGTGCCAGTCCTCCTCGAACCACTGCTTCACGGCGGTGGCGATGATCCCGCCGACCCCGTCGACCGCCGCCAGCTCCTCCTCGGTGGCCTGCTCGATCCGCTCCAGGGAGCGGAACTCGCGGGCCAGCGCCTCGGCGGCGACCGGGCCGACGTGCCGGATCGACAGCCCGTTGAGGAAGCGGGCGAGCGGGCGGGTCTTGGCCGCCGCGATGTTCTCCAGCATCGCCAGGGCGTTCTTCTTCGGCTCGCCCTTCTGGTTGGCGAAGACGAAGACGACCTTCTCCTCGCCGGTCTTCGGGTCGCGCTTGGGCAGCCCGCTGTCCGCGTCGAGGACATACGCCTTGATCGGCAGCAGCTGCTCGATGGTCAGGTCGAAGAGGTCGCCCTCGTCGGCGAGCGGCGGCTCGGCCGGCTCAAGCGGGCGCGTCAGCGCCGCCGCCGCGACCATGCCGAAGTTCTCGATGTCCAGGGAGGACCGCCCGGCCAGGAAGAACAGCCGCTCGCGCAGCTGGGCGGGGCACGACCGCGCGTTGGGGCAGCGCAGGTCGATGTCCCCCTCCTTCATCGGCTTCAGCGGCGTGCCGCACTCCGGGCACTCGGCCGGCATCACGAACTCCCGCTCGGAGCCGTCCCGCAGGTCCGCGACCGGGCCGAGGATCTCCGGGATCACGTCACCGGCCTTGCGCAGCACGACCGTGTCGCCGATCAGCACGCCCTTGGCCTTCACCACGTCCTGGTTGTGCAGGGTGGCGAACTCGACCTCGGAGCCGGCCACCGTCACCGGCTCCACCTGCGCGTACGGCGTGACCCGGCCCGTACGCCCGACGCCGACCTTGATGTCGACCAGCTTGGTGTTGACCTCCTCCGGCGCGTACTTCCAGGCGATCGCCCAGCGCGGGGCGCGCGCCGTGGAGCCGAGCCGGCCCTGCAGCGGGATCTCGTCGAGCTTGACGACGACGCCGTCGATCTCGTGCTCGACGGAGTGCCGGTTCTCCCCGAAGTACGCGATGAAGTCCTTCACCGCGGCCAGACCGGAGACCACCTTGTTGTGCCGGGCGGTGGGCAGGCCCCACTCGTGCAGCAGCTCGTACGTCTCCGAGAGCCGGGAGATGTCGAAGCCCTCGCGGGCGCCGATGCCGTGCACCACCATGTGCAGCGGCCGGGACGCCGTCACCTTCGGGTCCTTCTGGCGCAGCGAACCCGCCGCCGCGTTGCGCGGATTGGCGAAGGGCTTGTCCCCGGCCTCCACCAGGCGCGCGTTGAGCCCCTCGAAGGCCTCCATCGGGAAGTAGACCTCGCCGCGGATCTCCACCAGGTCCGGGATGCGCTCGCCGCGCAGCCGGTCCGGGATGTCGGCGATCGTCCGCACGTTCGGCGTGATGTCCTCGCCGGTGCGTCCGTCGCCGCGGGTCGCGGCCCGGGTCAGCCGCCCGTGCTCGTACGTGAGGTTCACGGCGAGGCCGTCGACCTTGAGCTCGCACAGGAAATGGTAGTCGCCCGTGCCGACGTCCTTCGCGATCCGCTCGGCCCAGGCGGCCAGCTCCTCGTCGTCGAACGCGTTGTCCAGCGACAGCATCCGCTCGCGGTGCTGGACCGCGGTGAACTCCGTCTCGTACGACCCGGCCACCTTCTGGGTCGGCGAGTCCGGCGTCCGCAGCTCCGGGTACTCCTCCTCCAGGGCCTCCAGGGCGCGCAGGAGCCTGTCGAACTCCGCGTCGCTGACGACCGGCTGGTCCTTCACGTAGTACCGGAAGCGGTGCTCCTCGACCTGCTCCGCCAGCTCGGCGTGCTTCTCCCGCGCCTCGGCGGGGGCCCCCTGTTCGACTGCCACCGTTCCTCGTCCTCCCGATCCCTGAAACCCGGTCACTCTGGGTTGTCCGCGAGCGATCTCGCCGCCCGGACGCAGTGCGCGAGCGCCTTGCGCGCGTACGCCGGCGAGGCCCCCGCGAGACCGCAGGCCGGGGTGACCACCACGGACTCGGCGAGAGTCCCCGGATTCAGCCCCAGCCTGCGCCACAGCGTCCTGACACCCATGACGCTACCGCCAGGGTCCGACAATGCCCCCGAGGCCGGGTCCGTGGACGGCACCACACCGGCGAAGAGCTTGGTCCCGGCCTCCACGGCCTCCCCGATCGGCTCCTCGTCACGCTCGGTGAGCAGCGAGAAGTCGAACGACACCCCGGCCGCCCCGGCCCGCCGCAGCAGCCCGAACGGCACGCCCGGCGCGCACGAGTGCACCACGACCGGACCGCCGTGCACCGCGATCACGTCCCGCAGCGCGCTCTCCACCACCTGCCGGTCCACGGCCCGGTGGGTGCGGTAGCCGCTGGCGGTACGGATCTGCCCGAGGAGTACGGCGGTCAGCGAGGGCTCGTCGAGCTGCAGCACGATCCGGGCGCCCGGCACCCGCTTGCCGACCTCCGCGAGGTGCCCGCGCAGCCCCTCGGCCAGCGAACCGGCCAGGTCCCGGCAGGCCCCCGGGTCCGACAGGGCGGCCTCTCCCCCGCGCAGCTCCAGGGCCGCGGCGAGCGTCCACGGCCCCACCGCCTGCACCTTCAGCGCGCCCTCGTACCCCTGCGTGAACTCCTCCAGGGCGTCCAGGTCCTCCCCGACCCACGACCGCGCCCGCCGGGTGTCCCGCCCGGGCCGGTCGCTGATCCGCCACCCGCTCGGCTCCACGTGCGCGTACAGCTCGACGAGCATCCCGGCGGTCCGCCCGATCATGTCCGCGCCGGGCCCGCGGGCCGGCAGCTCGGCGAGGAACGGAAAGTCCTCGAAGGACCCGGTCACGGTCTTGGCGGCCTCTCGCGCGTCGCCGCCGGGCAGGGAGCCGACGCCGGTGGCGGGGGCCCAGGGGAAGGTGTCCTTGTCGCTGTTCTCGCTCACCCGGGAAGCGTACGTGCCAGCCGTTCCAGGGTCTCGCGGGTGGCGACGGTGACGGGGTGGCCGGGGCCAAGGACGCGGGTGCGGGCGGCGAGGACGGCGGTGAGTTCGGGGAGGGCGTCGGCCGGGGCGAGGCAGCGGGCGAGGTTGAAACGGGCGGAGAGCGTGTGCGGGTGATCCGCGCCGAGGAGCCGGTGCCGGGCCGCCACCACGGCCGCCAGCTCCGCCCGTGCGAGGTCCCGGTCACCGGACTCCAGGAGCAGGACCGCCCGGTTCTCCCGGGTGACGAGCGCGTTGGGATGGTCGGCGCCCAGGGTGCGGGCCTCCGCCGCCCGTACGGTCTCCAGCTCGGCCAGCGCCTCCTGGGTGCGCCCGAGCAGGGCGAGGCACACCGCGAGGTTGTGCCGGCAGGCGAGGGTGCGCCAGTGGTCCGGCCCCAGGGCGCGGGCGCAGCCGTCCAGCGCCCCGGCGTACTCGGTGCGGGCCCGCTCCAGTTGTCCGTTCTGCTGGAGCGCGGTGGCCAGCTCGTTGCGGACCTGGAGGGCGAAGACGAGGTCGGAGTCCTCGGCCGGGACGAGGGCGGGGTCCGCGGCGGTGGCCGCGTCCGGGTGCGGGTGCGCGTCCAGGTCCGGGTCCGCCGCCGGGGCCGGGGCGGTCGGGCGGTCCGCGCCGACGGCGACGCCGACGGCGGCGGCCAGTTCGCCGAGCAGGGCGAGTGCTTCCCGCTCGCGGCCGGCGTTCAGGAGCGCCCGGCCGTGCTCGAAGCACGCCTCCCGCACCGTCCGGTGCGCGTCCCCGAGCCGGTCCGCGGCGCCCCGGCGCACCCGCTCCACCTCCGTGCCCGCCTCGGCGACCAGGCCCCGGGCGTTCAGCGAGCGGACGGCGAGCACCGCGCCCGCCCAGACGTCCTCCGGCGCGTCCGGCCCCAGGTCGTCGAGCAGGTGCGGCACGAGCAGCGGCCAGAGCGGACCGTGCTCCTCCGGCACCTCACTGTCCAGCGCCGCCTCCGCGGACAGCCGCTCCCGCTCCCCCCGGTACGCGTCCCGCACCAGCGGATGGAGCGTCACCACCGGCTCGCCGTCCGTACGGAGCGAGGCCAGGCCCAGCCGGTCGAGGGCCTGGAGGCAGGTCCACAGCTCGCCCGGCGGGATGTCGACGCGGCCCGGGGCGAGGACCCGCAGCGGTACGGGCGCGTCCGCGAAGCCGGCGAGGAGGCGGAGGACGTCCTCCACGCGCGCGTGGCCCCGGTCCTGGAGGAGGCGCAGGGACATGGCCCAGATCCGGGCGAGGGTGCCGTCGCGGTCGACGGCGAGGTCTCCCGTACCGAGGGCGGCGAGATAGGCGCCGTACGTGGCGGGCTCGCCGTCCGTACGGAGGAAGGCGGGGCGCTCGGCGACCGAGGCCAGGTAGCGGCCGGCGCTGTCCAGGGCGAGCGGCAGGCCCCCGAGGCGTACGGCGAGCAGCTCGGCGTCCGTCGCCGGGCCGGCCTGCTCGCCGGCGCGGTCGGCGAGCACGCGGGCGCCCTCGGGGCCGGGCAGGGCGCCGAGCGGGTGGAGGACGGGTCCTGCGCCCCAGGCGGCGGGGTCGCCGTCGCGGGTGGTGACGAGGACCAGACCGCTCGTACGGGGCGCGCGGGCCCAGCCCGTACCGGCGGCGAGCGATCCCGGGCCGTCGAGCAGGGCCAGGTCGTCGGCGTTGTCGAGGACGAGGAGCCAGGGGCCGGGCAGGGCGGCGAGGCGTTCCCACAGCAGGTCGGCGGTCTGGCCGCTCGCCAGCTCGTCCTCGCGGACGCCGACCCGGCGGGCGACCGCCCGCAGCCCGCCCGCGAGCCGCCCGGCGTCCTGCGCGGCCACCCACCACACGGGGGCGCCGCGGCGCGCGAGCACGTCGGCGGCCGCCAGGGCGAGGCTGGTCTTGCCGACGCCGCCGAGCCCGTACAGGACGTGTGTGCCGGAGGCGTCGAGCAGCCGCGCGAGCAGCTCCGCGCGCCCGCGCAGGGGCGTGCCGCGCCGCCCGAACGGGGGCGCGACGGTCACCTCGTCGGCGGGCGGCGGCGTCTGATGCACCACCAGGTTCTCGATGTGCCCGGCCTGGACGACGGTCCCCTGGGTCCCGCCGCTGATCGAGTTCCCGCCCGCCCCCGCACCCGCCCCCGTGGTCATCGCGGCGTCAGCGCCCGGGCCGCACGGTCAGGTCGTTGACCTCCGCGTCGCGCGGCAGGTCGAGCGCCATGACGATGGTCGTCGCCACCGACTCGGGGTCGATCCAGCGCTCAGGGTCGTACTCCTTGCCCTCCTGCTGGTGCACCTTCGCCTGCATGGGGCTCGCGGTCCGCCCCGGGTACACGGAGGTGACCCGCACCCCGTTGCCGTGCTCCTCGTGGCGCAGGGAGTCGGCGAGCGCCTTGAGCCCGTGCTTGGACGCGGCGTACGCGCCCCACTCGGCGTGCGCGGCGAGCCCGGCGCCCGAGTTCACGAACACCACATGCCCCTTGGAGACCCGCAGCTGCGGCAGGAAGTGCCGGGTGAGCTCGGCGGGGGCGACCAGGTTGACGTTCAGCTGATGGTGCCAGCTCTTCGGGGTGAGCTCCCCGACCGGCCCGAGGTCGACGACCCCGGCGATGTGCAGCAGGCTGTCGACCCGCTCCGGCAGCGTCTGGTGCGAGAACGCCCACGACAGCCGGTCCGGATCCGCCAGGTCCCCGACGAGCGTCCGCGCCCCGGGAAACTCCGCCGCCAACTCCTTCGCCCGCCCCGCGTCCCGCACATGCAGCACAAGCTCGTCCCCGCGCGCGTGCAGCCGCCGCGCGACGGCGGCGCCGATGCCGGAGCCGGCTCCGGTGATCACATGAGTAGCCATGGGCCCATGCTCTCAGGACTCACGGAAGCGGCGCGGCAGCGGACCAGAAGTCGGAGCGGACGTTGGGGGTGGGGATCTTGCCGAGGGGGTAGGCGGGGCCGTTGGGCGGGGTGGTGGGTTCGGCGACCTCGGACTCCTCGACGCAGGGGGTGTCGGCCTTGAAGACCACTTGGCCCTTGTAGCCGACGCTCAAGGTGAGCTGGAATCCATCGGACGTCTTGGCGAAGATGGCCGGCATCGCCTTGCTCTTGTTCACACCGGTGATCTCGTAGCCGCTCTTCTGCCAGAAACGCTCGATGACTCCGAGGAAACTGCCCCGCCGCTGTTCGGAGATGATCGTCATCACCTTCCGCCGCCGCGTCACCGTGCAGCTTCCGCTGGTCCAGGTGTGGTGCGTCCACTGGATCTCCGGCACGACCGCTCCGATGGTCGCGTCGAGCATCGCGTCCGCACGGTCCGCCGCATCCTGCATGTTCATGTTCTCCGTGGCTCCTCCCCCACTCAGAATTCCGCAACCCGCGAGTAGCGCGCCCACCAGGAGTCCGGGCAAGGCAACACGAGCCGCGCGGCCGGGCAGCTTCATCGGTACTCCTCCGTGGTGATGTTCTCAGGCGCCCCACCGACGATCTGGGCGATGTTGTTCGCGGACTCCGGGTCCAGTTCCGGTGTGAAGTACTGGGAGTGGGCGTCGAAGCCCCCCAGTTCGAGAGCGGGGGCGGGCCCGTCATCGACCCTGAAGCGACGGGCTCCGAAGCCTTCACTGGCCGGATCCTGGCCGAAGTAGAGGTGGTCGGTGAGCCTGGGAGCGACCACGGCGGCGGTCGTACCCGTCAACGGCAATCCGGCCAATGCCTCGGCCGGTTTCGGAAGGTGGGTCACGGGATCGTTGTCCGCCGCACCCACGAATACGTGTCCCCGGCCTACGCCCAGGTCCTCGGCCCGGTCCACGCCGACACCAGGACTGCCGAGCAGAACGATGTCGTCCACGCCTGGGATCCCGCCGGACTGCCGTGCCGCGGTGCCCACGGTGAGCGAACCATAGGAGTGTCCGATGGCGGTCAGGTGGGGGTCCTTGTTCTGGTTCGTGGCCTCCAGGCCTGCCATGAACGCGTTGTAGGCGGGCGCGCCCTTCTCCGCATTGCTCGTGGACACGACCTGCGCGAAGTTCGGAGCGTCGTAGCCGAGCCAGACGATCGCCGCGCTGGAGGGATCCACATCACGCGCGCCGACAGCCGTGTCCTTGGCCCGCTTCATCGTGTCCTTGACGAACTCCTTGTCGAGAGTGGTCGCCAGCCCGGGCACGTACGCCGACACATTCTTCGACGTGTCCGGGTTGCCGTACGCCACGATCGCGCGCCCATTCCCCTCGTCCCCGATGCCCAGCAGGAACATCGGCGGGTCGCTCGGCTTGTTCAGCTTGTCCCGGATCATGCGCAGCGCGTCGAGCTTGGTCGCGGAGTCGCCGTCGTCCTTCCGGCCCAACTCGTCGATCAGCAGCGGCAGATAGCGCCGGTTCGCCTCGTCCCTCGCGACGGCCGGAATGCCGTCCACCGCGCCGATCAGGTCCGGCGCGATGTCGAGGTACTCCCGGCGCTGCTCCTCGGGAAGTGCGTCCCACCATGCCCTGCGTTCGGCGGGGGTCTTGTCCATCGGAACGTGGTCCCTGAGGTACCTGCCGGCGGCGGACCGTACGTCCGCCGTGTCGCCGGCGACGTCCTTCAGGGTGGCCTTGGTGACGTCGAGGCCCTTCTCCGCCTTGAGGCCGTTCAGGGTCTTCGCGTATCGGGCGTCGATCTCGGACGCAGAGCGCACGGCCCGGGCGACACGGTCGGCCACATCCTGTGCCTTCAGCGCGTTCGGGTTGAGCGGCTTGAAGCCCGAGTAGCCCGGATACACGGGCGACTGCCCGTTGGGGCCGAAGCCGGGCGGTTCCAGCGGGAGGCGGGAACTGCCCTTGACCATGCCGCCCGGGGCCTCCTTCTTCGCGCCGGTCAGGTCCGCGACCTCGGCCGCCGGATAGCTCACCGAGCCGTCCTCGTGGACGGTGAGGTTCTGGGCGGCGGCATCCGCGAGGGCATGCTTCAACTGGCGCTGCGGCTCGGCGAGATCGCCGGCCAGGCCGTTGAGCGCCGTGCGGACGAGCCCGCACTCTGCGTGCATGTACGAGAAATTGCGGCTGAGGCGCTGGAGTCGGCCGACGGCCGCCGTCGCGGACTCGCTCTCCTGGGTCTCGCGGAGCTTGGCCGACATCGCCCGGTCGACGCGTACCCGGTCGGAGTCCGAGCGGCCGGAGACCTGGTGCCAGGCGTCGCCCGCCTGCTCGAATTCGGAGAGCTTCAGGTCGCGAAGCTGGTGCCAGGTGAGGGTTCCGGTCGTCATCGCCTGTCCTTCGACTTCGCGCCGACCCCGGCGAAGGAGTCCCGGACCTGGATGTCGGTCTCGCCCATCTCCTTCGCGACCTTGTGCAGAGCGCCCTCGAGCCCGTCGCACTCGTCGCGCACCGCCGCGAGTCGGTCCTCCCAGGACTTCCGTACGCGCGCGAGTGCGGCGACGGCGGTCAGACCCGCGCCGGCCGCCGTCACGCCCTCGTGGCCGGGGCCGAGGGCCGCGCGGCTCGTCTCGGTGCTGATGTGCAGGTCACCGGCGGTGCCGGCGGCGCTGGTCCAGGGGCCGCCGGTGTGCTGGAGGTTCCCCGGGCCCGTGCCGCCTGCCGGGGGCGCGGGCGCGGGCGCGGTGGACGCCAAGGCCATCCGGGCGTCGCCTTCCAGCGGCCCGAAGAGTTCCTGCCAGCGCGTCGAGTACGACATGGCCCCCCGTTCTTCCCCGTCTGCGGCGTGCGCCGCTCGGCAAGATTAACGAGGCAAGATCATCGATACGCAACCGCGAAGGGAGGTTCGAGCAAATCCGGACGCGACGCCATAACACTCCCGCTGACCAGTGCACAAGAGTGATGCCGCCCAGGTCGCACGCCCTTCGGACCGTTCGCGAACTCAACGCATCACGGTCTCCTCCAGGTACGCGAGGGCCGCCGCACCGTCCTCCGCGAAGAAGACCAGGTCGCTCAGCGGGATCGGCAGGAAGCCCTCGGCCTCCATGCGGCGGAACTGGGTCTTCAGGCCGTCGTAGAAGCCGGCCGTGTTGAGGAGGACGACGGGCTTGGTGTGCTTGGCGTGCTTCTTGAGTTCGAGGATCTCGGTGGCCTCGTCGAGGGTGCCGGTGCCGCCGACCATGACGACGATCGCGTCGGACCTGGCGAGGAGGAGGGCCTTGCGCTCGGCGAGGTCCTTGGTGATGAGCATCTCGTCGGCGACCGGGCGGGCCTTGGCGGCCAGGAAGTCCACCGAGACGCCGACCAGTCGGCCACCGGCCTCCGCGACGCCGTCCGCAACGACCTTCATCAGGCCGGTGTCGGAGCCGCCCCAGACGAGGGTGTGGCCCGCCTTGCCGAGGCGGGTGGCGAAGTCGCGGGCGGGGGTGGTGTAGCGCTCGTCGAGGTCGGCGGCGGAGAGGAAGACGCAGATGTTCATGCGCTCCACCGTAGGCGCTCGCACCGACAGCGAGAATTTTTTCCGGAAGTTCCCGCCGGGAGCGATGAGTTCCGCGGACGGCGCCGGTCTGCCCTTCCATGGACGAGGTGAAGACGACGCGGTGCGGGGCCCGGGGACTTGTCAGGTCGCAGGACGGGACGCGGATCGCCTATGAGCGGTACGGGGACGGGCCGCCGGTGATCCTGGTGAGCGGGGCGCTCGGGACGGCCGGCGGCGAGCGGGCGCTGGCCGGGCTGCTCGCGCGGCGCTATTCGGTGGTGGCGTACGACCGGCGCGGGCGGGGCGCCAGCGGGGACACCGCGCCGTACGCGGTGGAGCGGGAGATCGCCGACCTGGCGGCGCTCGTCGACGCGGTGGGCGGCGCGGCGGGTACAGCGGCGGTGCACGGGACGGCCTGCGGCGGCGCGCTCGCGCTGGCGGCGGCCGCGGCGGGGGTGCCGGTCGGGCCGGTGTCGGTGTACGAGCCGCCGTACGGCCCTGAGGCGGCGGCCCGGCGGAGCCGGGTGCGGGCGCTGCTCGACCGGGGGCAGCGGGGCGCGGCGCTGGACGCGTTCCTCGCCGAGGGGGCGGAGGCCATCGGCCCGGCGCGGCCGCGCCCGGCCCTGGAGGCGCTGGCGCACACCCTGGCGTACGACGACGCGGTGGTGGGCGACGGCGCGGTGCCGGCGGCGCGCCTCGGCCGGGTGCACGCGCGCGTGCTGGTGGTCGACGGCGGGGCGAGCCCGTCGTGGACGCGGCGGGTGGCCCGTTCGGTGGCGGCGGCGGTCCCGCGCGGCCGGCACCGCACGCTGACCGGCCAGACCCACCAGGTGGCGCCGCACGTGCTCGCGCCGGTCCTGGCGGGGTTCCTGGACGAGTGCCGCGCGGAGGAGCCGGCCGGGACCTGAGGCGGCCCTGGGCGATCAGGCGCCGGGCCTCAGACAGTCGCCGGCGCCGTCCTCCGTACCGTCGTGGCGATGGTCGCCGAGCCGACCACCCGCGTGCCGTCGTACAGCACGATCGCCTGGCCCGGGGCCACGCCCCGGACCGGCTCGTCGAAGGTGACGGACAGCTCGCCGTCGGCCAGGGTCGCGCTCACCGGGGTCTCGTCGCCGTGGGCGCGCAGCTGGGCGGTGTAGCGGCCGGGGCCCTCGGCGGCGGCGCCGCACCAGCGGGGCTTGATGGCGGTGAGGGCGGTGACGTCGAGGGCCTCGGCGGGGCCGACGGTGACCGTGTTGTTCACGGGCGAGATGTCGAGGACGTAGCGCGGCTTGCCGTCCGGGGCGGGGTGCCCGATGCGCAGGCCCTTGCGCTGGCCGATGGTGAAGCCGTACGCGCCCTCGTGGGTGCCCACCTTCGTACCGGACTCGTCGACGATGTCGCCCTCCGCCGTGCCGAGGCGGGAGGCGAGGAAGCCCTGGGTGTCGCCGTCGGCAATGAAGCAGATGTCGTGGCTGTCGGGCTTCTTCGCGACCGCGAGGCCGCGCCGCTCCGCCTCCGCCCGGATCTCGTCCTTGGTGGTGAGGGTGTCGCCGAGCGGGAACATGGCGTGCGCCAGCTGCTTCTCGTCGAGCACGCCGAGCACGTACGACTGGTCCTTGGCCATGTCGGAGGCCCGGTGCAGCTCTCGGGTGCCGTCCTCGTTCAGGACGACGGTCGCGTAGTGGCCGGTGCAGACGGCGTCGAAGCCGAGCGCGAGGGCCTTGTCGAGCAGCGCGGCGAACTTGATCTTCTCGTTGCAGCGCAGGCACGGGTTGGGCGTGCGGCCCGCCTCGTACTCGGCGACGAAGTCGTCCACGACGTCCTCGCGGAAGCGCTCGGCGAGGTCCCACACGTAGAAGGGGATGCCGATGACGTCGGCGGCGCGCCGGGCGTCGCGCGAGTCCTCGATGGTGCAGCAGCCCCGCGCGCCGGTACGGAACGACTGCGGGTTCGCGGAGAGGGCCAGGTGCACGCCGGTGACGTCGTGACCGGCCTCCGCGGCGCGGGCGGCGGCGACGGCGGAGTCCACTCCGCCGGACATGGCGGCGAGGACCCGGAGGGGTCGGGGGTCGGGGCGCTGCGGCGAGGTCTCAGTCATAGCCCTACCAGGGTACGGGGCGCCGGGAACCGGGATCGCGGGAGTAAGCGTTGTCGATCACATGGGGAACAAGGGGAGCGGAAAGAAGCGGCCTGCGAAGAAGGGAGCCGCGGGGAAGAAGGGCGGGGCGGGGAAGAAGGGCGGGGCGGGGAAGAAGGGCGGGGCCACGCGGCGGGCGGTCCTGCTCGGCGGCGCGGTCGCCGTCGCCGGCGCCGCCGTCTTCGCCCGCGACGAGCTGGGCCGGCTGTGGTGGCGGCTGCCCGGCATGGAGAAGAAGCGGGTCGAGGGCGAGCTCGACCACAAGGGCGCCGAGTGGACGGCCGCCTCCGACTACAACTGGCGGCGGGCCGACCGCCCCGACGACTACGTGATCGACCGGGTCGTCATCCATGTCGTCCAGGGCAGCTACCGGTCGGCGCTCAAGGTGTTCAAGGACCCGTCCCACGGGGCCGCCGCGCACTACGTGGTGCGCAAGGACGGGCACATCGCCCAGATGATCCGCGAGCTCGACGTCGCCTTCCACGCCGGCAACCGCGACATGAACGAGCGCAGCATCGGCATCGAGCACGAGGGCTTCGTCGACCGCCCGCAGGACTTCACGACGGCGATGTACGAGTCCTCCGCCCGGCTGACCGCCGACATATGCGCCCGGTACGGGATACCCGTGGACCGGGAGCACATCATCGGGCACGTGGAGGTGCCGGGCACGGACCACACGGACCCGGGGCCGCACTGGGACTGGAAGCGGTACATCGCGCTGGTGCGGAAGGCGCGCGAGAAGGTCCCGGCCGGCGTCGGCTGAGGCCGGCGGGTCAGGTCAGGTCAGATCAGGCCGGGCCGTCAGGTCAGGCCGGCCGTCCGCGCGCGTTCCACCGCCGGGGCGATGGCCTCGGCGACCGCCGTCACGTCCTCCTTGGTGGAGGTGTGGCCGAGGCTGAAGCGGAGGGTGCCGCGCGCCAGGTCCGGCGAGGCGCCGGTGGCCAGCAGGACGTGGCTGGGCTGGGCGATGCCGGCGGTGCAGGCGGAGCCGGTGGAGCAGGCGATGCCGGCGGCGTCGAGGAGGAGCAGCAGGGAGTCGCCCTCGCAGCCGGGGAAGCTGAAGTGGGCGTTGGCGGGGAGCCGCCCGTCCGGGTCGCCGCCGAGGATCGCGTCCGGGACGGCGGTACGGACGGCGGTGACGAGCTCGTCGCGCAGGGCGCCGACGGTACGGGCGAAGTCCTCCTGGCCGTCGGCCGCGTGGCGGGCGGCCACGGCGAAGGCGGCGACGGCGGGCACGTCGAGGGTGCCGGAACGGACGTGGCGCTCCTGGCCGCCGCCGTGCAGCACGGGGACCGGGGTGTACTCGCGGCCCAGGAGCAGCGCGCCGATGCCGTAGGGGCCGCCGATCTTGTGGCCGGAGACGGTCATGGCGGCGAGGCCGGACGCGGCGAAGTCGACCGGGACCTGGCCGACGGCCTGGACCGCGTCGGCGTGCAGCGGTACGCCGAACTCTGCGGCGACGTCGGCCAGTTCACGGACCGGCATGATCGTGCCGATCTCGTTGTTGGCCCACATCACGGTGGCCAGGGCGACGTCCTCGGGGTTCCGGGCGATCGCCTCGCGCAGGGCGTCGGGGTGCACCCGGCCGTACGAGTCGACCGGCAGGTACTCGACGGTGGCCCCCTCGTGGGTCGCGAGCCAGTCCACGGCGTCCAGCACCGCGTGATGCTCGACGGGGCTGGCGAGCACCCGCGTCCGGCGCGGGTCGGCGTCCCGCCGCGACCAGTAGAGGCCCTTCACTGCGAGGTTGTCGGCCTCGGTGCCGCCGGAGGTGAGAACGACCTCACTGGGCCGCGCGCCGAGCGCGCCCGCGAGGGTCTCCCGGGCCTCCTCGACGGTCCGCCGGGCGCGGCGCCCGGCGGCGTGCAGCGAGGAGGCGTTGCCCGTGACGGCGAGGTGGGCGGTCATCGCCTCGATCGCCTCGGGGAGCATGGGCGTGGTCGCCGCGTGGTCGAGGTAAGCCATCATGGTGCGTCGATTCTACGAGGCGGTGCCGGCCACCTGGGAAGGCGGCCGGTTTGCGCCACCGGGGGCGGCAGGGCGGGGCGGGGTCGCGGGCGGAGCCGCCGACCGAGCTGCGGGCCGAGGCCCGGCCGAGCCGCAGGCGGAGTCACGGGCCGCACCATCGAAGGCTCGGGCGGCGTCGCCGACAGAATCACCTGGCCGAGTAGCGGCTTGAATCGCCGACCGTGTCGCGCGCGGAGCCGCGGGCCGAGGCACCGACCGAGCCCAGACGGAGGCGCGGGCCGCACCGGCGGAGGCTCGGCCGGGTGCGCCAGCCGAGCCGCGGGTTGCACTGGCGGGATCGCCAGCCGAGCCACGGCCGGATCGCGGACGAAGTCACCCGCCAAGCCGCCAGCCAAGCCACCGACCACAGCACCCAGCCGAGTCGCGGGCCGCGGCACCGGCCGGGCCGCGCGCGCAGTTACGGGCCGCACCGGCAGGGTCGCCGGTGCGAGCCGCGGCCGGAATCGCCGGCCGTGCCGCGCGGAGCCACGGTCCCAGGCACCGACCGAGCCGCAGGCCGAGTCACCGTCCCGAGCCGCAGGCGGAGTCGCAGGCCGGGTCACCGGGCCGGGTCACCCGTCGGCTCGCCGGCCGCGTGAACAGTGCCGCCGTACAAGGTCACCGTCTCTGCCGCCGCCTCCGCGAGGTAGGTGCGGGCCTCGGGCGGGGTGAGGACCTCCAGGCTGGCGCCCAGGGCGAGGAGTGGGCGGAGTTCGCCGAGTTCGGCGACGGACAGCTCGACGTCCGTCCAGTCGGCGGTGGCACGGACGGGGGGCGGGGCGGTGAGGCGGTCGGCGTGGAGGCGCAGGAAGCGGTCGTAGCGGTCGCGGTGGACCCGGGCGGTGACGGTCAGCCCGGCCGGGCGCCGCTCGACCCGTTCCCGCAGCAGCGCCCACACCTCGGCGAGTTCGACGCCGGGGCGGCGCCGTACCGGCTCGTCGAGCGGTTCGGCGGCCTCGACCCGATCGGCCCGGAACAGGCGCGGCTCGCCCTCGCGGTCCGCGACCAGGTACCAGACGCCGGCCTTCACGACGAGGCCGTACGGGTCGACGGTGTACGCCTTCGGGGCGGGCGCCCCGCTGCTGCGGTAGCGCAGCGCGAGCCGCCGGTCGGCGAACACCGCCCGGTGCAGCACGTCCAGGTCCAGGTCCGCCCGCGGCGCGCTCATCCAGCGGTCCGGGTCCACCAGGATCCTGCGACTGGTCGCCTCGGCACCCGGGCGGTGCGGGGCGGGCAGTGCTGCCATCACCTTCCGCAGCGCCGAGCCAAGCGCCTCGTCGAGCCCGAGCGCCCGGTGCGCCCCCTGCGCGGCGAGCACGAACAGGGCCCGTGACTCGTCGGCGGTCAGCCCGGTGACGTCCGTCCGGTACCCGGCGAGCAGCGCGATCCCCCCGTACCGCCCGCGCTCCGCGTACACGGGCACGCCCGCCGCCGACAGCGCCTCGACGTCCCGGTAGACCGTCCGTACCGACACCTCAAGTCGCTCAGCCAGCTCGCTCGCGGGCACGAGCCCCCGGGTCTGGAGCAGCAGGAGGAGGGACAGCAGCCGGTCGGACTTCACCGGGGCAGGCTAGCGGGGCGGCGGCGCCGGGCGGCCTGCGCCCGGGGCGCACAAGCCCGCGGTACGGCGCCGCCGAGGCGCGCGGAACGCCGGAGGGCGTTCGCGGCCGGCCGCGCCCCGCTCGGCAGACTCCGCCGGGGCGCGCGGAACGCCCGGCACCGATCGGGCCGGCCTCACCGGACCGGCCCGCAGAGCCGTCCGTCCGTGCCGGCCGTGCCGGCCGCGCCGCGCCGTCAGCCCCTCGGCGCCCGCGCCAGCTGGCGGGACTGGGCGACCAGCCGGTCCGCGCTGTCCCAGACCTCGGCGTCCTCCTCCAGGAAGCCGCCCGCGAGGTTGCGGGTGGTGATGGAGACGCGGAGGGGGCCGGGGGCCGGGCGGCAGCGGACGTGGGTGGTGAGTTCGACCGTGGGGGTCCAGCCCTTGAGGCCCAGCTCGAAGGAGGTCGGCGGGAGGGCGTCGACCGTGAGCAGGAGGGAGAGCGGGTCGGGGTCGCGGCCGTCGGCGAGGCCGAACCAGCCGCGCATCGCGCCCTTGCCGGACGGCGCGCCGATCGCCCAGCCGACGGTCGCCGGGTCGAGCCGGATGTCGAGGCGCTCGGTGATCGCCGAGGAGCCGGGGATCGCCGGGGTGGGACCGTCAGAGGCGCCGAAGCACTGGTCGATCGGGGCGATCGCGGGCGGGGCCGCCGTGGTGCGGACGTCGTCCGGGAGCGCGTCCAGGTCGCCGTACGAGGCGAGCACGCGGATCCGCTCGACCTCGGTGCCGTCCTCCGCGTACTGGAGGAGGGAGGCCTGGCCGGTGGACAGGGTGCGGCCGGTGCGGACCGTCTCGACGCGGATCACGGCCGGGCCCGGCACGGACGGCGTGAGGTAGTGCGCCGAGATCGTGAACGGGTCGGGGTGCGGCAGGTGCTGGCCGAGCGCGCGGCCGAGGAGGGCGAGGAGGTAGCCGCCGTTGACGGCGTGGATGATCGTCCAGCCCGCGGAGAGCTCGGCGTCGTACACCCCGGGCGCGCGCAGGGTGACTGCCGTGTCCCGGTCGAACTCGCTCGCGCTCGCGCTCACGGTCTCCATGCTGCTCGTACTCATGGCCGAAACGCTACAGGAACAGATTACTAAGCGGTAGCTTTTTCGTTTCCGGGTTCCTCACGCGCGTTCGACCGGCGGTTCCAGGCGCGCGGTGCCCGCCAGTGGTACCGCATCGCGAGCAGCCGCAGCACGAAGGCGGTCAGCACGGCGATGCCGCTGGTGTAGGCGTTGAGCACGTCGAAGCGGAGGGCGAGCACGACGATCGTCGCGCCCACGATGGCCGGTACGGCGTAGAGGTCGCGGTCCCAGCGCAGCAGCGACGGCACCTCGTTGGCGAGCACGTCGCGCAGCACACCGCCGCCGACGGCCGTGGCCAGGCCGAGCGCCGCCGAGGAGGTCAGGCCGAGGCCGTAGTCGTACGCCTTGGTCGTCCCGGTCACGCAGAACAGGCCGAGGCCCGCCGCGTCGAAGACGTTGACCGCGTTCTGGGTCCGCTCCACCTCCGGGTGGAGGAAGAACACCAGCACGGCCGCGACCAGTGGCATCAGGAAGTAGCCGAGATCGGTGAAGGCGGCCGGCGGCACCGCACCGATGATCAGGTCACGGAAGATCCCGCCGCCGAGCGCGGTGGCCTCGGCCAGGACGGCGATGCCGAAGACGTCGAAGTTCTTGCGGACGGCGAGCAGCGCGCCCGAGATGGCGAAGACGAAGATGCCGACGAGGTCCAGCGCATGCTGGACCGACGGATTGAACAGATCGTGGAGCACCGAACCATTGTCCCGGCTCCGCAGGGCCCTCCCGTCCGCCCCACGCGCGTGAGGCCCCGTCGCCTGACGGCGACAGGGCCCCCTCACGTACGAGAAGCGCAGATCACTCCTCGGTCTTCGCGTCCTCCGGCTTCGAGTCCTCGGACTCCTGGACCGCCTCGGGCTTCGAGTCCTCCGGCTCCGGCGCCACGTCCTCCGGCGTCACGTCCTTCGGCGTCACGTCCTCCGGCTCCGGCGTCACGTCCTCCGGCTCCGCCTGCTTCTGCGCAGGAACCACCGGCTTCGCGTCCTCCGGCTCCGGCTCCCCCGCCCGCGTGATCGTCCCCTCCGCGATCTCCCGCGCGAAGTGGCACGCCACCTTGTGGCCGTCGCCCGCGTCCGTCAGCTCCGGGCGCTCGGTCGCGCAGCGCGTCGCCTGCGCCCACGGGCAGCGGGTGTGGAAGCGGCAGCCGGCCGGCGGGTTGGCCGGGGACGGGAGGTCGCCGTGCAGCAGGATGCGCTCGCGGCGCTCCTCGACCTCCGGGTCCGGGACCGGGACCGCCGACATCAGGGCGCGGGTGTACGGGTGCAGCGGCTCCGCGTACAGCACGTCGCTCGGCGCCTCCTCGACCAGCGAGCCGAGGTACATCACACCGATGACGTCCGAGATGTGCCGGACCACCGCCAGGTCGTGGGCGATGACCAGGTAGGTCAGGCCCATCGACTCCTGCAGCTCCTCCAGGAGGTTGATCACCTGGGCCTGGATGGAGACGTCCAGGGCCGAGACGGGCTCGTCGCAGATGATCAGGTCCGGCTCCAGGACGAGCGCCCGCGCGATGCCGATGCGCTGGCGCTGGCCGCCGGAGAACTCGTGCGGGTAGCGGGAGAGGGCGTTGGCGGGCAGGCCCACCTTGGCCAGGATCTCCTTGATCTTCTCCCGGCGCTCCTCCTGGTCCGCGCCGATCCCGTGCGCGGCCATGCCCTCGCTGAGGATCGACTCGATGTTCTGCCGCGGGTTGAGGCTGCCCAGCGGGTCCTGGAAGACCATCTGGAGCCGGCGGCGGAAGGAGCGCAGCTCCTTCTCGGGGAGCTTGGCCACATCGGTGCCGTCGAGCACGACCGAGCCGTCGGTGATGTCGACCAGGCGCAGTACGGCACGCCCGAGGGTCGTCTTGCCGCAGCCCGACTCGCCGACCAGGCCGTAGGTCTGGCCCGCCTCGACCGACAGCGAGATGCCGTCGACGGCGTAGACGTGGCCGACCGTGCGGTCGAAGAGGATGCCCTTCTTGACGGGGAAGTGGACCTTCACTCCGTCCAGTTCGAGCAGGCTCATGCCGGGACCTCCGTCGTGGCCAGGACCGGGTTGGCGCAGCGGGCGCGGTGTCCGGCCTCGCGGGGTTCGGTCAGTTCGGGCGTGCCGGTGAGGCACTCCATCTCGTACCGGTCGCAGCGCGGGGCGAAGGCGCAGCCCTCGGCCCAGGCGATCTGGTCGTTGATGGACCCGCGAATGGGGTTCAGGGACTCGCCGCGCGGGGCGTCGAGCCGGGGGATGGAGCCGAGCAGCCCGTGGGTGTACGGGTGCGTGGGGTGCGCGAACAGCTCGCGGCGGCCGGCCGATTCGACGACCTTGCCCGCGTAGAGCACGTTCACCTGGTCGCACAGGCCGGCGACGACACCCAGGTCGTGGGTGATCATCAGCAGCGCGGTGCCCTCCTGGTCGACCAGTTCCTTGAGGAGTTCGAGGATCTGGGCCTGGATGGTGACGTCGAGCGCGGTGGTCGGCTCGTCGGCGATGAGCAGCCGGGGGGCGCAGGCCACCGCCATGGCGATGAGCGCGCGCTGCCGCATGCCGCCGGAGAGCTGGTGCGGGAACTCCTTCAGGCGCCGCGTCGGGTCGGGGATGCCGACCCGGTCGAGCAGGTGGGCGGCCTCCTTGCGGGCGGCCTCCCCCTTCAGGCCGCGGTGGCGCTGGAGGATCTCGGTGACCTGGAGGCCGATCGGGATGACCGGGTTCAGCGAGGACAGCGGGTCCTGGAAGATCATCGCCAGGTCGCGGCCGCGCAGGTCGCGCATCTTGCCGGGGCTGAGCGTCAGCAGGTCGGTGCCGTCGAAGTCGGCGCGCCCGCCGAGCGTGACGCCCTTGGCCGGCAGCAGGCCCATGAGGGCGAGCGAGGTCACGGACTTGCCGCAGCCCGACTCGCCGACCAGGCCGACGACCTGGCCCTGGTCCACGCTGAAGGAGACGCCGTTGACCGCCCGGACGTCCTTGCGGCCGCGGCCGCCGAAGGTGACGGTGAGTTCGTCCACGGTGAGGAGTGGCATGACTAACCTCGCAGCTTCGGGTCGAGCGCTTCGCGCATGGCCTCGCCGAGCAGGGTGAAGCCGAGGGCGGTGATGATGATGGCGACCGCCGGATACATGGACATCATCGGCGCGTTGTCGAAGAAGCGTTCCGCCTGCGAGAGCATGACGCCCCACTCGGGAACCGACGGGTCGGGGTTGCCGAGTCCCAGGTAGGAGAGGGCGGCGGCCTCGATGATGGCGGTGGCGAGGCTGAGCGTCGCCTGGACGATCACCGGGCTGAGCGAGTTAGGCATGATCTGGGTGAGGACGATCCGCCGCTTGCGCAGGCCGAGCGCGCGGGCCGCGAGCACGTAGTCGCTGCCGCCCTGGGCGAGCATCGAGCCGCGCAGCAGGCGGGCGAAGACCGGGATCTGCACCACGCCGACGGCGATCATCACGGTGGTGAGCGACTGGCCCATCACGGCGGCGACGGAGACGGCTAGGAGCAGCGAGGGCAGCGCGAGGAGGATGTCGGTGACGCGCATGACCGCGTCGTCGATCCGCTGTCCCGTCCGGCCGCCGAGGGTGGCGGCCGCACCCGACAGGGCGCCGATCAGGGCGCCGATGATCAGGCCGATGAGCATGGAGACCACGCCGACGAGCAGCGTCTGGCGGGCGCCGACGAGCATGCGGGAGAAGACGTCGCGGCCGAGGTGGTCGAGGCCGAACCAGTTCTCGGCGCGCGCGCCGACGAACTGTCCGCGGTTGGGGAAGACCTCGCCGCGCCAGGCCTGGTCGGTCGGGGCGTGCGGGGCGATCCAGGGGCCGATGATCGCGAGCAGCACGAACGCGGCGATGATCACGGCGCCGATGATCGCGGCCTTGCTGGAGCGCAGCCGGCGCATCGCCTCGCGCCACAGGCTGGCGCCGCTGGCGGTCTCGGTCGTCGCCGTGAGCTGGGCGAGGCGGTCGACCTTGGAAGCGGTGTTTGTCAGGCTCATCAGTGCACCCGCACCCTCGGATCGATGACGCTGTAGGCGAGGTCCACGAGCATGTTGATCAGCACGTAGATCATGGCGATGAACATGATGAAGCCGACGAGCACCGGATAGTCGCGGGCGTCGATGGCGGTGCGGATGAAGGAGCCGATGCCGCCGAAGGAGAAGACCGACTCGGTGAGCACCGCGCCGGAGAGCAGGCTTCCGGTGAGCAGACCGATGGTGGTGACCACCGGCAGCAGCGCGTTGCGCAGGATGTGCCGGCCGCGGACGACGCGGCGCTCCAGGCCCTTGGACTCGGCGGTGCGGATGTAGTCCTCGCCGAGCACCTCCAGGACGCTGGCGCGGGTCATCCGCACGATGACGGCGAGCGGGATGGAGGCCAGGGCGATGCCGGGCAGCACCAGGTGCATCAGCGCGTCCCAGGCGGCGTCGAACTCTCCGGTGAGCAGGCCGTCGAGGACGGCGAAGCCGGTCACGCTGGTCGCGTCCATGCCGGTGGACTGGCGGCCGAAGGTGCCGAAGACGTCGCCGAAGGCGCCCTTGAGGATGTCGGCCAGGAAGAAGACCGGGATGCAGATGCCCACGAGCGAGCCGGAGACGGAGGCCACGTCGAGCCAGCCGCCGCGCTTGCGGGCGGCCAGATAGCCGAGCGGGACGCCCACGACGACCGCCAGGAACATGGCGGCGAGGCTGAGTTCGACCGTGGCGGGGAAGCGCAGCACGAACTCGTCCCAGACCGGCTGTCCGGTCTGCACCGAGGTGCCGAGGTCGAGGTTGAAGAGCCGCTTGAGGAAGCGTCCGTACTGGACGTAGATCGGCTGGTCGAGTCCCAGTGCGCGGTTGATCCGCGCCACGTCGGCTTCGGTCGCCCGCTCGCCCAGGATCGCTGAGGCGGGTCCGCCGGGCAGCCGGTTCAGCCAGATGAAGAGCAGAACCGACAGGCCGAGCAGGGTGGGTATCAGCTGGAGAAGTCGTCGTACGACGAGTCGCAACACCCCGCGTGCCCCTTTCTTGCGTTGTTCGGGAGTCGGATGCGCGGACGCCCGGTCACGAGAGGAACGCGTGACCGGGCGGACCGCTGGCGGTGGTGTTACTTGAAGGAGACCTCGGCGAAGTTCTCCTGCGTCAGCGGGGAGACCTTCGGCGGGTTGACGTTCTTGCCGAACGCGATGGCCGGCGGCGAGGAGGACAGCGGGACACCGGGGAGGTAGTCCATGATCGCCTCGTTGGCGGCCTTGTACAGGTCGGTGCGCTTGGTCGGGTCGCCCTGGAGCGAGCCCGCCTTCACCGCGGCGAAGACCTTGTCGTCCTTGAAGCCCCACTGCTTGTCGTACCCGGCGAACCAGGTGCCGATGAAGTTGTAGCCGTCGTTGAAGTCACCGGTCCAGCCGAGCATGTGCAGGGCGCAGGAGCCGGCCTCGGTGGCGTCCAGGTAGTCCGGGTTCCACTTCATCGGCTTCGGGGTGACCTTGATGCCGGCCTTCTCCAGGTCGGCCTTGATCAGCTCGAAGATGTCCTGCGGGGCAGGCATGTACGGGCGGGTGACCTCGGTCGGGTAGCAGAACTCGACGTTCAGGTTGCTCTCGCCGGCGGCGGCGAGGAGCTGCTTGGCCTTGGCCGTGTCGAAGGGGTACTTCTTCACGTTCTCGGACCAGCCGGCGACCGTGTCGGGCATGAACTGGGTCGCGACCTTGCCGCCCGCGGGCAGCTGGGTCTTGACGATGTTCTCGCGGTCCATGGCGTGGGCGATGGCCTGGCGGACCTCGGGCTTCTTCAGCGCCGGGTTCTTCTCCTGCGACATGCCGACGTAGAGCAGGTTGAAGACGTCACGGGTCGGGACCTTGAAGCCGGCCGCCTCGAGCGTCTTGATGTCGGCGGGCGCGACCAGGTCGTAGCCGTCGATGTCACCGGCCTGCAGCGCCTGGCGGCGGCCGCTCTCGGTGTCGATGGTGCGGAAGACCAGGTTCTTGACCTTGGCCTTCTCACCCCAGTAGTCGTCGAAGCGGGTCAGGGTGACTTCCTTGTTGCCCTTGTTCCACTTCGTGATCTTGTACGGGCCGGTGCCGGCGACCGTGCCGGCCTCCTGGCTGTACTTGGGGTACGTGATGGCGTCGCCCTTGGCGGTCGCCTCCTGCTTCGCGTACTCCTTGAGCGCCTTCGGCGAGTGGATCGCGAGGGCCTGCAGGGAGAAGCCGCCGGGAAGGTTGGCGGAGGGCTCGAAGACCTCGATGACGGCCGTGTTCGCGTCCTTGACGGTGCAGGACTTGTAGTTGGCCTTCGGGGTTTCCTTGTCCTCGTTCTTCGCGAACCCGCCCATGATGGTCTGCCAGTAGTAGGAGACCGCGCTGGACTGGTACGTGCCCTTCCAGTTGAACCAGTAGTCGTAGTTCGCGCAGACCGCGGCGGCGTCGAACTTCTCGCCGTCGTGGAACTTCACGCCCTGACGCAGGTTGAACGTCCAGACCGTGCCCGCAGGGTTGCTGGACCACTTCTCGGCGAGACCGCCGACCAGCTTGCTGCCGCCGGACTCGTGCTCCAGCAGGGCCTCGAAGGCCTGCCGGGTGACACGGAAGGTCTCGCCGTCGGAGGCGAGGGCCGGGTCGAGGGAGGCCGGGTCACCGGGGGCACCGAACACGAAGGTGTCCTTGGCGCCGTCCTTGTCCCCGTCCTTGCCCCGCTCGCTCGCGCAGCCGGTGGCGATGAGGCCGACCGCGAGGGCCGCCGTCAAAGCCCGGGCTGACCGGGACGTGAATATTCGCATGGGTCCACCCCTGGGTCGCCATGTGTGGTCGGTCTGACCGGCCGAACGCTACTGGCGAGTGACGCGGCAGAGAACAGTCCGCATAGCGGTGATATCAAGCTGAGACCCGGACAGTTGGCAAATCGGGCGGATGCGGGACAGAGCCGCCGCGTCGCCCGCAAGCGGAGCCAAAACCTCAGCTCGGAAAGGGATTTCGCCACCGTCTTGACAAAGCGGCGGGAAGGACTCAGGCGTGCCGTGCGGGCGGGTAGCCGTATCCCGACTGGTGAGACGAGGAGCCCGGCCCCGCGGCGTGCGCGTCGCGGTCGTAGAACGGACGGGCGTGGGCGTACAGCCACATCGCGACCGGGTCGTACGTGTCGGACATGGCCACCGTGGAGACCGGCAGTCCGTCGGGGACGGCGGCGACGGTCTGGTGCATCATCGCCCGCACGGCCTCGACGGAGGCCGGCGAGGAGTCGTACAGGTCGAGGCCGATCGCGAGGTACGGGGAGCCGAGCGCGGGCTGCACCCAGGCGCGGCGCAGCGAGCGGACGGCGGAGGTGCGGTGCGCGTTCTGCGTGAGCAGGGCGTAGAACTGCGGGATCTCCACGGCGGGTTCGGAGAGCCGCAGCGGGCCCGCGGGCATCCGGTCGAGGCCGGTGGCGATCCGGCGCAGGTCGGCCCAGGGGATGCCGACGCCGCCGCCGGGGGCGTGCGGATTGAGCCAGATGCCCCAGCGGTCGGGGTAGAGGGCGCGGGCGATCTCGAGTCCGGAGACGAGTTCGTGGCCGCGGGTCCAGCCGGAGGCGGCGAGCTCCTGGGCGGAGGTGACGCACGGCGCGTAGCCGTAGCCGTCGACCTCCATGTTGCCGTACTGGGCGTCGGGCGAGCCCGGGGTGCCCTGCCAGAGCAGCATCCGCACCTCGGAGCCGGCGAGGGCGCGCAGCAGCTGCTCGTAGGCGTCGTGGCGCCCGGGTGCCACCTGGCGCAGCATGTGCTCGACCTGTCCGGTCGCGGCGGTGCCTGACGCGCTCACCGTGGGTCCCGCCCCTCTTGTCGTACGACTCGGCTCGGTGGTTCTCGGAGTGGTTCTTGAAGTGGTTCTTGAATCAGTTCAGCTTAAACAAGGGGTACGTCACACGGCGGCGCGCTGGTAGAAGGGGCGCACCTTGTCCAGCATCCAGTCGCCGACCGGGTCCTGGGCCACGTCGAGCAGGATGAGGTTGACCGGCCAGGCGACCTCGACCCGGCCGAGGGCGCGGCCGAGGGCGTCGAGCGGGGCGTTGCGGTCGGCGTCGGGGCCGGTGAGCTCGACGCCGACGAAGAGCGCGGGCTCGGTGCCCTCGACGCTGGCGAGGACCCGGCGGGCGACCGCGACGACGCCGGTGGCCTCGAACTCGGCGGAGGCGGCGGCGAGGAAGTCGACCGGGTCGTCCTGCCAGTCCGGTTCGAAGAGCCGCACCCGGCCGCCGCTGGCCGGCCCGTCGAGGGCGGTGCGGCCGGTCCGGCACAGCTCGGCGACGGCGGGCGGGGGCAGCGGGACGCCGACGGTGCCGCCGGGGTTCACGGCGATGCCGAGCTGCGGCGGCAGACCGCGGGCGAAGTCCCGGGCGGGGGCGATGGTGTACGACATGTGCTCGCCGGCGATGGCGAGGAACTGCTGCTCGGAGCTGAACACGGGCACGTAGGCGGCGCCGTCGATCTCCATGGTGGGCAGGTCGAGGTCCCGGCTCTCCGGCCCGCCGCCGTTGGGCAGCGGCACCCAGACGGGGCTGCGCCCGAGCACCTCGACCAGGCGTCCGCCGGCGGAGGGGTTGCCGAGGGAGGCGGCCAGCACTTCCTCGAGCTCATTGCCCGGCCACGTCACGTCCACGGTTCGTCGTCCCCTTCCCGGCACACGGTCGGTCAGAACCCTAATGGCGCTGTCGGCCCCGTGTGACCGAAAAGGGTGCGGAGTGCGTCACGGCCAGACACGGTCTAGTCCCGGAAGGCGATCTTCCGCAGGGCGTCGGCGGCGTCGCGGTCGAGCAGGGTGACCGAGGCGCAGCCCGGGGGCAGGGTGCCGGCCTCGGCGGTGCGGACCAGGCGGGCGACGGCGCGGCGGTGGCGGGCGAAGGCGTACGGGGAGACGCCGCGGCCGCGGTCGCGCTGGCCGGCCCGGGCGGTGGCCGGGTCGACGTCGAGCAGGATCAGGTGCATGGCGGCGCCGCGGCGGCGGGCGTCGCGGGCGAGCCAGCCGCGCACCCAGGACTGGGTGCCGCAGTCGTGGACGATCACCCCGGCGCCGGTGCGCAGGGCGCGGCGCAGCCCCGCGTAGTGGGCGAGGCGGGCGAGCGGGCGGTAGAGCGCGTACGGCAGGAAGCGGGGCAGCCGGGCCTCCCAGCGCTCCCGGGTGTCCTGGGAGTCGACGGCGCGGCCCTCGGCGGCCCGGGCCATCAGGGTGGACTTGCCGGCGCCGGGCAGCCCGGAGACGACCACGACGTCGCCGGCGGCGAAGGTGAGCGCGCGGGGGCTGCGGCCGGCCCGCTCGCGCAGGTCGCGCAGCAGCCGGGCGCGGCGCCGGCTGCGGGCCCGCTCGCGGGTGCGGGCCCGGGCGACCGCCCGCTGGGCGGGTATGCCGGTGTTCGTCATTCCGGTGTTCGTCGCCGCGGCCGGGAGGCCGGTGTGCCGGATCGTCATCGCTTCTCCCCCTGTCGGGTCTCCCCGTGTCGGGTCTCCCGTGACGGGACTGCGGGACCCCTGCCCACAAAGTGTAAAGAGACGGTAATGCGGCACAAGCGATTTGCCGCGCGGATCGGCCGTGCAATGATGAGCGCGCCACGCGCTCGCACGAGCGCGCACAACCGCATACCGGCCGCTCGAATCCGCGCGGGAGAGTTCCGGGTCCAGCCGGCGCAGTCGCGCCGCGTGCCCGGGCGCCGAAGGAGCAAGTACCTCCCTTGAATCTCTCAGGCCCCGTACCGCGTGGATGAGGCAGATCTGAAAAGCGGGTCGCCCTGCCGCGTCCCCACCCAAGGTGCAAGCCGATCTCTCGGTGACGAGATGCTCTCGGTGAACCTCTCAGGTTCCATGACAGATGGGGAGGATCGTCCTCACCGTCATGTATGTCGTGCCCCGCACGCCTTGGACCCGGGAGCCACCCCATGAGCACTGCCCCCCGTCTGACCGCCCTCGATGCCCTGCATCGCTCGCTGGGCGCGACCATGACCGACTTCGCCGGCTGGGACATGCCGCTGCGGTACGGCAGCGAGCGCGACGAGCACAACGCCGTCCGCAACCAGGCCGGCCTCTTCGACCTCTCCCACATGGGCGAGATCACCGTCACCGGCCCGCAGGCCGTGGAGCTCCTGGACTACGCCCTGGTCGGCAACATCTCGACCGTGGGCAACGGGCGCGCCCGCTACACGATGATCTGCCAGGAGGACGGCGGCATCATCGACGACCTGATCGTCTACCGCCTGGGTGAGACCGAGGCTGGGTTTTCTGAATACATGGTCGTCGCCAACGCCTCCAACGCCCAGGTCGTGCTCGACGCCCTGGCGGCCCGCTCCGAGGGCTTCGACGCCGAGGTCCGCGACGACCGCGACGCGTACGCCCTGATCGCCGTCCAGGGCCCGGAGTCCCCCGGCATCCTGAAGTCGCTCACCGACGCCGACCTGGACGGTCTGAAGTACTACGCGGGCCTGCCCGGCACCGTCGCCGGCGTGGACGCGCTGATCGCCCGTACCGGCTACACCGGCGAGGACGGCTTCGAGCTGTTCCTGAAGCCGGCCG
The DNA here is from genome assembly GCF_041270065.1 of Streptomyces fradiae. Lineage (NCBI taxonomy): Bacteria > Bacillati > Actinomycetota > Actinomycetes > Kitasatosporales > Streptomycetaceae > Streptomyces > Streptomyces fradiae. Next base: position 5,656,495 of record NZ_CP065958.1, on the reverse strand, counting down.
ACGCCGAGGGCGTGTGGCGGGCGCTGACCGAGGCCGGCAAGGACGTCGGCCTGATCCCGTGCGGCCTGTCCTGCCGCGACACGCTGCGCCTGGAGGCGGGCATGCCGCTGTACGGGCACGAGCTGAACACCTCGCTCACCCCCTTCGACGCGGGCCTCGGCCGGGTCGTGAAGTTCGAGAAGACCACCAACGAGGGCCGCTTCGTCGGCCGCGAGGCCCTTGAGAAGGCCGCCGAGCGCGCCGCGTCCGCCCCGCCGCGCAAGCTGGTCGGCCTGATCGCCGAGGGCCGCCGCGTCCCGCGCGCCGGCATGTCGGTGGTCGCGAACGGCGAGGTCATCGGCGAGATCACCTCCGGCGCCCCGTCCCCCACCCTGGCCAAGCCGATCGCCATGGCGTACGTGGACGCGGCCTTCGCCGAGCCGGGCACGGAGGGCGTCGGCGTCGACATCCGCGGCACGCACGAGCCGTACACGGTCGTGGCGCTGCCGTTCTACAAGCGCCAGAAGTGAGGATGGGGCGACAGCCCCGCCCCCTCCGAACGTGACGCTTTCGTCTCCGGACGTGACGCATTCGTCTCAGGACACGTCTCACCCCGCAAGACCCCCGTACATCCGCACTCCCCGCATCCAGGAGAATCAGGTCATGAGCAACCCCCAGCAGCTTCGCTACAGCAAGGAGCACGAGTGGCTGTCGGCCGTCGAGGACGGCGTCGCCACGGTCGGCATCACCGAGCACGCGGCGAACGCGCTCGGCGACATCGTGTACGTCCAGCTCCCGGCCGTCGGTGACACCATCACCGCCGGCGAGTCCTGTGGCGAGCTGGAGTCGACGAAGTCCGTCAGCGACCTCTTCGCCCCCGTGACCGGCGAGGTCGTCGCGGCCAACGAGGACGTCGTCGCCAACCCGGAGCTGGTGAACACCGACCCGTTCGAGGGTGGCTGGCTGTTCAAGGTGCGCATCGACGAGGAGCCGGCCGACCTGCTCTCCGCCGACGAGTACACCGCCTTCACCGCAGGCTGACCGAGACCCCCAGGGATCGCTTCATGTCGCTTCTGAACACCCCTCTCCACGAGCTGGACCCGGACGTCGCCGCCGCCGTCGACGCCGAGCTCCGCCGCCAGCAGTCCACCCTCGAGATGATCGCCTCGGAGAACTTCGCTCCGGTCGCGGTCATGGAGGCCCAGGGCTCCGTCCTCACCAACAAGTACGCCGAGGGCTACCCGGGCCGCCGCTACTACGGCGGCTGCGAGCACGTCGACGTGGCCGAGCAGATCGCGATCGACCGGATCAAGGACCTGTTCGGCGCCGAGTACGCCAACGTGCAGCCGCACTCCGGCGCCTCCGCCAACCAGGCCGCGCTGTTCGCGATCGCCCAGCCCGGCGACACGATCCTCGGTCTCGACCTGGCGCACGGCGGCCACCTCACCCACGGCATGCGCCTGAACTTCTCGGGCAAGCAGTTCAACGTGGTCGCGTACCACGTGGACGAGCACGGCCTGGTCGACATGGCCGAGGTCGAGCGCCTCGCCAAGGAGCACCGCCCGAAGGTGATCATCGCCGGCTGGTCGGCGTACCCGCGTCAGCTCGACTTCGCCGAGTTCCGCCGGATCGCCGACGAGGTCGAGGCCTACCTGTGGGTCGACATGGCCCACTTCGCGGGCCTGGTCGCGGCCGGTCTGCACCCGAACCCGGTCGAGTACGCGGACGTGGTGACCTCCACCACGCACAAGACGCTCGGCGGCCCGCGCGGCGGCATCATCCTGGCGAAGAAGGAGTTCGCGAAGAAGCTGAACTCCTCGGTCTTCCCCGGCTTCCAGGGCGGCCCGCTGGAGCACGTGATCGCGGCCAAGGCCGTCTCCTTCAAGGTCGCGGCCTCGGAGGAGTTCAAGGAGCGCCAGCAGCGCACCCTGGACGGCGCCCGGATCATCGCCGAGCGCCTGGTGCAGGACGACGTCAAGCAGCACGGCGTGTCCGTGCTGTCCGGCGGCACCGACGTGCACCTGCTCCTGGTCGACCTGCGGAACTCGGAGCTGGACGGCCAGCAGGCCGAGGACCGGCTGCACGAGGTGGGCATCACGGTCAACCGGAACGCCGTTCCGAACGACCCGCGCCCGCCGATGGTCACCTCCGGCCTGCGCATCGGCACGCCGGCCCTCGCCACCCGCGGCTTCGACGCCGAGGACTTCCGCGAGGTCGCCGACGTGATCGCCGAGACCCTGAAGCCCGGCTTCGACGCCGAGGCGCTGAAGGCCCGGGTGACGGCGCTGGCCGACAAGCACCCGCTGTACCCCGGCCTGAAGTAATTTCGTACGATTTAGTTGCGGCTTTGTTCGTACGACAGCTCCGGGGCACCGCGCACACTGGACAGTGAGCGCGGTGCCCCACCGCATTACCGCCCTCCCCGCTTCACCGCCCCTCCCCGCTCTTCCGGCTCGTTCTGCACCACCCCGGCAGACAACGGCGTCTAGCCCCACAAGGAGTCCCCCGTGGCCATCTCGGTCTTCGACCTGTTCTCGATCGGCATCGGCCCGTCGAGCTCCCACACGGTGGGCCCGATGCGCGCGGCCCGCATGTTCGCCCGCCGGCTGAAGAACGAGGGCCTGCTCGCCCACACCGCGTCGATACGGGCGGAGCTGTACGGCTCGCTGGGCGCGACCGGCCACGGCCACGGCACCCCGAAGGCGGTGCTGCTCGGCCTGGAGGGCAACTCGCCGCGCACGGTCGACGTGGAGAACGCCGACGACGAGTTCGAGCGGATCAAGGCGAGCGGGAAGATCAACCTGCTCGGCGCGCACGAGATCCCGTTCTCCTTCGACGACGATCTGATCCTGCACCGCCGCAAGGCGCTGCCGTACCACGCCAACGGCATGACGGTCTTCGCGTACGACGCCGAGGGCGCGCTCATCCTGGAGAAGACGTACTACTCGGTCGGCGGCGGCTTCGTCGTGGACGAGGACGCGGTGGCCGGCGAGAACCCGATCATCCCGGACGACACCGTCCTGAAGTACCCCTTCCGCACCGGCGACGAGCTGCTCCGCCTCACCAAGGAGACCGGCCTGTCGATCTCCTCGCTGATGCTGGAGAACGAGAAGGCCTGGCGCACCGAGGACGAGATCCGCGCCGGCCTCCTGGAGATCTGGCGGGTCATGCAGGCCTGCGTCTCGCGCGGCATGTCCCGCGAGGGCATCCTGCCGGGCGGCCTGAAGGTCCGCCGCCGCGCCTCGACCCTGGCCCGCAAGCTGCGCTCCGAGGGCGACCCGACCACCCACGCGATGGAGTGGATCACTCTGTACGCGATGGCCGTGAACGAGGAGAACGCGGCGGGCGGCCGCGTGGTCACCGCCCCGACGAACGGCGCGGCCGGCATCATCCCGGCCGTCCTGCACTACTACATGAACTTCGTGCCCGGGGCCGACGAGGACGGCGTGGTCCGCTTCCTCCTCGCCGCCGGCGCCATCGGCATGCTCTTCAAGGAGAACGCCTCCATCTCCGGCGCCGAGGTCGGCTGCCAGGGCGAGGTCGGCTCCGCCTGCTCCATGGCCGCCGGCGCCCTCGCCGAGGTCCTCGGCGGCTCCCCCGAGCAGGTGGAGAACGCCGCCGAGATCGGCATGGAGCACAACCTGGGCCTGACCTGCGACCCGGTCGGCGGCCTCGTCCAGATCCCCTGCATCGAGCGCAACGGCATGGCCTCGGTCAAGGCCGTCACGGCGGCGAAGATGTCGATGCGCGGCGACGGCAGCCACCTGGTCTCCCTCGACAAGGTCATCAAGACCATGAAGGAGACCGGCGCGGACATGTCGGTCAAGTACAAGGAGACCGCGCGGGGCGGGCTCGCGGTGAACATCATCGAGTGCTGAGGCCGCCGCCGCCCCGGGCCGTCCGCTAGGGCAGCAGCCAGTGCGGGTCCGGGACGACGGTGAGCAGGGCGGAGACGAGGACCACGAGGGCGAGGACGCCCAGTTCGACCCGGGCCGGGGGGCGGGCGTCGGCGCCGTGCAGCATGCGGCGGCGGGCGGTGAGGGCGAGCAGGGCGGTGAGCCCGAAGAGCGCGAGCTTGACCAGCAGGACCCGGCCGTACGCGGTGGAGAGCACGCCGTCGAGCGGGAGCCGGCGCAGGGTGGAGAAGGTGCCGGTGACGCAGAGGGCGGCGAACGCGCAGGCCGCCATCCGCGCGTACCGCATCAGCACGTCCTGGCCGCCGCCGCGCAGCCGCATGGTGCGCAGCACGTACAGGAGGCTGCCGCACCACAGGGAGGCGGCGGTGAGGTGCACGACGGTGAGGCTGACGCCGATCGCCGGGGTGTACGCCTCGGGGTGGGCGCGCATGGCCTCGGCGCCGACGGCGACGGCGAGCGGCCCGAGGGCGAGGGCGGGGCGGCGGGTGGCGGCGCACAGCGCGGCGAGCGCGAGCGCGTTGGTGGTGACGAGGAGGAGCCGGCCCTCGCGGAGCCCGTAGACGGTGCCGAGGCTGAGGCCGCTGAGCCGGCCGAGGAGGACGAGCATGCCCGCGGAGGCGGCGGCGCCGGTGGCGGCGGCCGGGACGGACCAGCGGCGGGGCAGCGGGCCCTCGCCGGCCAGGCGTACGCCGGCGAGCTCGCCGATCTGGACGGCGAGCGCGGTGAGGACCAGGAGCCGCAGCAGCGTGATGGTGCCGGCGGCGGGGATCTCCAGCTCGCCGGTGCCCGTCTGGGCGAGCGAGACGCCGAGGAGGGCGACGGTGAGGACGCCGATGAGGGCGAGAACAGCTGCCGTCAGACGGATCGGGGTGCCGAGGGGTCCGGGGAGGCTCACCGAATGATCGTTACCGGGGGCCGGACGGGCGGCAACTCGCGTACGTACGCATGGTCGTACGGAGCCGCCCGCCCGCGCCCCGAGCGGGGTCAGCCCCTGGCTCAGGCCTTGCTGAGGTGGGACCAGAACTCCTCGAAGGAGAGCTTGCCGTCGCCGTTGTCGTCGCGCTGCTTGATGAGCGCCTCGGCGACCGTCTCGGTCGTGTAGAAGTCGCCCATCTCGGCCATGACGTGCTTGTACTCGGCGGCCGTGATGAAGCCGTCCCCGTCCACGTCGAACTTGTTGAATGCCGTACGTGCCGACTCGATGTCCGCCACTGCTTCCGCCCCTTCATGGTGCTTGATGTCGGGGGCCAGATTAGCGGGCGGCCCGGTGGCCGATGATGGGGGCATGAACAGCGACGTGGCGGAGATGGCGGAGATACTGGCGGCGGCGGCCCGCGGGGAGTTCCCGCCGCCGGACGGTTCGACGACGGTGCTGCCGCAGCCGAGCGGCCGGGACGCGGGGGTGCTCTCCTTCACGGCGCACTCGGTGGTCTTCCTCGACGAGGACCCGGAGTGGATCCGGGCGGAGCTCGCCCGGGCCTCGACGGACCCGCTGGTGGCGAGCATGACCCCGCGCTTCCTTACGGCGCTCACGGCCCGCACCGGCCGTTCGATGAACACCATCGACCTGATGACGGTCGCGGACGCGCTGCCCGGCCCGCCGGAGCTCGCGCTCCGGGAGATCCACGACCAGGACCATCCGCGGGTGGCCCGGGCGCTGAAGTACCGCGACGAGGTACGGGTGTGGGTCACCGACGGCGGTCTGGTGACCCTGGGCCGGGGCGTGGCGGGCCGGGTGGAGGTGGCGATCGAGGTCGACGAGGACGCCCGCCACCGCGGCCTGGGCCGCGCCCTGGCCACGGCCGCCCGCCATCTCACCCCGGACCCGGTGGTGTGGTCCCAGCAGTCCCCCGGCAACGCCCGCAGCGTCCGCGTCTTCCAGGCGGCGGGCTACCGCCCGGTGGGCTCGGAGGCGCTGCTGATCGCCGCCTGAGCCGTCAACGGAACACTCCGGTGTGGCCGAGCGAGTAGCGGCCCGGCTGGGGGTAGACCGCGAGGCCGTGGGGGCCGCTGCCGACCGGGATGCGGGCCAGCTGCTTCCCGCTCGTCGTGTCGATCGCGTAGACCTCGGAGTCGTAGCGGCCGGAGAGCCACAGCACCTTGCCGTCGGCGGAGACCCCGCCCATGTCGGGGGATCCGCCGTCGGGCAGCTTCCACTTCTTGGTGAGGGCGTTCTTGGTGAAGTCGAAGACCGAGATCGTGCCCTCGCCGCGGTTCGAGACGTACATCTCCTTGGAGTCGCGGGAGACGTAGAGGCCGTGGCAGCCCTTGCCGGTGGGCAGCAGGGTCGGGGTGGTGAACCTGTCCCCGTCGAGTACCCACATGCCGTGCGCCATCATGTCGGCGACGTAGAAGGTCTTGCCGTCCGGGGAGAGCTTCACGTCCTGCGGCATGGCGCCTTCGAGGGGCAGCTTCTGCTGGCCGACGACCTCCATCTTCTCGGTGTCGACCTTGAGGAGTTCGCCGGAGAACTCGCAGGAGACGACGAAGTAGCGCCCGTCGGCGGAGAAGTCGGCGTGGTTGACGCCGTAGCAGGTGACCGGGACGGTCTTCCTGCGCTCCATGGTGTGCGGGTCGCGGAAGACCAGCTCGCGGTCGAGCGAGGCCATGACGACGGCGTACTTGCCGTTCGGGGTGAAGTACAGGTTGTACGGGTCGTGCACCTCGACCGGTTTGCCGGCGACGCCGGTGGCGGGGTCGATGGGGGTGAGGGTGTGGCCGCGGTCGTTGTTGACCCAGAGGGTCTTCAGGTCCCAGGAGGGGACGACGTGCTGCGGCTGGTTGCCGACCGGGATGGTCTCGATGACCTTGTAGGTGGCGGGGTCGATGACGGAGACCGTGTTGGAGTTGGTGTTGGGGACGTAGACCCGGGACGGGAAGCCCTTGACGACCGGGGAGAGCGCGTTCGGGCGGTCGGCGGCGTAGATGTCGTCCGGCTGGAGCAGCGGCGGCATGCCGGGCAGTCCGGCGGGCGCCGCGGCCGGCCTGGGCACGGCGGCCTTGGTGGTGGCGGCGCTGGGGTGCGGGGTCGCGGGCCGGGGGCTGCCGCAGGCCGCGAGGCTGCCGAGCAGCAGGGCGGTGGCGGTGGCGGCGAGGACGGCCTTGTTGCGGCGATACGGGGACGGGGTCGAGGGAATCGGCATCAGCTCAGCAGCTCCGTGGTGGTGACCGCGGAGAGGCCGCGGCGGTCGAGGTCGGCGAGGAGGCGGGGCAGCGCGGCGACGGTGTCCTGGTAGCCGAAGTGCAGGCTGACCACCGAGCCGGGCGTGATCCGTCCGGTGACGTTGGCGACGACGGCCGCCGGTCCGGGCGAGGTGAAGTCGAGGGAGTCGACGTCGTACGAGAGGGCGTGCGGGTAGCCGGCCCGGCGGGCGGCGCGCAGCACGGTCTCGGTGGCGTGCGGGGTACGGGAGGGGCGGAACCAGCTGCCGACGGAGCCGGTGAGGCGGCGCAGCCGGCCGGCGCAGGCGTCGATCTCGGCGAAGGCCTCGTCCTCGGTCATGGCGCTGATGTCGATGTGGCGCTGGGTGTGGTTGCCGAGGTCGTGGCCGCCGTCGAGGATCCGCCGGGCCATCGAGGGGTGCTGGTCGAGCCAGCTGCCGACGGCGAGGACGGTGATCCGGGCGCCGGCCCGCTCGGCGCCGTCGAGGATCGCGCGGGCGAGCGCGGGGTCGCCCTGGCCGTGGAAGGTGAGGGCGACGCGGGGCCGGTCGCGGGGCCCGTGGGCGATCTCGGCGGGCCGGCCGGGCCAGCGGCGGGGCGCGGGGGCGGCGACGGGCGCGGCGTGGGCGGGCCGCTCGGTCTTCGGGGCGGGGCGGGGCTCCGTGCCGCAGGCGGTGGCGAGGGCCCCCGCGAGGGCGGTGGCCGCGCCCGCCCGGAGGGCACCGCGGCGGTCGGTCGGCATCACGGGGACCATTTAAAGGCGGACAGGTCCGAAAGATGACGATTGAGCCGATTCAGGACGTTTGCGGGTCGCGATCAGCCGTCCACCATGCGGACGGGCCGAGGAAACACCCGATGAACCCCATAGTTATTCATGTTTTGCAAGGCGGGTGCTCTAGGTCACCAATGATTCATCGAGGAATCATTCCAGTTTGTCCGGATCTGACCCGGTAGGGACTTTTGGCGTCGAGGCCACCCGTCTGCCATAGTCGATGACACGACCCCCATTGACCCGGGCCAGGTCGTCGAAGCAGCCGCGGATACACCCCCCCAATCCGCGGCGCACCACACGAGAGCCCCCAGCGCGCCCCACCCGGGCCGGACGGGGGCTTTCGTGCATCCGCGACGGCATCCGCGACCGCATCCGCGACACAGGCCCGGCCCTAGCGGTCGCTGACCCGCATCTCGAACCAGGTGGTCTTGCCGCGCGGCGCGAGGTCGACACCCCAGCGGTCGGAGAGCTTGTCGACGAGGAAGAGCCCACGGCCGCTCACGTCCAGCTCGTGCACCGGCATCAGACAGGGCAGCCCGCGCGAGGGGTCGCGCACCTCGACCCGGATCCAGCCGCGGCGGCGCAGCAGGCGGAGGGCGAAGACCCGGGCGCCGGTGTGGCGGACGGCGTTGCCGACGAGTTCGGAGACCAGCAGCACGGCGTGCTCGGCGATCTGCGGGGTGAGGCCCCAGTGCCGCACTATCACCCACTGGGTGAGCCGGCGGGCGACCGCGGCGGATTCCGGCCGGGACGGCAACCGGGCGTCCTCGTCGGCCGGATTCCCGTACAACTTCAGTGCTTCCGCGGCCTGTTCGTCCTCGGTGCCCGGCACCCACCGGGCGGCGGTCGCGCCGCCGCGCTGCCGCGGTTGTTCCGTACCCTCCAGGCCCGCCATGCCCACCATCATGGCCGGACGGGGCCCGGCGCGGGGCCGTTCCGGGGGATTCGCCCCCTCGGAATCGACAATTCCGCGAGACTGACTCTGGCATATACCAAAGTCAGTCGGAACGCGGTCGTGAACGGCCTGATCCGACCGGTTCCGGCCGGGTCGGGCTGCCGGGTCCGGCCGGATCAGGCTCCCGGATCGGGCCGTTCACGCGAGGTCGAACGCCTAGACGAACTTCGCCTTGCCCGGGCCCTCTTCGACGAAGCTGCGCATGCCGCGCTCGCGGTCCTCGGTGGCGAACAGGCCCGCGAACCAGGTGCGCTCGACGGCCAGACCGGTGTCGATGTCCGTCTCCAGACCCTGGTCGATCGCCTCCTTGGCCGCGCGCAGCGCGATGGCCGGGCCCTGGGCGAGCTTGGCGGCCCAGGCGTGGGCCTGCTCGTACACCTCGGCGGCCGGGACCACCCGGTCGACCAGGCCGAGCTGGAGCGCCTCGTCGGCCTTCACCATGCGGCCGGTGAAGATGAGGTCCTTGGCCTTGGAGGGGCCGATGAGCCGGGCGAGGCGCTGGGTGCCGCCGGCGCCCGGGATCAGCCCGAGCAGGATCTCCGGCTGGCCCAGCTTGGCGTTGTCCGCGGCGATCCGGTAGTCGGCGCAGAGCGTCAGCTCGCAGCCGCCGCCCAGCGCGTAGCCGGTGATCGCGGCCACGACCGGCTTGGGGATGCGGGCGATCGCGGTGAAGGAGTCCTGCAGCGCGCAGGACCGCTTGACCATGGCCGCGTGGTCCATGACCTGCATCTCCTTGATGTCCGCGCCGGCCGCGAACACCTTCTCGCCGCCGTAGAGGATCACGGCCCGCACGTCGTCGCGGTCGGTCGCCTCCTGGGCCAGCTCGCGCAGCCGGTCCTGGGTGGCGATGTCCAGGGCGTTCATCGGGGGGCGGTCGAGACGGATCGTGCCGACGCCTTCGGCGACTTCGAGGTTCACAGTCATGGTCGGAAGGTTAGCCGCCGTTAACGGGGAGGGCCCCGGTGCGGTTGGTCACAACCGCACCGGGGCCCTCGTCACGCGCACGAAAGGGCTTACGCCTTCCACTCCGACCAGTCCATGTTCCAGCCGTTGAGGCCGTTGTCGGGCTGGATCTGCTTGTCCTTCGAGTTCTTCACGACGACCACGTCACCGATGAGCGAGTGGTCGTAGAACCACGCGGCCGGCGTCGAGGAGTCCCCGGCGCCCCGGGCGTCGCGCAGACCGACGCAGCCGTGGCTGGTGTTGGTGGTGCCGAAGATCCCCGGCGAGCCCCAGTAGTTGCCGTGCACGAAGGTGCCCGAGGCGGACAGGCGCATCGCGTGCGGCACGTCCTTGATGTCGTACTCACCGCCGAAGCCGACCGTGGCCCCGTTCATCCGGGTCACCTTGAACTTCTCGCTGATGACCATCTGCCCGTTGTACGTCGTCGTGGACGGCGCGCCCGCGCTGATCGGGATGGTCTTGACGATCGCGCCGTCGCGCTCGACCTTCATCGTGTGCGCGGAGGCGTCCACCGTGGAGACCTGACGGCGCCCGATGGTGAAGGAGAAGGTCTTCTTCTGCTTGCCGTAGACGCCCGGGCGGCCCTCGACGCCGTCCAGGTTGAGCTGCACGGTCACCTTGGTGCCCGCGGCCCAGTACTCCTCCGGCCGGAAGTCGAGGCGGTCGTTGCCGAACCAGTGGCCCTCGATCTCCACCGCCGGCTCCGCCGTCACCTTGATGGCGCGCTCGACGGCCTCCGGGTCGGTGATGCCCCGGGTGAAGTTGATGGAGACCGGCATGCCGACGCCGACGGTCTGCCCGTTCTCCGGCGTGTAGTGGCCGATGAAGGTGTTCTTCGGGGTGAGGGTCGAGAAGGTGGTGTCCTTCGCCGACTCACGGCCCTCGGTGTCCTTGGCGATGGCGTGCACCTTGTACTGGGTGCTCGCCGACAGGTGGCCCACCGGCTCCCAGCTGCTGCCGTCGGCGGCCAGCTTGCCCTCCACCGGGTGGCCCTCGGTGTCGGCGACGGTGACCGTGGTCAGCTTGCCCTGCTGGGCCGTCACCTTCAGGGCCCCGCTGGTGGCGACCGCGTCGGCGCCGTCCTTCGGGGCGATCGTCACGACGGCCTGCGAGGCCGCGTTCTCCTGCTTGCCGCCGCCGCTCGCGCCGCCGTCCTTGCCCCCGCTCGCACCGGCGTCGGTGCCACCGCCGCCGCAGGCGGTCAGGACGAGGAGCAGCGTCCCCGTCGCCAGGGCCCCCAGGCGGGCGCCACGGCGGCGTCGTCCGGCGGTCGATCCGGATATCGGCTGCCCGTTCACTATGGTGTTCTCCCCTCGCACGACCCCGGCGATGCCCGGGCCCCACCCCCGTGCGCATCCTCACGCGCACACGGCGTTAATTAATCACACCGGAGGACACGAAAGTTCCTCGTACATGTCACCGTTCAGTCCCAGTTGGCGTGATACGGCGGACGGGGCGCGGGCGTGCGCTGTTCTGTGACGTGCAGGGGGCGTGCGCAAGGGGTGCGCGGAAGGGCTCAGTCCAGGGCCGAGCCGGCCTTCCAGCGGCCCCAGTCGAGGTTCCAGCCGCCGAGCCCGTTGTCCGGGGCGACCTGCTTGTCCTTCGAGTTCACCACCTCGACCACGTCGCCGACGAGGGTCCGGTCGAAGAACCAGCCGGCCGGGGTGTCCGGCCCGCCGCCCTTCACGTCCCGCAGGCCGACGCAGCCGTGGCTCACGTTCGCCGAGCCGAAGGTCGAGGCGGAGGCCCAGTAGTTGCCGTGCAGGAAGGTGCCCGAGTCGGTCAGCCGGATCGCGTGCGGCACGTCCTTGATGTCGTACTCGCCGCCGAAGCCGACCGTGGCCCCGTTCATCCGCGTCACGTCGTACAGCTCGGTCGCCACCATCTTCCCGTTGTACGTGGTGGTCTTCGGCGCCCCGGCGGTGATCGGCAGCGTGGTGAGCAGCGCGCCGTCCCGGTGGATCTCCATGGTGTGCTTCTCGGCGTCGACCAGGGACACCTGCGAACGGCCCACCGTGAAGCCGACCGTCTTGCGCTGGATGCCGTACACCCCCGGCGCGCCCTCGACGTCACGCAGCGCCAGGTCGACGGTGACCCTGGTGCCCGGCCGCCAGTACGCGGCGGGGCGGAAGTCCAGGCGCTCCTTGCCGAACCAGTGGCCGGCCACCTCGACCGGAGGGTCGGAGGTGACGCGGATGGCCCGCTCGACCTCGGCCCGGTTCTCGATCTCCCGGTTGAAGGAGAAGGAGACGATCATCCCGACGCCGACCGTGGAGCGGTTCTCCGGCTTGAAGTAGCCGATGAAGCGGTGCTCGGGGACGACGGTGGTGAAGGTGGTGTGCCGGGCCGAGCGGCGCCCGTGCCCGTCGAGCGCGACCGCGTCCACGCTGTACTTGGCGGCGAGGGCGAGCCGGGTGTCCGGGCGGGGCCGCCAGCGCAGCCCGTCGGCGGAGATCTCCCCCGCCACCTCGGTGCGCTGGGCGTCCTCCACCTGGACCACCGTCACCCGCTCCAGGCGCCCGCTGTCGACCTTCACCTCGACCGGCCCGCTGGCTGGGACCGCGCGGGCCCCGTCCTCGGGGCTGACCCGGATGACGTCACCGGGTGCCCGCGCCTTCCCCGGGAGCGTCAGGTCGATGCCCCCGCCGCCGTCCCCTCCGGTGCAGCCCGCGAGCCCCACGAGCAGTCCTGCCACCGCGAGGGCGTACCCCGCCCGCTTCAGTACAAGTGTCACGCCCAGACCAACGACGGCCCCCCTCCAGGGGAAACGTGCGTACGGGTCATGTTGGGAGCGCGCCCGCGCGGGCAGAACAGGTGGGAGAACACGTACGGGGGACGGTCGCCGGGACGCGGCCGGGCGGTCGGGACACGGCTCCCTCCCGTACGAGAGCCGCGGGAGGCCGGACGGTGTCGAGCGCAGCCGAGCAGGAGGCGGTACGTCAGCATGCCCGCGTGCCGCGGGAGGCGAGGGTGTGGCCGGGCGCGCCCACGCCCCTCGGCGCCCGCTGCCGGGTGGGGCCGGGCGGGGTCGCGGGCACCAACTTCGCGTTGTGGGCGGGCGGGGCGGAGGCCGTCGAGCTGTGTCTGTTCGACGCGGACGGCAGCGAGATCCGGCTGCCGCTCAGCGAGCTGACCCATGAGATCTGGCACGGCTTCGTGCCCGGCGTCGGACCCGGGCAGCGCTACGGCTACCGGGTGCACGGGCGCTGGGACCCGTGGACCGGGGCCCGCTGGAACCCGGCGAAGCTGCTCCTCGACCCGTACGCGCGGGCGGTCGACGGCGGCCGGGGGAACGATTACACGTCCCTGCCGCCCGAGGTGTACGGGCACGTCCGCGACTGGCCCCAGCAGCATGTCGCCGACACCGTCCGCGACGAGCGGGACTCCGCCCCGTACGTCCCCAAGGGCGTGGTCGTCCAGGACGACGACGACTGGTCGGACGACCGCAGGCCCAAGACGCCCTGGCCGGACTCCGTCCTCTACGAACTGCACGTCAAGGGTTTCACCGCCCGCCACCCCGGCATCCCCGAGCGGCTGCGCGGCACCTACGCGGGCCTCGCCCATCCGGCGGCCGTCGAGCATCTCGTACGGCTCGGGGTGACGGCCGTCGAACTGCTGCCGGTGCACCAGTTCGCGCACGAGGACCATCTGCTGCGCCGCGGCCTGACCAACTACTGGGGCTACAACTCGATCGGCTACTTCGCGCCGCACGCCGCCTACTCCTCCTCCGGCACCACCGGGCAGCAGGTCGGCGAGTTCAAGCGGATGGTGCGGGCGCTGCACGCGGCCGGCATCGAGGTCATCCTCGACGTGGTCTACAACCACACGGCGGAGGCCGGCGAGCTCGGCCCCACCCTGTCCCTGAAGGGCATCGACAACCGCGGCTACTACCGGCTCCAGTCGGACGCGCGGCGATACGCCGACTACACGGGCTGCGGCAACACCCTGCACGTGGTGCAGCCGCAGGTGCTGCGGCTGATCACCGACAGCCTGCGCTACTGGGTGACCGAGATGGGCGTGGACGGCTTCCGCTTCGACCTGGCGGCGGCCCTCGCCCGGTCGATGCACGACGTCGACATGCTCTCCCCGTTCCTCGCCGTCATCGCACAGGACCCGGTCCTGCGCCGGGTCAAGCTGATCGCCGAGCCGTGGGACGTCGGCAACGGCGGCTACCAGGTGGGCGCCTTCCCTCCGCTGTGGACCGAGTGGAACGACCGCTACCGGGACGCCGTACGGGACTTCTGGCGCGGCGCGCTGCCCGATGTGCGCGACCTCGGCTACCGGCTCTCCGGCTCCAGCGACCTCTACGCCTGGGGCGGGCGCCGCCCGTACGCCTCGGTCAACTTCGTCACCGCCCACGACGGCTTCACCCTGCGCGACCTGGTCACCTACGAGCGCAAACACAACGAGGCCAACGGGGAGGGCAACCGGGACGGCACCGACGACAACCGGGCCTGGAACTGCGGGGTGGAGGGCGAGACCGACGACCCGGCGGTGAGCGCCCTGCGCCGCCGTCAGCTGCGCAACCTGATGACGACCCTGCTGCTCTCCACCGGTGTGCCGATGCTGGTCGCGGGCGACGAGATGGGCCGCACCCAGGGCGGCAACAACAACGCCTACTGCCAGGACAACGAGACCGGCTGGCTCGACTGGACCCTGCCGGACGAGCCGGGCCGCGCCGAACTCCTGGCGCTGACGAGGCGGCTGCTCGCCCTGCGCCACCGCCACCCGGTGCTGCGCCGCCGCGCCTTCTTCTCCGGCCGGCGGGGCGCGGACGGGCTGCGCGACCTGGCCTGGTTCACGGCGGCCGGCACCGAGATGACGGAGCCCGACTGGTACGCCCCGGCCGCCACCCTCGGCCTCTATCTCTCCGGCCGCGACATCCCGGGCCGCGACCCGCGCGGCGAGCGGATCACCGACGACAGCTTCCTCGCCGTGCTGCACGCGGGCCCCGACCCGGTGGACTTCCGGCTGCCGGGGCCGCCGTGGGCGGAGTCGTACGACCTGGTCGTGGACACCGCCCGGGAGGAGCAGTCCGCCGCCCCGGCGACGGCGCACCGCGGCGGGGAGGTGCTGACGGTGGCGGGGCGGTCGGTGGTGCTGCTGCGGGTCGGGGGATGAGTCAGTCCCGCGAGGTGCGCACGTAGCAGGTGAAGGTGCCGTCCACGTCGACGTCCGGTCCGACGTAGGCGTAGCTGTTCGCCGCGGAGCCGTAGGTGTAGAAGCCCCCCGCCGGACGCCCGTCCGCCGTCCAGGACTTGGGCGCGGCGCCGTACGCGCGCTCGCACTTGTCCCTGGCCTTGCGCGTCGCGAGGGCGTCCGGGTCCTGCTGCCCGCGCAGCTTCTCCTTGATCTTCACCTGGCCGAAGACCCGCAGGTCCGCGCCGGCGCCGCAGGGCACGACGCGGACGACCTGGAGGCTGCCGCCGAGGCCGGTGTCGGCGGAGCCGCAGGCCCCGGGCGCGACCTGGGCCAGCGGGGTCACGGCCTTCTCGGCGTCGGCGGCCGCCTTCGCCGCCGCGGGCGGCGCCGGCACGGGCGCGGCGCCGAGCCGGGTCAGCCGGTACTCGGCCTTCAGCGAGGTCACGCCCTTCAGCCGGCCGGCATCGTGCAGGGCCTTGAGGGCGGGGGTGTAGTCGGCGGTGGCGCTGGTCAGCCGGCCCTCGCCGTCGAGCACCACGGTCAGCGGCACGCGCTCGGCGTCGTCGTTGTAGAGCAGTGCGTTCTCGAGCCGTACGGGCAGGGCGGCGGCCGCCGTCTGCGGCGGGACGCTCAGCGTGTACGTACGGCTGCCGTCGGCGCCCTTGGCGGGCTGCTTCTGCGCGTCGGCGTGCCGGACCACCTCGGCGAGCGTCCGCCCGTACGGCGCGGCGTCGCCCGCGTACTGGAGGACGCCGTCGTAGAAGTCGACCATCTCCTTGGGCGCGGAGGCGGAGTAGCGCAGCCAGTCGCCCTTGCGCGTCTCGTAGGTGACGTCGTTGCCGTCGACCAGATAGGTGCCGGGCGCGCCGGGGCCGCCGGGCGTGCCACCGAGGTCGCCGGCGGCGTCCTCCGGGAAGCGGCGCGGGACGGTCACGGTGCGTTCGGCGCGAGCCGTCTTCTTCGCGTAGTCCTGTGTGCCGGTCGTCCGGTCCACGGCGGTGCCCTTGGCGGAGCCGTAGCTCAGCGTCCAGGTGAAGGCGGACGAGCCGGACGCCGTGGTGGCCTTGCTCGCCGCCTGCAGCTGGTCGTCGAGCCGGACCTCGTACACCGGCGTGCCCGTCGGCTTCGGCTGCTTCGCGTCCGTGGCCGCCCCGCCGCCGGACTGGCAGCCCGCCAGGGCCGCGAGCAGCAGCGGCAGGGCCGCCCGTCCGACCGGCGCGTTTCTCATGTTCCCCACCCCTTGATCGTCGAGCGGCGATCGTACGGGACGGGGGCGCCCACCGACCGAGGTGGTGCCGGTGGCCGGAAAACCACATGAGGGATGTCAGGGGTGAACCCTAGGCTCGGGCCTGATGCCCGAGAAACATGCACCCGCCAAGGACCGGCCGGCCGAGTCCGCCCCCGAAGACCGGTCCGCCGTCCGCTCGCTGCTGCGCCTCTGGCCGTACGTACGGCCCGTGCGCGCCCGGCTGTTCACCGCCGCCCTCGTCGCGATCGTCGCCTCCTGTCTGTCGCTGGTCATTCCGCTGGTCCTGAAATGGCTGGTGGACGGGCCGGTCACGGACCGGGACACGGCCGGCGTGTGGTTCGGCGCCCTCTACCTGCTGCTGCTCGGCATCGCCGAGGCGCTGCTCTTCGGCCTGCGGCGGTGGCTGGTGGCCCGGCCGCTGGCCGGCGTCGAGGCGCGCATGCGGGCCGCGCTCTACCAGCGGCTGCAGCGCCTCCCGATCGCCTTCCACGACCGCTGGGCCTCCGGCCAGCTCCTGTCGCGCGGCACCACGGATCTGATGCTGGTCCGCATGTTCCTGGCCTTCCCGCTGACCTTCCTGCTGGTCAACGCGGTGACGATCCTGGTCGGTTACGCGGTGCTGCTCGCCCAGGACTGGACGCTCGGCCTGGTGCTGCTCACCCCGGTGGCGCCGATGGTGATCCTCTGCTCGGTCTTCGAGCGGAAGTACGCGGTGGTGGCGCGGCGGGCGCAGGACCAGGTGGGCGATCTGACGACGGTGGTCGAGGAGAGCGTCCTCGGCATCCGCATCGTCAAGGGCTTCGGCCGCCACCGCAGCCAGGCGGAGGCCTTCCGGAACCTGGCCGAGCGGCTGCGGGGCACGGAACTGGCCAAGGCCCGGCTGCTCGCCGGGATCTGGGCGCTCATCACCTTCCTGCCGGAGCTGGCGGTGGGCGCGGCGCTTGTGCTCGGCACCGTGCAGGTCGCGAACGGCGAGCTGTCGGCCGGCACCCTGGTGGCCTTCCTGTCGACGGCCCTTGCGCTGCGCTGGCCGGTGGAGTCGATCGGCTTCCTCCTTGCGATGAGCCAGGAGGCGGCGACGGCGACGGAACGGTACTTCGAGGTGATGGACGCGGCGGAGGAGTCGGATGCGGGGGCGGGCACCGAGGGACGTGCGGACGGGGTGCGGGACGGGGTGCGGGACGGGGTGCGGTTCGAGAGCGTCACGTTCCGTTTTCCCGACGCGCCGGCGGACGCGCCGCCCGTGCTCGACGGGATCGACCTGCACGTCCGGCCCGGCGAGACGATGGCGCTGGTCGGCGGCACCGGCTGCGGCAAGACCACGCTCACCGCGCTCGTACCGCGCCTGCACGAGCTTTCCGGCGGGCGGATCCTGCTCGACGGCGAGGACATCACCCGCATGCCGCGCGAGCGGCTGCGGTCGCTGGTGTCGGTGGCCTTCGAGGACCCCACCCTCTTCTCGGCGAGCATCGGCGAGAACGTCCTGATGGGCGCGGGACCGGAGGCGGGCGAGCCGGAGCTGCGGCGCGCCCTTGCCGTCGCCCAGGCCGAGGGCTTCGTGGACCGGCTGCCCGACGGCACCGCCACCGAGGTCGGCGAGCAGGGGCTCAGCCTGTCCGGCGGCCAGCGCCAGCGGCTCGCGCTCGCCCGCGCGGTGGTCGGGCGACCCCGCTTCCTGGTCCTGGACGACCCGCTCTCCGCGCTCGACGTGCACACCGAGGCCCGGGTCGAGGCGGCGCTGCGGGAGGTGCTGCGCGACACCACCGCCCTGGTGGTGGCGCACCGGCCGTCGACGGTGCTGCTCGCCGACCGGGTCGCGCTGCTGTCCGGCGGCCGGATCACGGCGGTGGGCACGCATCAGGAACTGCTCCGGGAGAGCCCGGAGTACGCCTGGCTGATGTCGGGTGCGGCCGATGAGCAGGACGAGTACGAGGGGGCCCGATGACGGACACCGAGTCGACGGCGGCGGCAGAGCCGAAGACGAAGGACACGCCCGCCCCCGACCCCTTCGACCAGGACGACCTCCCCACCGCGCCGGGCGCGACCGGCCGGCTGCTCCGCTCGCTGCTCGCCGCGCACCGGACGCGGGTGGTGGTCGCGGCGCTCGTGCTGCTCGTGCAGCAGGCGGCGCTGCAGGCGGGCCCGCTGCTCGTGGCGTACGCGATCGACCGGGGCGTACCGGCCTTCCGGGACGGCAACCACGCCCCGCTGATCGCGGTGGCGCTCGGCTATCTGGCGTGTGCGGCGGGCAGCGGGCTGCTGCAGTACGCGTTCGTGCGCGCGGCGGCCCGGATCAACCAGGACGTGCTGCTCGATCTGCGCGGGCGGATCTTCCGGCACGCGCAGGTGCTCAGCGTGGACTTCCACGAGCGCTACACCTCCGGCCGGCTGATCTCCCGGTCGACCACGGACGTCGAGTCGCTGCGCGAGCTGCTCTCCGAGGGGCTGCAGGAACTCATCGGCGTCGTCCTGTCGTTCGTCTCGATCTCGCTGATGCTGCTCTGGCTGGATCTGGGCATCGGTGCGGTGGCGGTGGCCTCGTTCGGGCCGCTGTATCTGCTCGTCCGGCTCTACCGGCGGCGTACGGCGGTGGTGTTCGCGAAGCGGTCGACGGCGATCGCCGGGGTGATCGTGAAGTTCGCGGAGACGATGAACGGGATCCGGCCGGTACGGGCGTTCCGCCGGGAGCGGGCCAACGACGTGGAGTTCGGCGCCCTGAACGACCGGCACGAGCGCAGCAACGGCGACGCGATCCTGGAGATGGCGCGCTATGTCGTCGGCTCGCGGCTCGTCGCCAACACGGCGGTGGCCGGCATGTGTCTGTGGGGCGCGCTGCGGGTCGTGGACGGCTCGCTCGAGCTGGGTGTCCTTGCGGCGGCGGTGCTGTACATCCGGCGGCTGTACGACCCGATCGACCGGCTCGGGATGTTCCTCAACTCGTACGAGTCGGCGGCGGCCTCGCTCGCCAAGATCGCGGGCCTGCTCGCGCAGGAGCCGGGCGTCCCGGAAACGGCGACGCCGCGCCCGCTGCCGGAGCGGACCGGGGCGGCGCCGGGGCGGGAGGTCGTCTTCGAGGGCGTCCGCTTCGCGTACCGGACGGGCGGCGAGGTGCTGCCGCGCTTCGACCTGACGATCCCGGCCGGGCAGACGGTCGCGGTGGTCGGCGCGACGGGCGCGGGCAAGTCGACGCTCGCGAAGCTCCTCGCCCGCTTCTACGACCCGACGGACGGGCGGGTCCTGCTCGACGGGGTCGACCTGCGGGACCTGGCGACGCCGGAACTGCGGCGCGGGGTGGTGATGGTGACGCAGGAGGCGTTCCTGTTCTCCGGGACGGTCGCGGAGAACATCGCGATCGGGCGGCCGGACGCGAGCCGCGCGGAGATCGAGCAGGCGGCGAAGGCGATCGGCGCGCACGACTTCATCGCGGGGCTCCCGGACGGCTACGACACGGACGTCCGCAAGCGCGGCGGCCGCATCTCGGCCGGCCAGCGCCAGCTGGTGGCCTTCGCCCGCGCGCTCCTCGCCGACCCGGCCGTCCTCATCCTCGACGAGGCGACCAGCTCCCTCGACGTCCCCGGCGAACGCGCCGTCCAGCGCGCCATGGACACCGTCCTCGCCGGCCGCACCGCGGTCGTCATCGCCCACCGCCTCTCCACGGTCGAGGTCGCCGACCGCGTCCTCGTCATGGACGCGGGCCACATCGCCGAGGACGGCACCCCCGCCGCCCTGGTCCGCGGCGACGGCCACTACGCGGGCCTGCACCGGGCGTGGCGGGACAGCCTGGTCGGCTGACGGCCCGTACCCGTACCCGTACCGGTAACCGAACGCCCCCGCCGGGGACGCCCGAAGGCGGCCTTTGGCCGGGGGCGTTCGGCGTGCGGGTCATGCACCCGTCCGCTTCCTCAGCAGCCCGTACGACAGGGCCGCCGCCAGGAGCGAGACCGCGGCCGCGCCCAGGGCCGCCGCGCCGACGGCCTCGGTGAAGGCGGCGCGGGCCGCGTCCAGGACCGGGCCGGGCGAGGGGAGGGCGGCGGCGAGGGAGTCGCGGGCCGGGGGCGGGGTCCAGGGGGGCATCGAGGCGGTGTAGACGGCGGCGCCGAGGGCGCCGAGGAGGCCCATGCCGAGGGCGCCGCCGAGTTCCTGGCCGGATTCGAGGACGGCGGCCGCGGCGCCGGCGCGGTCGGTGGGGGCGGCGCCCAGGGCGAGTTCGTTGGCGAGGGTCATCGCGGAGACGAGGCCGGCCGCGTAAGCGCCGCAGGCGGTGAGGACGACCCACAGCGGGGTGCCGAGGTCGACCAGGCCGAGCCACCCGAAACCGGCCGCGGCGACGACGAACCCGCCGGCCATCACGTACGCCCGGTCGATCCGCCCCGCGAGCGCCGCGGCCGTCGGGGCGGCGACCATGACGCCGGCGCTCGGCACCAGGCTCCACAGCGCGGCCTCCAACGGGCTCTGGCCCAGGACGGACTGGAGGTACTGGGTGAGGAAGACCGCGAAGCCGACCGTGACGCACATGGCGAGCATGTTGACCAGGAGCGCGCCGCCGTACGCCGGGAGGCGGAGCAGCGAGAGGTCGACCATGGGGTGGGCGGCGCGGGACTGGCGGCGTACGAAGAGCGCGCCGACGCCGAGCCCGGCGGCGACGGCGAGCGCCGCCCCGCCCGACCAGCCGTCCTTGGCGAACTCCTTCACCCCGTACACCACCGGCAGCATCGCGCCCAGCGAGAGCACCGCGCTGAACCAGTCGAAGCGCCCGGCCGCCGCCGCGCCGCGCGAGGCGGGCAGCAGGAGCGGGCCGAGGAGCAGCAGCAGCGCCATGGCGGGAAGGTTGACGAGGAAGACCGAGCCCCACCAGAAGTGTTCGAGGAGCGCGCCGCTGAGGATCGGGCCGAGCGAGATGCCGCTGGCCATGACGGCGGTCCAGACGGTGACGGCCCTGGCGCGCTGCGCCTCGTCACGGAACAGCGTGCGGATCATCGCGAGCGTGGACGGCATCAGGCAGGCGCCGCCGACGCCGAGGAGCGCGCGGGCCCCGATGAGCCCGCCCGCGCTCCCGGCGAGCGCGGCGGCGACGGACGCGGCGCCGAACAGGGCCGCCCCGCCGAGCAGGACGGTGCGGCGGCCGATCCGGTCGCCGAGCGCGCCCATGGTGACGAGGAGTCCGGCGAGCACGAAGCCGTAGATGTCGAGGATCCACAGCTGGGCGTTGACGCCGGGGTGGAGTTCGGCGGCGATCGACGGGATCGCGAAGTAGAGGACGGAGACGTCCATGGAGACGAGCAGCAGCGGCAGCATCAGGACGCCGAGAGCGACCCATTCGCGCCGCCCGGCGCGCTCGGAGTCGTCGCGGTCCGCGCGGTCGGAGCGGTCGGAGCGGTCGTCACGGTCCGCGCGCCGTGGTGAGGAGAGCGTCATGCCCGGAGGGAAGCAGCGGCGTCCCGCACCCCGCCAACCCCGCCCTAGTGCACCCCACCCCCTCGGCCGGAAAATCGCAGGTCACACCCGTGTACGGCGTGCCGGTCGCACTAGTACACTCGCGCGCCGTGACGCCTCAGCCGCCCTACCTCGCCATCGCCGCCGAGATCGCCCGCCGGATCCGGTCCGGCGCGCTCGTCCCGGGTGACCGGGTGCCGTCGACGCGGGCCATCACCCGGGAGTGGGGGGTCGCGATGGCGACGGCGACGAAGGCGCTCGCGGCGCTGCGCCGGCAGGGTCTGGTGCGGCCGGAGCCGGGCGTGGGGACGGTGGTCGCGGCACCGCCCGCGGACCGTTCCGCGGCGGCGGCGCATCTGACGCGGGAGCGGATCGTCGCGGCGGCGATCGAACTGGCCGACGCTGAGGGGCTCGGTGCGCTGACGATGCGCCGGCTCGCGACGGTGCTGTCGGTCTCGACGACGGCGCTGTACCGCCATGTGCCCGGCAAGGGCGAGCTGGTGCGCCTGATGACGGACGCGGTGTGCGCGGAGCTCCCGCTGGGGCCGGTGCCGGCGGACTGGCGCACGGGTCTGGAGCGCGGCGCGCGCTGGCTGCGCGGGGTGTACACGCGGCACCGGTGGATGGCGCACGCCATGGCGGGGTTCATGCGGCCGGTCGCCGCCCCGCACGCGATGGCGTACACGGAGTGGATCCTCGCGGCGCTGCGGTCCACGCCGATGACGGCGGGGCAGAAGCTGCACAGCCATCTGACGATCTTCGCGTATGTCCAAGGGGTGGGAATGGCCGACGACTTGGAGGAGCAGGCGCGCCAGGAGACGGGCTTGTCGGGCGACGAGTGGATGGAAAAGAACGAGCCACGGTTCGACGCGATCCAGTCGGCCGGTTCCTACCCTCTCCTGAATGCCCTGACGGAGGAGGGCGGGTTCGTGCTCGACCTGGAGTCGCTCTTCGAATTCGGCCTCCGGAGAACGCTGGACGGCATCGCCGTCATGATCGGTGAAACGTCCGCTTAACGAACAGGCCCCTTCGGCCATCGGACGAATTCCGGCCAACTTGTTGACGCGCTCCTGACAGCCGGTGTCCATACCTGCCACTCTCTCCCCGGCTCTTCGCAAACACGTTCAGCCGTTCACCCGCACGTGCTCCACAGCTCTGTTTGCTCTGCCCGGCCGTCCCCACCCAGCCGGCCGGTACCCCCCTCGCAAAAGGAGTCTGCGTGAGATCCACGCCCAGCCGTCGCGCCACCGCGACCGGCGCTCTGATCGCTGCCGCCGCCATGATCGCCGTCGGTGTCCAGACCGGCACCGCCACCGCCGACCAGCTCGGCGCCGCGCCCCAGGCGCAGGCCGCCGGCAAGGCCAACCCCGGCAAGCTGCCGGCCGACCTCTCCCCGGCCCAGCGGGCCGCGCTGATCAAGGCCGCCCAGGCCGACTCGGCCGCCACCGCCCAGCGGCTCGGCCTCGGCGCCCAGGAGAAGCTGGTCGTCCGCGACGTGGTCCAGAGCCGTGACGGCTCGACCTACACGCGCTACGAGCGCACCTTCCAGGGCCTCCCGGTGCTCGGCGGCGACCTCGTCGTCGAGGCCACCAAGGCCGGCGCGACCACCTCGGTCACCAAGGCCACCCGCGCGGACATCACCAAGGTCGACGTCGCCGCCGCGACCGTCGCCCCGGCCGCCGCCGAGAAGCAGGCCGTCGGCCGCGCCAACGCCGAGGGCGCCAAGTCCACCAAGGCGAACCGCGCCCCGCGCAAGGTCGTCTGGGCCGCGAACGGCACCCCCGTCCTCGCGTACGAGACCGTCGTCGGCGGCCTCCAGCACGACGGCACCCCGAACGAGCTGCACGTCATCACGGACGCCAAGTCCGGTGCCAAGCTCTTCGAGTGGCAGGCCATCGAGACCGGCATCGGCAACACGATGTACAGCGGCCAGGTGACCCTCGGCACCGCGCCCTCGTACTCGCTGACCGACACCACGCGCGGCAACCACAAGACGTACAACCTCAACGGCGGTACGTCGGGCACCGGCACGCTGTTCACCAACAGCACCGACACCTGGGGCAACGGCCTGCCCTCCAACAAGGAGACGGCCGGCGCCGACGCCCACTACGGCGCCGCGCTCACCTGGGACTACTACAAGAACGTGCACGGCCGCTCCGGCATCCGCGGCGACGGCGTCGGCGCGTACTCCCGGGTCCACTACGGCAACGCGTACGTCAACGCCTTCTGGTCCGACTCGTGCTTCTGCATGACGTACGGCGACGGCACCAACAACACCAAGCCGCTGACGTCCATCGACGTGGCCGCGCACGAGATGACGCACGGCGTCACCTCCAACACCGCGGGCCTGGTCTACAGCGGTGAGTCCGGCGGCCTCAACGAGGCCACCTCGGACATCATGGCGGCGGCCGTCGAGTTCTACGCCAACAACGCCAACGACAAGGGCGACTACCTCGTCGGCGAGAAGATCGACATCCGCGGCAACGGCACCCCGCTGCGCTACATGGACAAGCCGAGCAAGGACGGCTCGTCCAAGGACTCGTGGTACTCGGGCATCGGCTCCATCGACGTCCACTACTCCTCGGGCCCGGCGAACCACTTCTTCTACCTGCTCTCCGAGGGCAGCGGCGCCAAGACCGTCAACGGCGTGAACTACGACTCGCCGACCTCCGACGGCCTGCCGGTCACCGGCATAGGCATCGACAAGGCCCGCCTGATCTGGTTCAAGGCGCTCACCACCAAGTTCACCTCGAACACCAACTACGCCGGTGCCCGCACCGGTACGGTCGCCGCGGCCACCGAGCTCTACGGGGCCGGCAGCGCCGAGGTCACGGCGGTCGAGAACGCCTGGGCCGCCATCAACGTCGGCTCCCGCCCCGGCGGCGGCACCCCCGGCGGCACGGTGTTCACCAACGACACCAACGTCAACATCCCGGACAACGGCGCGGCGGTGACCTCCTCGGTCAACGTCACGGGCATCACGGGCAACGCGCCCAGCAACCTCTCCGTCGGCGTGGACATCGTCCACACCTGGATCGGTGACCTGGTCGTCGACCTGATCGCCCCCGACGGCTCGGTCTACAACCTGCACAACCGGACCGGCAGCAGCGCGGACAACATCCAGCAGACCTACACCGTGAACGCCTCCTCGGAGGTCGCCAACGGCACCTGGAAGCTCCGCGTCCAGGACAAGGCCAGCTACGACACCGGCTACATCAACAGCTTCAAGCTGACCTTCCCGTAAGGGAACCGGCGCCGGCGCCACCGTGCCGATCGCGCTGACAGTGCGTCAAAATGACGGTCCCCGGGGCGAATTCGCCCCGGGGACCGTCGACGGCATTTCGGGGGTGTGTCCGTGCACGCGTCAGGACGAGGACGACAGGAGCTGGGTCCGGAGGACCCGCGGCAGGTCGGGGAGTACGCGATCACCGGCAGGCTCGGCGAGGGCGGCATGGGCCGGGTCTACCAGGGCCGCTCCCCCGGCGGCCGGCTGGTCGCCGTCAAGGTGGCCCGCGCCGAACTCGCCGCCGACGAAGGCTTCCGCGCCCGCTTCCGCAGCGAGATCTCCGCCGCACGGCAGGTCGGCGGCTTCCACACCGCGCAGGTCGTGGACGCGGACCCGGACGCCACCCCGCCCTGGATGGTCACCGCCTTCGTGGCCGGCCGCGACCTCGACCGGACGGTGACCGAGGACGGGCCGTTCGACGAGGGCGCGCTGTACGCCCTGGGCGCGGCGCTCGCCGAGGCGCTGACCGCGATCCACGCCTGCGGGGTGGTGCACCGCGACCTCAAGCCGGGCAACGTCATCATGTCCGACGACGGGCCCCGGGTCCTCGACTTCGGCATCGCCCGCGCCCTCCACGACACCCGGCTCACCCACACCGGAAGCGTGATCGGCACGGCCGGGTTCCTCGCGCCCGAGCAGATCGAGCAGGGCACGGTCGGGCCCGCCTGCGACGTGTTCGCGCTCGGCGCGGTCCTGGTGCACGCGGCGGGCGGCAGCGCGTTCGGCGAGGGCCCGCCGATGAGCCTGCTCTACCGGGCCGTGCACGGCGAACCGGACGTGTCGGCGGTGCCGGAGGGGCTGCGTGCCCTGGTCGGCTCCTGCCTTGCCAAGGACCCGGCGGACCGGCCCACCGCGCCGGGCCTCCTCGCCGAACTGCGCGTCCACGCGCCGGTGGTGCCGGTCGCGGACCCGGCCCCGGCCCCGGCCCCGGTCCCCGATGCGGTCCCGAGGCCGCCGGCCGCGCCGCCCGCCGCCCCGGTGCAGGCACCCGCCGCCCCGGTGCCGGTGCCGCCCACCGCCGTCGCCCCGCCCGCCCCCGTGGTCTTCGAGGCGACCCCGGGCCGCAAGCTCGCCGGACTCGTCTGGAGCCTGGCCGGCGCACTGTTCGCGGGCCTGGTCACGCTCGGGGCCTGGCAGACCGACTACGCGGAGTACGACTCCGGGGAGAGCCTGCGGCTCTGGGCGCCGTTGGCGCTCGCCGCGTTCGCGCTCCGCATCGCGGCCGTCCTGGCCCGCCCCCACACCGTCACCGTCGAGGCGCCCGGACTCACCGTCCGCAGCCGCCGCGGCACCCACAAGGACGACCCGCTCGTCACCATCCCGTGGACGGACGTCGTCGCCGTCAGCCGCCCGCCGGTCGCCAAGGGCCCGAACGTGCAACTGCTCCTCAGGCTGCGCTGGGGCGCCCCGCTGCCGCTCCCCCGCCAGGGCGTCGAGCCCCGCCAGCCCGACTGGGTCACCGTCACCGTCCCGCGCCCGGTCGGCACCACGACCACCACCCTGCGGGGACAGCTGCGCGAGGCCGTCGCCCGCTGCGCCCCGCACGTCCACGTCGACTACCTCTGAGCCCGCCGGGGGCCGCGCCCCCGCCCGTACGCTGGGCGGATGATCAGGGTGCTGCTTGCCGACGACGAGACGATGATCCGGGCCGGGGTACGGGCGATCCTCGCCACCGACCCCGGGATCGAGGTGGTCGCCGAGGCCGGGGACGGGCACCAGGCGGTCGAACTGGCCCGGCTGCACCGCCCCGACGTGGCCCTGCTCGACATCCGGATGCCCCGGCTCGACGGGCTCGGCGCGGCCGAGGAGCTGCGGCGGGCGGCGCCCGGGACGGCGGTCGTGGTGCTCACCACCTTCTCGGAGGACGCGTACATCGAGCGGGCCCTGGGCAGCGGCGTGAGCGGCTTCCTGCTGAAGTCCGGGGATCCGCGCGAGCTGATCGCCGGGGTGCGGGCGGTCGCGGGCGGCGGGGCGGCGCTCTCGCCCCTCGTCGCCCGCCGGGTCATCGACACCCTCGGCGGCGAGCGGCTCGGCCGGGCCGCCGACGCCCGGGACCGGCTGGCGCCGCTCACCGGCCGCGAACGGGAGGTGGTGGCGCTGCTCGCGGCCGGCCTGTCGAATCAGGAGATCGCCGAGCGGCTCCATGTGGTGGAGGCGACCGTCAAGGCGCATGTGAGCGCGGTTCTTGGCCGTCTGGGCCTGCGCAACCGGGTGCAGCTCGCGGTCCTCGCGTACGAGGCGGGCCTGGTCCCGGGCACGTCGGATGCGGATGCGGACGCGTCGGATGCGTGAGCGCCTCTTCGACCTCGGTCTGTGGCTGCTGCTCTGCGTCCCGGTGCTGCTGCGCTCCGACCCCGCGGACGGCGGCTCGTGGACCCAGGTCGCGGTGGGTGTGGCCGTCCTCGGCGGGTGCGTCGCGGTCAGCCGGCGGTGGCCGCTGCTGCCGCTCGCCGTCACGGTCGCGGTCAGCCTGCCCGCCACCCTGGAGCTGTTCACCCCCTCGTACAGCCTCGCCCTGGTCGCCTTCGGGTATCTCGCCGGGCGGCGGCAGGAGCAGAGCCGGGGCGCGTGGTGGCTGTTCGGCGCGGTGGCGGCGGTGGGCCTGGTGCTCACCCGGTTCACCGGGACCTCGCTCGGGCCGTGGTTCACGCTGCTGCTCGCGATCGCGCTCGCGGTCGTGGCGCCGTGGCTGATCGGGCGTTACGTACGCCAGTACGACCGGCTCGTACGCAGCGGCTGGGAGCTGGCGGACCGGATGGAGCGCGAGCAGGCGGCGGTCGCGGACCGGGAGCGGCTGCGCGAACGGTCCCGCATCGCGGGCGACATGCACGACTCCCTCGGCCACGACCTGGCGCTCATCGCGGTCCGCGCGGGCGCCCTGGAGGTCGACCCGGCCCTCGGCCCGGACCAGCAGCACGCGGCGGGCGAACTCCGCCGTGCGGCGGCGGACGCGACCGAGCGTCTCCGGGACGTGATCGGCGTGCTCCGGGAGGACCACACGGCACCCCCGACGACCCCACCCGCCGAAACGCTCCCCGCCCTGCTCGCCCGCGCCCACGCCTCCGGCCTCCCGATCACCCTCACCGGCGCCCCGGTGCCGAACCTGCCCGGCATGCCCGGCCGCGCGCTCCACCGGGTCGTCCAGGAGGCCCTGACCAATGCGGCCAAGCACGCACCGGGCGCCCCGATCACGGTGACGGTGGAGGTGGAGGAGCCCGGCGACACGGTCCGGGTACGGGTGGCCAACGGCCCGGCCGGCGACTTCTCGCGCGGGCCCGCCGGCGGTCCGGGCAGCGATACGGACACCCCGCGCGGGCCCGCCGGCGGGACGGGCGCCCCGCGGGGCGCCAACCCGCCCGGCCGCAGTGCCGGCACGTCGCACGCGACGGCCACCGGCACCGGTCTCGTGGGCCTCGACGAGCGGGTGCGGCTCGCGGGGGGTTCGCTCGATCACGGGGCGTCCCCGGACGGGGGCTTCGTCCTGACGGCCACGGTGCCCCGGCGGGCGCCGGTGGCGGCGCCGGCCGCCGCACCGACCTCGGCGCGTGAACTGGACCGGGCCCGCCGGGAGGTGCGCCGCGACCTGGTCCGGGCGATCTGGATCCCGATCGCGCTGCTCGTCGCCCTGACCGCGCTGGTGGGCGCGGTCGCCGTCTGGACCCAGTCCCGCTCCTACCTGGAGCCCGACAACTACGCGCGCCTCCTCGTCGGCCGGCCCTACGCCGACCTGTCCGACGACCTCCCCGACCACCCCCTCCCCACCGCCCCGCCCGGCCTCCCGCCGGAGCCGTCGTCCGCGGACGAGTGCCGGTACTACCGCTCCACCGTCTTCGCGGCGGTTCCGGTGTACCGGCTCTGCTTCACCGACGGCCGGCTGGTCTCGAAGGACCGGCTGGGCTGAGGCGGGCCCTCAGCGCAGCAGCACCCCCGCCCCCTCCCCCGTCGTCTCCGCCGGGAGGGCCGCCAGGCCGAGTTCGGCCGGGTGGGTGAGGAGGGGATGGGCGGGGAGGACGCGGACCGTGCAGCCGAAGGGGCCCGTGCGGTCCAGGGAGAGGGCGCCCGCGTAGGGGAGGCGGCCCTCCAGGTCCGGGCCGCCCGCGGGCTTGAGGACGGCGGTGCGGGGGGAGAGGAGGCGGTCGTCGGCGTCGACGCGGCCGGTGACGACCTGGACCTCGACGTCGTCGGGGTGGAGCTCGCCGAGGGACACGCGGACCCGGACCGCCGGGGTCGCGCCGAGTTCCGCGTCGCGGAGGTCGTCGCCGACCTCGACGTGGTCGACGGAGACCTTGGGCCAGGCGGCGCGTACCCGGGCCTTCCAGGCGGCGAGTTCGCGGGCCGCGTCGGGGCCGAGGGCCCGGTGGGCGGCGGCCGCGGGGGCGTAGAGCCGCTCCACGTACTCCTGGACCATGCGGTCGGCGAGCACCTTGGGGCCGAGGTCGGCGAGGGTGCGGCGGACCATCGCGGTCCAGCCGGCCGGCACCCCGTCGGCGCCCCGGTCGTAGAAGCGGGGGGCGACGCGGCGCTCGATCAGCTCGTAGAGCGCGGCCGCCTCCAGGTCGTCGCGCCGCTCCTCGTCGAGCGCGGCGGCGCCGTCGGCGGTGGGGATGGCCCAGCCGAAGTCGGGCTCGAACCACTCGTCCCACCAGCCGTCCAGGACGGAGAGGTTGAGGCAGCCGTTGAGCGCGGCCTTCATCCCGCTGGTGCCGCACGCCTCAAGGGGGCGCAGCGGGTTGTTCAGCCACACGTCGCAGCCGGGGTAGAGACCGCGGGCCATGCCCATGCCGTAGTCGGGCAGGAAGACGATCCGGTGCCGGACCCGCGGGTCGTCGGCGAACCGCACCAGCTCCTGCACCAGCTTCTTGCCGCCGTCGTCCGCCGGGTGCGCCTTGCCCGCGACGACCAGCTGCACCGGCCGCTCGGGGTGAAGGAGCAGCGACCGCAGCCGGTCCTTGTCGCGGAGCATGAGGGTGAGCCGCTTGTACGAGGGGACCCGGCGGGCGAAGCCGATGGTGAGGACGTCGGGGTCGAGGACGGAGTCGGTCCAGCCGAGTTCGGCGGCGGCCGCGCCGCGCTGCCGCCAGGAGGCCCGCAGCCGCTGCCGTACGTCGAGGACGAGCCGCTCGCGCAGGGTGCGGCGCAGCTCCCACAGCTCGCCGTCGGTGGCGTCGGGGGCGAGCCCGGCGACCTCGGGGGCGGTCCAGGTGGGGGCGTGCACGCCGTTGGTGACGGAGGTCAGCGGGACCTCGTCGGCGTCGAAGCCGGGCCAGAGTCCGGCGAACATGGCGCGGCTGACGGCGCCGTGCAGGGTGGACACGCCGTTGGCGCGGCGGGCGAGCCGCAGTCCCATGGCGGCCATGTTGAAGACGCCGGGGTCGCCGCCGAGCGGGGTCTCGTCGCCGAGGGCGAGGATCCGGCCGGTGTCGACGCCGGGCAGCGCGCCGTCCTCGCCGAGGTGGCGGGCGACCAGGGTGCGGTCGAAGCGGTCGATGCCGGCCGGGACGGGGGTGTGGGTGGTGAACACGGTCCCGGCGCGGACGGCCTCCAGGGCGGCGTCGAAGTCGAGCCCGGGGCGCCCGTCCGCCGCCGGTTCGGCGAGCTCGCGGATGCGTTCGAGGCCGAGGAAGCCCGCGTGGCCCTCGTTGGTGTGGAAGACCTCGGGCGCGGGGGTGCCGGTGAGCCTGGCGTACGTACGGAGCGCGCGGACGCCGCCGATGCCGAGCAGCATCTCCTGGAGCAGCCGGTGCTCGCTGCCGCCGCCGTAGAGCCGGTCGGTGACCTCGCGTTCGCCGGGGGCGTTCTCCTCGACGTCCGAGTCGAGCATGAGGAGCGGGACCCGGCCGACCCGGGCGATCCAGATGTGGGCGTGCAGCGAGCGCCCGCCGGGCAGGGCGAGGGTGACCCGGGCGGGGGTGCCGTCGGGTTCGCGCAGCAGGGAGAGCGGGAGTTCGCCCGGGTCGAGCACCGGGTAGTGCTCCTGCTGCCAGCCGTCGCGGGAGAGCGACTGCCGGAAGTAGCCGTGCCGGTAGAGCAGTCCGACGGCGATCAGCGGCACGCCGAGGTCGCTGGCGGCCTTGAGGTGGTCGCCGGCCAGGATGCCGAGGCCGCCGGAGTACTGCGGGAGGGCGGCGGTGACGCCGAACTCGGGCGAGAAGTAGCCGATCGCGGCAGGCAGGTCGCCGGGCTGCCGCTGGTACCAGCGGGGTTCGGTCAGATAGCGGTCGAGGTCCTCGGCCGCCGCCCGCAGCCGGGCCTGGAAGTCGGGGTCGGCGGCGAGCGCGGCGAGCCGCCCGGCGTCGATGGCGCCGAGCGCGCGGACGGGGTCGCCGTCGGCGGCGCGGACCCCTTCCGGGTCCACGGTCTCGAAGAGGGCGCGGGTCGGCTCGTGCCAGGACCAGCGCAGGTTGCACGCCAGGTCGGCGAGCGGTCGAAGGGTGTCGGGGAGGACGGGACGCACGGTGAATCGACGGATTGCCTTCACGTGTTCCACCTTCGCAGGAGGTGACGGAGCGGGGCGGAAGCACCACGCTGTGCGTCCGCCGTGTTCCGTGACCGGACGCTAGGGCACGCGGGGCGGCGCGCGCCACGGCGCGCGAAGGATCCGCGGCGGCGCGGCGATGAGTTTTCGGGTCCCGGGGAGTCCCATCATCGACACCACCATCGACACGACATCCCTGGCCCGGCTCGGAAGGAACACCACCCCATGGCACGGCAACTCCTGAAGGTCCAGAATTTCAACGTCTCGCTCGACGGCGTCGCCGCCGGCGAGGACCAGACCCTTGAGCGCCCCTTCGGGCATGCGATCGATCCGCAGAAGATGTTCGCCTGGTGCGGGGCGACGGCGAGCTGGCCGACGCGCACCGAGGAGGGCGGCAGCCGGGGTCTGGACGACTATCTGGTGCGGGACTTCTCGCACAACATCGGCGCCGAGATCATGGGCCGCAACAAGTTCGGTCCGCAGCGCGGCCCGTGGCAGGACCTGGAGTGGCAGGGCTGGTGGGGCGACGAGCCGCCGTTCCACACGCCGGTGTTCGTGCTGACCCACCATCCGCGACCCTCGTTCACGCTCTCCGACACCACCTTCCACTTCGTGGACGCCGATCCGGTCACCGCCCTGGAGATGGCGAAGGAGGCGGCGGAGGGGAAGGACGTACGGCTCGGCGGCGGGGTCACCACGGTCCGCGAGTTCCTGGACGCCGACCTGATCGACACCCTGCACATCGCCGTCTCGCCCGTAAAGGCGGGTTCCGGTCTGCGGCTGTGGGAGTCGCCCGAGGAGCTGACCGACCGTTACCACCTCGATGTGGTGCCGAGCCCCAGCGGCGTCACCCACCACCTGTTCTGGCGGAAGTGACCCGGCGGGACGCGCACGCGGCCCCGACCCGGAACCGGCTCCGTCCCCCAGGGACGGAGCCGGTTGCTTGTCCGGGAGCTGTTCTTGTCGTTCGCGCCCCTACGCCCTAGTAGTTAACAAACAGCCGGATTGCCCACCCGAAATCCGGGGGAAGGCTCCTCCTCGTACCCCGCTGTACTCCTCCGAGACCCGCCATCCGAGTGAACGCGCACGGGAGTGGCCATGCCCTCAACTCCCCGGCCGTCGACGGAGCTAGAAAGAGCGCACACCACCCGCACCCTCGCGAACCGTCAGGTGATGCCGTGAATCCGCTCATGGGACGCATTCCCGTCCTGGACGTCAGCCCTCTGGTCGATTGCGGCCGCCGCCCCGCGAAGGCGGTGGTGGGCGAGACCTTCGAGGTCACGGCCACCGTCTTCCGCGAGGGGCACGACGCCGTCGCCGCCAATGTCGTGCTGCGCGGCCCGTCCGGGCGGCCCGGGCCCTGGACCCCGATGCGGGAGCTGGCGCCGGGCTCCGACCGGTGGGGCGCCGAGGTCACCCCGGACGCCGAGGGCCTGTGGACGTACACCGTCGAGGCGTGGAGCGATCCGCTCGCGACCTGGCGGCACACCGCGCGGATCAAGATCCCGGCCGGGATCGACTCCGAGCTGGTCCTCGCCGAGGGCGCGGAGCTGCACGAGCGGGCCGCGAAGGGCGTGCCGAAGAAGGGCGGCGGCCGGGAGGCGGTGCTCGCCGTCGCGGACACCCTGCGCGACGAGTCCCGGCCGGCGGCGGTGCGGCTCGCGGCGGCGCTCGCGCCCCGGGTGGTGGAGTCCCTGGACCGGCATCCGCTGCGCGAACTGGTCTCCCAGTCCCCCGCGTTGCCGCTGCGGGTGGAGCGCGAGCGGGCGCTGTTCGGTGCGTGGTACGAGTTCTTCCCGCGCTCCGAGGGGGTGCGGACGGTCCGCGGGCGGACGAAACCGGGCACCTTCCGCACCGCCGCGGAGCGGCTTCCGGCCATCGCCGCGATGGGCTTCGACGTGGTGTACCTGCCGCCGATCCATCCGATCGGCGTGACCCACCGCAAGGGCCCGAACAACTCGCTGTCGGCGAGCCCGGAGGACGTGGGCGTGCCGTGGGCGATCGGCTCGCCGGAGGGCGGGCACGACGCGGTCCATCCGGACCTGGGCACGATCGAGGACTTCGACGCGTTCGTGGCGCGGGCGCGCGAGCTGCGGCTTGAGATCGCGCTGGACTTCGCGCTGCAGTGCTCGCCGGACCACCCGTGGGTGGAGAAGCACCCGGAGTGGTTCAGGCGCCGGCCCGACGGCTCTATCGCGTACGCGGAGAACCCGCCGAAGAAGTACCAGGACATCTATCCGATCGACTTCGACGGCGCCGGCGACGACATGGCCGGGATCGTCGCGGAGACGGTGCGGGTGCTTCGGCACTGGATGGACCACGGGGTGCGGATCTTCCGGGTGGACAACCCGCACACCAAGCCGGTGGTGTTCTGGGAGCGGGTGATCGGCGAGATCAACGGCCAGGACCCGGATGTCATCTTCCTGGCGGAGGCGTTCACCCGCCCTGCGATGATGCGCACGCTCGGCGCGGTCGGCTTCCAGCAGTCGTACACGTACTTCACGTGGCGCAACACCAAGGCGGAGCTGACCGAGTACCTGACGGAGCTGTCCGGGGACGCGGCCGCGCACATGCGCCCGAACCTCTTCGTGAACACCCCGGACATCCTGCACGCCTATCTGCAGCACGGCGGCCGGCCGGCCTTCGAGACGCGGGCGGTGCTCGCCGCGACCCTCTCCCCGACCTGGGGCATGTACGCGGGCTACGAGCTGTGCGAGGGCACGCCGCTGCGCGAGGGCTGCGAGGAGTACCTGGACTCGGAGAAGTACCAACTGCGACCGCGCGACTGGGAGTCGGCGGAGCGCTCGGGCGCCTCGATCGCCCCGCTGATCACCAGCCTGAACCGGATCCGGCGCCGCAACCCGGCGCTGCGGCGGCTGCGGAACCTGACCTTCCACGCGACGGACAACGACGCCGTCATCGCGTACGCCAAGCGTTCGGGTCCGAACACCGTTCTGGTGGTCGCCAACCTCGACCCCCACCACACCCAGGAGGCCACGGTCTCGTTGAACATGCCGGAACTCGGCCTCGCCTGGCACGAGACCGTGCCGGTGCGCGACGAGCTCACCGGCGAGACCTATCACTGGGGCAGGGCCAACTACGTGCGTCTGGAACCGGGTGTCACGCCCGCGCACGTGCTCGTCCTGCGACCGTCCCCGCAGACCGGAGGGTCACCCACATCATGACAGTCAACGAACCCGTCCCCGACACCTTCGAGGACACCCCCGCCAGGGACCGCGATCCCGACTGGTTCAAGCGGGCGGTCTTCTACGAGGTCCTGGTCCGCTCCTTCCAGGACAGCAACGGCGACGGAGTCGGCGACCTGAAGGGCATCACGTCGCGTCTCGACTATCTGCAGTGGCTGGGGGTGGACTGCCTCTGGCTGCCCCCGTTCTTCAAGTCGCCGCTGCGCGACGGCGGCTACGACGTCGCCGACTACACCTCGGTGCTCCCGGAGTTCGGCGATCTCGCCGACTTCGTGGAGTTCGTGGACGCGGCGCACGCCCGCGGGGTGCGCGTGATCATCGACTTCGTGATGAACCACACGAGCGACGCGCACCCGTGGTTCCAGGAGTCGCGCAGCGACCCGGACGGCCCCTACGGGGACTACTACGTCTGGGCGGACGACGACAAGCAGTACCCGGACGCCCGGATCATCTTCGTGGACACGGAGACGTCCAACTGGACCTTCGACCCGGTCCGCAAGCAGTACTACTGGCACCGCTTCTTCTCCCACCAGCCGGACCTCAACTACGAGAACCCGCGGGTCCAGGAGGAGATCCTGTCCGCGCTGCGCTTCTGGCTGGACCTCGGCATCGACGGGTTCCGGCTGGACGCGGTGCCGTACCTCTACCAGGAGGAGGGCACCAACTGCGAGAACCTGCCCGCCACCCACGCCTTCCTCCGGGCGGTCCGCAAGGAGATCGACGAGCACTACCCGGACCGAGTGCTGCTCGCCGAGGCCAACCAGTGGCCGGAGGACGTGGTCGACTACTTCGGCGACTTCCGCTCCGGCGGCGACGAGTGCCACATGGCCTTCCACTTCCCGGTCATGCCGCGGATCTTCATGGCGGTACGGCGCGAGTCGCGCACCCCGGTCTCCGAGATCCTGGCGAAGACCCCGGCGATCCCGTCCGGCTGCCAGTGGGGCATCTTCCTGCGCAACCACGACGAGCTGACCCTCGAGATGGTCACGGACGAAGAGCGCGACTACATGTACGCCGAGTACGCCAAGGACCCGCGGATGCGGGCCAACATCGGCATCCGGCGGCGGCTCGCCCCGCTCCTCGACAACGACCGCAAGCAGATGGAGCTGTTCACCGCGCTGCTGTTCTCGCTGCCGGGCTCGCCGGTGCTCTACTACGGCGACGAGATCGGCATGGGCGACAACATCTGGCTGGGCGACCGGGACGGGGTGCGCACCCCGATGCAGTGGACGCCGGACCGCAACGCGGGCTTCTCGTCCTGCGATCCGGGCCGGCTCTACCTCCCGGCCATCATGGACCCGGTGCACGGCTACCAGGTGACCAATGTGGAGGCGGGGATGGCCTCGCCGTCCTCGTTGCTGCACTGGACGAAGCGGATGATCGAGATCCGTAAGCAGAACCGTGCCTTCGGGCTCGGCTCGTACACCGAACTGCCGTCGACGAACCCGGCGGTGCTCGCCTTCCTCAGGGAAGACGGTGACGACCTCGTGCTGTGCGTGAACAATTTCTCCCGCTTCGCGCAGCCGACCGAGCTCGACCTGCGCCGCTTCGACGGCGTGAAGCCGGTGGAGCTGATCGGCGGGGTGGAGTTCCCGGCGATCGGGCAGTGGCCGTATCTGCTGACCCTCGCCGGGCACGGGTTCTACTGGTTCCGCCTCAAGCGATCCTGAAGTACCGTCATTTCAGTTCTGTCCCGTGTGAGGCGGTTTCCACCGCCTCATACCGGGAGGCTCCGTACGGGACTTCTTGCCGGACCCGTACGGATCTTCCCCCTCCGACACGTCCCGCACAGCCGGACAGCCGAAGCCGCCATCCGGGACAATCTGCGCATTTGAATGCATACGAACCCACCGTGCGCACCCCGGGGAAAGGACGCGATGCCATGCCGGAGACCGCATCCACCACCCGGGCCCCGGACGCCCTCCTTCCGTCACTCACGCCCCTGCTGCACACCTGGCTGCCCCGGCAGCGCTGGTTCGCCGGCAAGGGCCGCCGGGTCACCGGATTCGCTCTGGACGCGGCCACCGAGCTGCTGCCGCTGGACGGCACCGGACCCGGTCTCCTCCATCTGCTCGTACGGGTCGAGCAACCCGGCCGGCCGGCCGGAACGCCCGCCGACTGCTACCAGTTGCTCCTCGGGGTGCGGCCCCAGCTGCCGCCGCGCCTCGCCCCCGCCCTCATCGGGCGGATCCGCCAGGGCCCGCTGGCGGGCCGGGCCGTCTACGAGGGGCTGCGCGACCCGCGGCTCGCCGGACTGCTCTACGAACGGCTGCGCGCGCCCGGCCGGATCGGCCCGCTGCGCTTCCACACCACCGCCCCGCTGCTGCCCGCGCTCGCCCCGCGGGTGCTCGACGCCGAGCAGTCCAACTCGTCGCTGGTCTACGGAGATTCGTTCATCCTGAAGATCTTCCGGCGGGTCAGCCCGGGCGCCAACCCGGACCTGGAGCTGCCGCTCGCCCTGGCACGGGCGGGCTGCGCGCGGGTGCCGGAGCCGGTGGCCTGGTTCGAGACCGAGCACGCCACCCTGGGTGTCCTTCAGCCCTTCCTGCGCGAGTCGCGGGACGGCTGGCGGCTCGCCCTCGACGCGCTCGCCGACGGGCGGGAGTTCACCACGGAGGCGCGCGCGCTCGGCCGGGCCACCGCCGAGGTGCACCTCGCCCTGGCGACCGCCCTGCCCACCGAGCGCCTCCGGCGCGACCGGGCCGCGCACCTGGCCGCCGCGATGGACGCCCGGCTGCACGCCGCCGCGCAGGCGGTGCCCGCGCTCCTGCCGTACGTCCCGGGGCTGCGGGCCGTGTTCGCCGCCGCGGGCGACGCGGGCGGCGCCGGGCCGCTCCAGCGCATCCACGGCGACCTGCACCTCGGCCAGACGTTGCGCGGCTCGGACGGCGCGTGGGCGGTGATCGACTTCGAGGGCGAGCCTGCCAAGCCGCTCGACGAGCGCCGCAGCCCGCAGCCGCCGGTCCGCGACATCGCCGGCATGCTCCGCTCCTTCGACTACGCGGCCCGCACCCACCGCCCCTGGAACGCCGACTGGGCCGCCCGCTGCCGCGCCGCCTACTGCACGGGCTACGCGGAAGCCTCCGGCACCGACCCCCGCGCCCACCCCGCCCTCCTCCGCGCCTACGAGACCGACAAGGCCGTCTACGAGGTCGTCTACGAGGCCCGCCACCGCCCGGACTGGCTCCCGGTCCCGATGGCGGCGATCGAACGCCTGGCAGGAGGAGCGTGACCCTCCCGTCCCGCCGCCCTACCGGCCGGTGCCCACCCGCACGGGCGGTGCGGGCTTTCGCCCCACCCCGTGTGGGCATTCGTCCCGCAGGGGCTGGGGGTCCCCCCAGGGCGAAGCCAGGGGGAGGGTGGGCACACGGGACGGCGCCCATGCGGGCGCGCTCCGCACCCGGGCCTACCCGCACCACCAGCGCGGCGCACCCGTGGTGCGGGCACAGGCCCGGAAGCCTAGGCCCGGCAAGGGGCGCCGTCCCGTGTGCCCACCCGTCCCGCCCCAGCGGGACGAATGCCCACACGGGGTGGGGCGAACCCCGGCCTCGAGTGCCCGCCCCGTTCGGCCCAGCCTCACCCCACGCATCGTCCCGTCCCGCCTGCGGGGTTCGGACGGGGCCCGTTCGGCCGAGTGTCCGGTGCGCGATGCGCGGCGTTGCGCTTGCGTGGAAGCGCCCGGGCGCGCCCGCCCGTAGATGACTCACTCCCACACCCACTTCAGGAGGCCTCCCCGTGACCGCCCGATCCGCAGGCAGGACAGCCCGCAAGCCGAAGACGCCCGCTCCCCGGGCGGAGGCCAAGCCGGACCTGGCCGTCGTACGCGCGGCGCCCCCGCTCCACCCGGACGACCGGGCCCGGCTGATCGCCGGGGAGCATCACGATCCGCACGGGCTGCTCGGGGCGCACCCCGTGAAGGGCGGGGTGGTGATCCGGGCGCTGCGGCCGTGGGCGAAGGAGGTGGCGGCGGTGCTGCCGAAGGGGCGCCGGGTCGCGCTCCACGCGGACGGCGACGGACTGTTCTCGGCCCTGGTCCCCCGCCTCCGCAAGGTGCCGGAGTACGAGCTCCGCGTCCGCTACACCGACGCCGCCGCCGACGAGCTCGCGCTCCACGACCCGTACCGCTTCCTGCCCGCCCTCGGCGACCTCGACCTGCACCTGATCGGCGAGGGCCGGCACGAGGAGCTGTGGACGGCGCTCGGCGCCCGCGTCATGACCCACCAGGGCGTGACCGGCACCCGCTTCACCGTCTGGGCGCCCAACGCCCGCGGGGTCCGGGTGACCGGCGACTGGACGTACTGGGACGGCAGCGCGCTGCCGATGCGCTCGCTCGGCTCGACCGGCGTGTGGGAGCTGTTCGTGCCGGGCATCGGCGAGGGCGCGGCGTACAAGTTCGACATCACCCGCCCCGACGGCAGCCACACCCTGCGCGCCGACCCGATGGCCCGCCGCACCGAGTGCCCGCCGAACACCGCCTCGATCGTGACCGCCGACCACCATGTGTGGCAGGACGAGGAGTGGATGGCGCGGCGCGGCTCCCGCCCGCACCACGAGGCGCCGATCTCCGTCTACGAGCTGCATCTCCCGTCCTGGCGCCCGGGCCTGACGTACCGCCAGCTCGCCGAGCAGCTCCCCGCCTACGTCCGCGATCTCGGCTTCACGCACGTGGAGTTCATGGCGGTCGCCGAGCACCCCTTCCACGGCTCGTGGGGCTACCAGGTCACCGGCTTCTACGCGCCGACCGCCCGCATGGGCACCCCCGACGACTTCCGCCACCTCGTCGACGCGCTGCACCAGGCCGGCATCGGCGTCCTGATGGACTGGGTGCCGGCGCACTTCCCGCGCGACGACTGGGCCCTTGCCGAGTTCGACGGGCGCCCGCTGTACGAGCACGAGGACCCGCGCCGCTCGGCGCACCCCGACTGGGGCACCCTGGAGTTCGACTACGGGCGCACCGAGGTGCGCAACTTCCTGGTGGCCAACGCGGTGTACTGGTGCGAGCAGTTCCACCTCGACGGGCTGCGCGTGGACGCGGTCGCCTCGATGCTCTACCTCGACTACTCGCGCGAGGGCGGCGACTGGCTGCCGAACGAGTTCGGCGGCCGGGAGAACCTGGACGCGGTGGCCTTCCTCCAGGAGATGAACGCCACCGTCTACAAGCGCTGCCCGGGGATCATCACCTTCGCCGAGGAGTCCACGGCCTGGGACGGGGTGACCCGGCCGACCGACCAGGTCGGCCCGGGCGGCTTCGGCGGGCTCGGCTTCGGCATGAAGTGGAACATGGGCTGGATGCACGACTCGCTCGGCTACATCGGCAAGGAGCCGGTGCACCGCAAGTACCACCACCACGAGATGACCTTCTCGATGGTGTACGCGTACAGCGAGAACTACATCCTGCCGATCTCCCACGACGAGGTCGTCCACGGCAAGCGCGCGCTGGTGTCGAAGATGCCGGGCGACTGGTGGCAGCGGCGCGCCAACCACCGGGCCTATCTGGGCTTCATGTGGTCCCACCCGGGCAAGCAACTCCTCTTCATGGGCCAGGAGTTCGCCCAGGGCGCGGAGTGGTCGGCGGAGCACGGGCCCGAGTGGTGGCTGATGGACGAGACGTACGCCTCGGCCGGCGACCACCGCGGCGTACGGGACCTGGTGCGCGACCTGAACACGGTGTACACGGCGACGCCCTCGCTGTGGGAGCGGGACACCGCTCCCGAGGGCTTCCAGTGGATCGTCGGCGACGCGGCGGAGGACAACGTCTTCGCCTTCCTCCGCTTCGACGCGATCGGCTCGCCGCTGCTCGCGGTCTCCAACTTCTCCCCCGTGGTCCGGCACGACTACCGCCTGGGCGTGCCGGACACCTTCGCCGCCTGGGCAGAGGTCCTGAACACGGACGCGGCGCGCTACGGCGGCGGCGACGTGGTGGGCACGGACCCGGTGAAGACGGAGTCGGTGCCGTGGCACGGGCGGGCGGCGAGCGTCCGGATGACGCTGCCGCCGCTCGCCACCGTCTGGCTCAGGCCCGCCTGATCAGACCGCCCGCCTGATCACACCCATCCGCTGGGTGGCCCGGGTCAGCGCCACGTACAGGTCGTTGATGCCGTGCGGAGCGGCGGATCGGATGGCCTCGGGGTCGACGACGAGCACCGTGTCGAACTCGAGGCCCTTCGCCTGGCGCGGGTCGAGCAGCACGACCGGGCGCGTCAGGTCGGGCTTCGGCCCGTACGCGGCGTCGGGCAGGGCCGCGATCAGGTCGGGGTGGAGGGCGGCCGGGGCGATGACGGCGAGCCGGCCCTCGGGCCGGAGCTCCGCCGCGACCGCGTCGGCGGTCTCCTTCACCGGGTCCTCGACCGTACGGTCCCAGGGCGCGACGCCCGTGGAGCGCACCGAGCGCGGCGGCTCGAAGCCCGGGTCGGCGGCGCGCCGCACCTCGGCGGCGACCTCCATGATCTCGGCCGGGGTGCGGTAGTTGACGCCGAGCCGGACGAGCTCCCAGCGGTCCTCCACGTACGGCGCGAGGATCTCCTGCCAGGAGCCGACGCCGGCCGGGTCGCCGGTCTGCGCCGGGTCGCCGACCAGGGTCATGGAGCGGGTGGGGCTGCGCCGCATGAGCAGCCGCCACAGCATCGCGGACAGCTCCTGCGCCTCGTCGACGATGATGTGGCCGAAGGCCCAGGTGCGGTCGGCGGCGGCGCGTTCGGCGGCGCTGCGGTGGTCGGCCTCCTCGTGGCGCTCGGCGAAGCGTTCGGCGTCGATGATGTCGTGGGCGGACAGCACCTCGGAGGCGTCGGCGTCGAGTTCGGTCTTGTCCTCGAACTCGTACGTGCGGGAGGCGAAGGAGACGTCGAGGACGCCCTGCGCGTAGGCGATCTGCTTCTGTCGTTCGGCCTCCTCGGCGGCGCGGGCGGCGGAGTCGTCCTCGCCGAGGAGTTCGGCGGCCTCGTCGAGGAGGGGGACGTCGGCCGGCGTCCACTCTCCCTGGTCGCGGCGGATCGCCGCGATGTCGGCGT
This sequence comes from Streptomyces fradiae, assembly GCF_041270065.1. NCBI lineage: Bacteria > Bacillati > Actinomycetota > Actinomycetes > Kitasatosporales > Streptomycetaceae > Streptomyces > Streptomyces fradiae. Next base: position 5,614,949 of record NZ_CP065958.1, on the reverse strand, counting down.
CGTCCAGGTGGGTGGGCTCGGCGAGGTAGTCGGCGAGGAAGGTCTCGGGGGTGAGGGCCGGCCACAGGGTGTCGAGGGCGGCGTGCACCTCGGGGTTGGCGGCGACGCCCTTGGCGAGCAGCGCGCGGTCGTCGGGGCCGAGGAAGTTGGGGCCGCCGTAGGGGTCGGCGCCGATGCGGTCGGCGAGCTGTTCGGCGAGCGCGTCGAGGATCGCGAAGACGAAGTAGGGGCGGGCCAGGTTGTGCGGCAGGAAGGTCTCGCGGGCCTTGTGCCGGGCCTCCAGGGCCATGTCCCAGTCGACGATCAGGTCGCCGTCCTCGTGCGGGACGACCAGCGGCGCGCCGCGCTCGGGGACCTGCTGGCGGTCGCGTACGGCCTGCGCCAGGGCCTCCGCCATCCGGGCGGAGCCCTTGACGGCGGCGGCGCGCGGGGTGTCCGTACCGGTGGCGTGGACGCCGGGGTAGAGCTCGCCGGGGGTGGCGAGGAGGACGCCGGTCTCGCCGAGGGAGGGCAGGACGTTGCCGATGTAGCCGAGGAAGGCGGGGTTCGGGCCGACGATGAGGACGGCGCGCTTGGCGAGCTGCTCGCGGTGGGCGTAGAGGAGGTACGCGGCGCGGTGCAGGGCGACGGCGGTCTTGCCGGTGCCGGGGCCGCCCTCGACGACGAGGACGCCGCGGTGCGGGGAGCGGATGATGGCGTCCTGCTCGGCCTGGATGGTCTGCACGATGTCGTGCATACGGCCGGTGCGGGCGGCGTCGAGCGCGGCGAGCAGGACCTCGTCGGCGTCGCGGTTCTCGTGCCCGGTGCGGGTCGCGTCCCGCAGGTCGAGCACCTCGTCGTGGAGGGACACCACGTCGCGGCCGTGGGTGGTGATGTGGCGGCGGCGCCGGAGCCCCATCGGCTCGTAGCCGGTGGCCAGGTAGAAGGGGCGGGCGACGTCGGCGCGCCAGTCGACGACGAGGGGGGTGCGGTTCGGGTCGTCCCGCCGGATCCCGATCCGCCCGATGTGGTGGTCGCGCCCGTCCCGGAACACGAGCCGCCCGAAGCACAGCCCGCTCTCCCCCGCGTTCAGCGCGGTGAGCAGCCCGGACTGCTCGGCCACGAGCACGTCCCGCTCCAGGCGCGCCTGCGCGCTGCCCTCGCCGGGCGTGGCGAGGGCCCGGGCGACGCCGGCCTCGGCCTGGTCCCTCAGGTCGTCGAGTCGTGCGTAGAGCTCGGTGATGAATTTCTGCTCGTTCCGAAATTCTTCGGTTGACAATTCGACTCCCGGCGCGATACAGTGCGTTTAGTGAATCCGCCCGTGTGCTTGCTGTGCGCGGACACGGAATCCATGAATATACGTGAGACGCGCCCCTGACTGCAATTCTAAGTCCGGGGATTTTTTGTGCCCCGAGAGCGCGAGCGCCGCGAAAATCCCGCGCGCGGGCCGGCGGGCCCCTGCTAGCGTCTGCCGTATGAAGCAGCGTGCCGCGTTCCAGACGACGACGCCGGAGAGTGTCCCGGCGCGCTGACAGCTGAGTTTGTCCGAAGCCCCGGGGCGAGTGCCCCGGGGCTTCGGCGTCGTCGCGTCCGGGTGCTCGCTCCCCCGTGAAGAACGAGGAGTGACGATGAGCATCGACAAGGGTGCCGAAAAGGGAGTCGACCACCGCAGGCTGGGCCGTGAGCTTGAGCTGTTCGACACCGATCCGCTGATCGGGGCCGGGCTGCCGTACTGGCTGCCGGACGGGGCCGTCGTGCGGCACGCGCTGGAGGAGTACGTACGGGAGGCCGAGCGGCGGGCCGGGTACCGGCATGTGTACTCGCCCGTGCTGGGCAAGCGCGAGCTGTACGAGATCTCCGGGCACTGGGCGCACTACCAGGACGACATGTTCCCGCCCATGGACGTCGGCGGCGAGCAGTTCGTGCTGCGGCCCAGCCTCTGCCCGCACCACGCCGTGATGTTCCGCTCCCGCGCGCACAGCTACCGGGAACTCCCCCTCCGCATGGCCGAGTTGGGCGGCATGTTCCGGTCCGAGATGTCCGGTGTGCTCGGCGGGCTGACCCGGGTGCGGGCCATCGGGCTCAACGACGCGCATGTCTTCTGCACCCTCGACCAGGTCGCCGAGGAGGCCGCCGCCGCGCTGCGCCTGATCCGCGAGGCGTACGCCGCCATGGGCATCGAGGCGGCCCGCTACCGGCTCTCGCTCGCCGGGCCCGGCGGCAAGTACGTGGACGCACCCGAGAAGTGGGCCCGTGCCACCGCACTCCTCCGCGAGGTCCTGGACGCCTCCGGGCTCGCCTACGAGGAGGCCGAGGGCGAGGCCGCCTTCTACGGGCCGAAGATCGACGTGCAGGTCGCCGACCCGGCCGGCCGCGAGTCCACCCTCTCCACCGTGCAGATCGACTTCCACCAGCCCGAGCAGTTCGACCTCCACTACATCGGTGCCGACGGCGCCAAGCACCGCCCCGTGATGGTCCACCGCTCCGTCGTCGGCAGCGTCGAACGCGCCGTCGCGCATCTCGTCGAGCACCACGCCGGCGCCTTCCCCGCCTGGCTCGCCCCGGTCCAGCTCGCCGTACTGCCGGTCTCCGACGCCGAGTACGAGGCCGCCGCCGGGCTCGCCGCCCGCTGCGCCGAACTCGGCCTGCGCGCCGAGGTCGTGGGACCCCACCACGGCACCCTCGGCGCCCGCATCCGCGCCTCCCGCCTCGTCCCGTACCAGCTCGTCATCGGCGCGAAGGAGGCCGCCGACGGCCAGGTGGCGGTACGGCTCCGGGACGGACGCCGCCTCGACCCGATGCCGGCGGCCGAACTCGTCGAGCGGGTACGGGGGTTGGTGGCGGCGCACGCCACCGCGCTCTGGGACGACCTCGCCTAGAGCAGCGGGGCCACGACCGCGAGGAGGCGGGCGCCGAGCTCTCGGCGCGCCTCCTCGGTGTCGGCGTGCGGGTCGCCGAAGCCGTCCCAGTCGACCTCGCCGAGCGCGGACTCGAACATCGGCAGGGTCAGCGACTCGTTCGCGTACCCCGGCCACTCGTCCGCCTCCCGCAGCAGCCGCTCCACGAGCGCCAGCGGCGGCGTGCAGCTCTCGGCCAGGAGCACCGCGTCATACAGGTCCTTGCCCTGCGGGTACATGTCGCTGAGCAGCCACATGAGCTTCCAGGCGAGGGAGAGTTCGCGGCTCGCGGCCGTCACGCGCACGCCCACCACCTCGGCCGGCTCGGCGGGCAGCGGAAGGGGCTCGTTGAAGACGAAGTCGAGCTGGACCTGACCGCCGGGCAGGCCCGGCGCCGTCCACGGGATCACCAGACGGTGGCCCGGCACCCGCTCGTAGGTCCAGATCTCCTCGGTCACGGCCCCGGCCGCGGAGAGCTCGATCTCGGACCCCACCGTACGTGCGTGCCGCTCGGCCGCCTCGGCGATGCCGTCGAGCATGGCGCGGGTGCGCGGCTCCTCGATGCGCCAGGTCGCGGGGACCACGACGAAGTCGATGTCCTTGGGCGAGCGGGCGGCCTCGCCGAACCAGGCCGACATCAGCATGCTGCCGCGCAGCACCAGGGAGTCCGCCCAGGGCGAGCCGGCGACGGCCGCGAGGACCAGGCCGAGGGCGGAGCGGCGGGCGTCCTGCCAGCGGGCGCGGAGCTCCGGGTCCGCGACCACGGTGTCCGTGGGGGCGAAGGCCTGGTCGAACTGCTTGAGGGCCGGGTCGAAGGCGCGGTGGCGGACCGCCGCGGCGCCGATCCCGGCGGTCAGGGTGCGGGGCACCTGGTCCCGGTAGCGGACATGGTCGGAGTAGGGGTCGGAGCGGGGGTCGAAGTCGGCGTCGGTCACGGGGTCGGTCACGGGGTTTCCTCTCGTACGGTCTCGTCCAGCCAGCCCTCGTCGAGCGACAGGTCGCTGTCGGACAGGACGAACTCCCGCTCCTCCGAGAGGAGTTCGTGCCCGGCTCCGACCAGCACGGCCCGCAGCGCGTCGCACGCCCGGCCCGCGAGGTCGGCGGGTCCCGGGTGCCGCTGGGTCACGAAACGCTCGTGCCGGCCGCCCGGGCCCGGCAGCACCCGGCGGGCGTTCCACGAGACATGGGCACCGTGCGGCACGACGAGGGCTTCGAGCGCGGCCCGGTCGTGGTCGGCGGGGAGCGCCAGCTTGAGGTGGTGCTCGAAGTAGCCGCCGCCCGGGCCCGCGGGCTCCGTGCTCCACGGCACCGTCTCCACCTTGACCCGCACCGGCTCGAAACCGGCCGCGCGCAGCCCCGCCACGAGCGCCGGGTGGCCGGTGCGGTCGGGCAGGGTCAGCATCGGCTGGACCGGGGTGCGGCCGCGCGCCAGGACGATGGTGGTCAGCTTCAGGCCCCGGTCCGCCGCCCATCCGGCGAGCCGGTCCCGCTGGTCCTCGGTGCGGCAACGGACCGTCACATGCGTCTCGTACACCCGGGCGATTGTGTCAGCAGGAAAGGCCCCGCTCACCCCCATTTCCCACCCGGTCAGGCCGGTTCCCCGGCCGGGAGCAGCGGCTTTCGCTCCACCGGGGAGGTGAGGACGATGGAGGTGGTGGTGCGGCCGAGGGCGGAGGTCTGTTCCAGGACCTCCTCCAGGTGCACGGTGTCGGTGACGGCGACCTTGAGGATCCAGCAGTCCTCGCCGACCACGTGGTGCGCCTCGCGGATCTCGGGGCGGGCGAGGAGTTCGAGGGTGCGGGGGTGCTTGAGGGTGTAGCCGCCGTGCGGGTTGACCCGGACGAAGGCCTGGATGCCGTAGCCGAGGCGGGCGGGGGCGACCTGCGCGCCGTAACCGGTGATCGCGCCGCAGGACTCCAGGCGGCGGACCCGCTCGGTGACGGCGGCGGGGCTGAGCCGGACCCGGCGGCCGAGCTCGCTCAGTTTGATGCGCCCGTCGCTCTGCAGCAGGTCCAGGATCTGCCGGTCCACGGCGTCGAAAGCGGCCGCCGTCGTTTCGACGGCGGCGAACCGCGGCGACCGTGGTTCCTTCGGCGGGACGGCCCGGACTCCCATGTTTCCCCCTTCAGTTGGCGAGGCGCCAACGTAACACTGGTGGGCATGGAGATCTTGGTCATCGGCGGTACCCGCTATTTCGGAAAGCGGCTGATCACGCGCCTGCTCGACGCCGGACATCGCGTCTCGGTCCTCAACCGCGGTTCGTCCCCGGCGCCGGAAGGGGTGACGGAACTGCGCGCCGACCGCAATGACGAGAAGGCGCTGGAAAGCGTCCTCGCGGGGCGGACCTTCGACGTCGTCGTCGACCAGGTCTGCTACACCCCGCGCCAGGCGGCCATCGCCACCCGCGTCTTCGCGGGGCGCACCCGGCGCTATGTGATGACGTCGACGGTCGAGGTGTACGAGTACGAGGACTCGGCGTTCCCGGTCGCCGAGGGCGCCGTCGACCCGGCGACCGTCGCGGTCGACCTCGGCCTGCCGTGGGAGGACCCGGAGTTCCTGGACGCGCACTACGGGGAGGGGAAGCGGCAGGCGGAGGCGGTGTTCGCGGCCGGCGCGGAGTTCCCGTGGGCGGCGGTGCGGGTCGCGCATGTGCTGGGCGGCGCGGACGACTTCACCGGGCGGGTGGCGCACTACGCGGAGCGCATCCGGGCGGGCGAGCCGATCGCCGTACCGCCGGTGAACCGGCCCGCGACCTATGTGTATGTGGAGGAGATCGCGGCCTTCCTGGCGTGGGCCGCGACGGAGACGGATTTCACCGGGCCGGTGAACGCGCATTCCCACGGGCCGCTGACGACGGCGGAGATCTGCGCGGCGATCTGCGCGGAGATCGAGACGGTCCAGGGCGGGGGCCGGACCGCGTTCCGGGAGGTGGAGGTCGGGGAGGTCTCGCCGTTCTCCTTCGCCCGCTCGTACGGCATGGACAATTCCCGCGCGGAAGCACTCGGTTTCCGTTTCTCGCATTCCTCGGAATGGCTCCGCAAGGCCGTCTCCGAGACCCTTTCCGCCGCCACCGTCGCCCAGGAGGGCTGATGCCGACTCTGCACCGCACTCTCGGCGACCGCACCGTCGGCGCCGTCGGACTCGGCGCGATGCCGCTGTCCATCGAGGGGCACCCGGACGAGGCCCGGGCGGTCGCCACCGTCCACGCCGCCCTGGACGCGGGCGTGACCCTGCTGGACACGGCGGACTCCTACCACCCGCCGGGCGGGGAGACCGGGGCCAACGAGCGGCTGGTGGCGCGTGCGCTCGCCGCGTACGGCGGGGACCGCGACGCCGTGCTCGTCGCCACGAAGGGCGGGCGCGGCCGGAGCGCCGACGGCGGCTGGACGGTCGACGGGCGCCCGGAGCACCTGCGGCGGGCGGCCGAGGGCTCGGCGCGGCGCCTGGGGGTGGCCGCGATCGGGCTGTACCAGCTGCACAAGCCGGACCCGGCGGTGCCGTACGCCGAATCGCTGGGCGCGGTACGGGAGTTGCTCGACGCGGGCACGGTCCGGCTCGCCGGGGTCTCGAACGTGGACCGGGAGCAGATCCTGCTGGCCCGGGAGATCCTGGGCGACCGGCTCGTGTCGGTGCAGAACCGGTACTCCCCCGCCGTCCGGGACAGCGAGCCCGAGCTGCGGCTCTGCGCCCAGCTGGGGCTCGCCTTCCTGCCGTGGAGTCCGCTGGGCGGCATCTCGCGCAGCTCGCTCGACGGGGCCTCGGCGCCGGCGGAGGCGGACCCCCGGTTCGGCGCCTTCCACCGGGTGGCCCGGGCGCGGGGCGTGTCGCCGCAGCGGGTCGCGCTCGCCTGGCTGCTCGCCCGGCCCGGCGGTCACGTCCTGCCGATCCCGGGCGCGAGCCGGCCGGAGTCGGCGCGGGACTCGGCGCGGGCCGCGGAACTGGTCCTTACGGAGGCGGAGTCGGCCGAGCTGGACGCCGTACCGGAGCCGTGATGGCCGTACCAGAGCCGTGATGTCAGACCCCGCCCGTACTCTTTGATCATCGGCCACGAGGGTCGTACGACACGCATCACCTGGGGGGAGTCGCCGTGCTGAGCGACGAGATTCCGCTGACGCCGGACGCGGAGTGGCTGGAGGCGCGGCTCGGCGCGGGCTCGCTCTGGCGGCCCGACGAGGCCGCGCTGCCGGCCGAGCTGACGGACGCCGGGACGCGCGCGTTCCTGAGCACCGTCGGGTTCCCGGCGGTCGCGCTCGAACCCGCCGGGCTCGACACCCGGGACCTGCGCGGCGAGCACAGCATGGAGCCGTTCGACGCGGACGAGCTGTACGGCGAGCGCTACCCCGACGACGACTCCCCGCCGACCAACTTCTGCTTCTTCATAGCCTCCTGGGGCGATCAGAACCTGATGCTCGACGCGGACGGCGGCATCACCCACTACGACCCCAACGGCTGGGACCACGCGGCCGGCTGGAAGGGCCCGGCGGCCGACTCGCTGCCGCGGCTCGCCGTGCTGCTCGGTCTGATCGCGGAGGCGAGCGGCGCCCTGGAGGCGGAGGAGGACGACGACGCCCGGGAGGCCGCCGTGACCGCGCTGCGGGAGCGGCTGACGGGCGTCGACGTGAATGTCGGCGACTCCGAGTTCTGGGACGAGGTCTTCGAGAGCCTGCTGTAGCGGCGGGGCTGCTGGAGCGGCGACCCGGGGCGTACGGAACGCCCCCGCCGCGGGTGCGACGGGGGCGTTCCGCGTCCGGGACCCGGATCCGGCTCAAGGCCCGGGGCCCGGGGGCTCGTGGACGTGACGGCTCGGGCTCAGGCTCGCGCTCAGACGCCGGCCCGGGCCTTCTCCTCGCCCTCGTCGGCGCGCTGGTCCGGTACGCCGGCGGGGGCGTGGTCGTCGACGAGGGTGGTCTCGTCGAAGGGCGCGCGGCCGGCGAGGACCTCGGTGACCCGGGCCTTGTCGATCTCCTTGGTCCAGGTGCCGACCAGGACGGTGGCGACGGCGTTGCCCGCGAAGTTGGTGAGGGCGCGGGCCTCGCTCATGAAGCGGTCGATGCCGACGATCAGGCCGACGCCGTCGACGAGTTCGGGGCGGTGCGACTGGAGGCCGCCGGCCAGGGTGGCGAGTCCGGCGCCGGTGACGCCCGCCGCGCCCTTGGAGGCGATGATCATGAAGACGAGGAGGGAGATCTGCTCGCCGATCGACAGCGGGTCGCCCATCGCCTCGGCGACGAAGAGCGAGGCCATCGTCAGATAGATCGCGGTGCCGTCGAGGTTGAAGGAGTAGCCGGTCGGGACGGTGATGCCGACCACCGGCTTGGAGACGCCCAGGTGCTCCATCTTCGCGATCAGGCGGGGCAGCGCCGACTCGGAGGAGGAGGTGGACAGGATGAGCAGGAACTCGCGGCCCAGGTACTTCAGGAGCGACAGGATGTTGACGCCGGCGATCAGCCGGAGCAGCGTGCCGAGCACCACGAAGACGAAGAGCGCGCAGGTGATGTAGAAGCCGATCATGATGACGGCGAGCGACTTCAGGGCGTCGATGCCGGTGGCGCCGACGACGGCGGCCATCGCGCCGAACGCGCCGACCGGCGCGGCCCACATGATCATCGCGAGGATGCGGAAGACAAGCCGCTGGATGTGCCCGATGCCGCGGAGCACCGGCTCGCCGGCGGAGCCCATCGCCTGGAGCGCGAAGCCCGCGAGGAGCGCGACGAGCAGGGTCTGCAGCACCTCGCCCTCGGTGAAGGCGGAGACGATGGTCTTGGGGATGATGCCGAGGAGGAAGTCGGCGGTGCCCTCGCTCGCGCCCGCCGCCTGCTTGGCGCCGGCCTCGGCGATGTCCTTGGTGAGGTGCAGGCTGGACCCGGGCTCCAGGATGTTGCCGACGACCAGGCCGATGCCGAGGGCGACGGTCGACATCACCAGGAAGTAGCCGAGGGCGAGGCCGCCGACCGCGCCGACCTTGGTGGCTTTGCGTACGGAACCGACGCCGAGCACGATCGTGCAGAAGATGATCGGCGAGATCATCATCTTGATCAGGTTGACGAAGCCGGTGCCGAGCGGCTTGAGCTCGACGGCGAAGTCCGGCGCCAGGAAGCCCACGGCGATGCCGAGCACGACGGCGCCGATCACGGCCAGGTACAGGTAATGGGTGCGGTCCCGTCTTGCGGCCACGGGGTTCTCCTCGTCCTCAGGTGTCCACGTCCCGGTGGATCCCCAGGACTATCCATCAGCCCTGTGACCGGGGTCACCCTTGCGTACGTTTCGTTCATGGCCGAAGTACGTCACGAGTACGTCACTCCGGTCCGCGGTACCGCGGTCGCGTGTGACCGGGGCACACTGGCTGACATGCGTCTCCGCCTCCCCCGCCCCCGCAGCCTGGCCGGCCAGCTCTTCGCCATGCAGGTCGTGCTGGTGGCGGCCGTCGTCGCGGGCTGCGCCGTGTTCGCATACGTGACGGACCGCGCCCAGGCGGAGGAGACCGCGCGCCGGCAGTCCACGGCGACGGCGACGGCGGTCGCGGCCTCCCCGGCCGTGGTGGCGGCGGCCCGGGCCGCGGACCGCACGGACCCGACCGCGCTGCTCCAGCCGTACGCGGAGGCCGTACGGCGCGACGCGGGCGTCAGCTATGTGGTGGTCATGGCCCCGGACGGCACGCGCTGGACCCACCCGGAGCCCGAGCAGATCGGGCGCACCTACCTCGGGCACATCGACCGGGCGGTGCGCGGCGAGACCTTCTCCGAGACCCACATGGGCGTCCTCGGCCTCTCGGTGCGCACGGTCGCGCCGGTCTTCGACGCCGGCGACCCGGCGCACCGCCGGGTGATCGCCCTGGTCAGCTCGGGTATCACCATCGAGCGGATCAGCCAGCAGGTACGGGAACAGGTCGCCGCGCTGCTCGGGATGGCGGGCGCGGCGCTCGCGCTCGGCGGCGCCGGCACGTACGTCATCAACGCGCGCCTGCGCCGCAGCACCAAGGGCATGAACGCGACCCAGCTCAGCCGGATGCACGACTACCACGAGGCCGCGCTGCACGCGGTGCGCGAGGGTCTCGTCATGCTGGACGGGCAGCGCCGGATCGCGCTGATCAACGACGGGGCGCGGGAGCTGCTCGGGCTCTGCGGGGCCGACGTGGTGGGCCGCTCGCCGGCGGAGCTCGGGCTGCCCGCGCCGCTGACCGGGGCGCTGCTCTCGGCCGAGCCGCGGGTGGACGAGCTGCATCTGACCGACGAGCGGGTGCTCGTCCTGAGCACCCGGCCGGTGGTCGGCGGGGAGCGCCGCGGCACCGTGGTCACCCTGCGGGACCGCACCGAGCTCCAGTCGCTCTCGGGCGAGCTGGACTCGGAGCGCGGCTTCACGGAGGCGCTGCGCTCGCAGGCGCACGAGGCGGCGAACCGGCTGCACACCGTGGTCTCGCTGATCGAGCTGGGCCGGGTCGAGGAGGCGGTCGGCTTCGCCACGGCCGAACTGGAGCTGGCGCAGGCGCTCACCGACCGGGTGGTGACGGCGGTCGGCGAGCCGGTGCTCGCCGCGCTGCTGCTCGGCAAGGCGGCGCAGGCCAACGAGCGGGGCGTGGAGCTGGTGCTCACCGAGGACAGCCGGATCGACGACGGGCTGCTGCCGGCCTCGCTGCCCGCCCGCGATCTGGTGACCATCCTGGGCAATCTGATCGACAACGCGGTGGAGGCCGCCGGACTCCCCGAGTGCGTACGGAGCGGGCGGGTCACCGTCACCGCGCTCGCCGCGGAAGGCGGGGCCGGCGAGCTGCTGCTGCGGGTCGGGGACAGCGGGCCCGGGGTGCGCCCCGAGGACCGCACCGACGTGCTCGACCGCGGCTGGTCGACCCGCGGCCCGGGCCGGGGCCTCGGCCTGGCGTTGGTCCAGCAGGCCGTTCGCCGCGCCTCGGGCACCCTGACGATCGCCGAATCCCCGCTGGGCGGCGCGGAGTTCACCGTACGGCTGCCGCTGGGTGCTCCCGTCGCCGGACGGATCACGGCGGAGGTGGGCGCGTGAACCGGAGTGCTGGTATCCGGGTGCTGGTGGTCGAGGACGACCCCGTGGCCGCCGACGCGCACGCCCTGTACGCGGGTCGGGTGCCCGGCTTCACGGTGGTGGGCGTGGCGCACTCGCGGGCCGAGGCGGTACGGATCCTCGACCGGACCCGGGTGGATCTGCTGCTGCTCGACCTGTACCTGCCGGACGGGCACGGGCTCCAGCTGCTCCGGGCGCTGCGCGCGGCCGGCCACGCGGCGGACGTGATCGCGGTGACCTCGGCGCGGGACCTGGCGATCGTGCGGGAGGGGGTGTCGCTCGGGGTCGTGCAGTACGTCCTGAAGCCCTTCGCCTTCGCGACGCTGCGGGACCGGCTCGCGCGCTACGCGGAGTTCCGGGCGGCGGCCGGGGAGGCCTCCGGCCAGGACGAGGTGGACCGGGCGCTCGCGACGCTGCGCGCCCCGCAGCCGGCGGCGCTGCCCAAGGGCCTGAGCGGCCCCACCCTGGAGGCGGTGACCCGTTCGCTGCGGGCCGCGCCGGACGGGCTCACGGCGGCGGAGGCGGGCACGGCCGTGGGCATCTCGCGGATCACCGCGCGCCGCTACCTGGAACATCTGGTGACGGCGGGGCGGGCGGCGCGGGCGCCGCAGTACGGTCAGATCGGGCGGCCGGAACTGCAGTACCGGTGGCTGGAGGCGCGCGGCCACTGACGGGGGTCGCTGGCGCGGCCGCCGACCGGGGTCGCCGACCGCGCCAGCGGCCCGTGATCACGGAGAGTCGATCACGTGGTTACTCATCGGTTCCCACGTTCCCACAAGCGAAAGCGTTGGGTGAACGCACCGTAGCCAGCAGTCACCCCCCGCCCCTACCGTGGCCGGGTGCACCATCCCTCACCACCCTTCAACGCCCTCGCCGCGCGCCGACTGCGCGAGGGCCTCGGCATGGCCCCCGGACACGTCGCCTACGGGCTCCGCGCCCAGTACGGCCTGTTCGTCACCCCCGAGACCGTCATCGCCTGGGAGCGCGGCCGCGCCGCGCCCACCGCGCAGGAGCTCACCGCCCTCGCCGGCGTGCTGTGGTGCTCCCCGGCCGAGCTCCTGATGGCCGCCACCACCCTGCGCGAGCACCGGATCGCCCGCGGCCTCGCGCCCGAGGACCTGGCCCGGCAGGTGGGGCTCGACCCCGCCGCGTATCTGCGCATGGAGGAGACCGGCGGCTGGCGCGGCAACGAACGGCAGACCGCCGCCCTCGCCGAGGTCCTCGGCCTCGGCCCGCGCGCGCTGCTGACCGCGACCGGCGGCGACGCGAAGCTGTCCGACCTGCTGCGGGACGCGGCGACGACGCGCTGGCAGGCGTACGTGAAACCGGTCGGCAAGCTGTTGCCGCTGCCGCGGCGGGCGGTGGAGCAGGCGCTGCAGCGGCTGCACACCGACTACCACGCGCGGATGGCGGCGACGAGCAGCTGGGGCGCGTCGGGTGCGACGGGCGACGAGGGCCGGGCGTACCTGGACGAGATCATGGACCATTTCTGGGAGACGGTCGCGCCTCTAGGGTGACCGTGTGAGACGACACATAACCTTCGAACGGCTCCACAACTTCCGTGACCTGGGCGGCTATCCGACCGCCGACGGAGGGAGCGTGCGGTGGGCGACCCTCTACCGTTCCGACTCCCTCGGCAAGCTCGCCGGCCCCGACGCGCGCGCCTCCGATCTGGAGCGCTTCCGGGAGCTGGGCATCGAGGCCGTGATCGACCTGCGCTACCCGTCGGAGATCGCGCACCGCGGCCGCCATCCCGAGAGCGAGCCGCAGACCTGGCACAACCTGAGCATCGAGCACCGCCCCTACGACCAGGTCGACCGGGCCCCGGACCCCGACCCCTGGCGCTTCCTCGCCGACCGGTTCGCCGAGGTCGCCCTCGACGGCGCCGCCGAGATCCGCCGCGCCCTGGAGACCATCGCCACCACCGAGGGCCCCCTGGTCTTCCACTGCGCCGCCGGCAAGGACCGCACGGGCCTCCTCGCCGCCCTCGTCCTCGGCCTCCTCGACGTCCCCGACGAGCACGTCGTGGCGGACTTCGCCCTCACCGAACTCGCCACCGCCCGCTTCTTCGCCGACTGGAAGTCCGCCCACCCCGACGCCCACCTCCGCTGGAACGGCTTCGGCCGCGCCCCCGCCGTCGTCATGGACCTCTTCCTCGCGGACCTGCGCACCGAGTACGGCTCGGTCCAGGAGTACGCCACGGGCCACGTGGGACTGGACCCGGAGGTGATCGGGGCGCTGCGGGCACGGCTGGTGGAACGGGCGGCGGGCTAGACCGCCGGTCCCTGCTTCGCCCGCTCGAACGCGAAGAGTTGCCCCCTCGCGTCCGCCCTGCACGGCGCCTGCGTCAGCGGGGCGCCCTCGGCTCCGGGGGTGTCGGTCACCGTGATGCAGGTGTCGGGGGTGGCGGAGTCGGCCGGGGCGATGCGGTAGCCGGGGCCGTGGGGGGTCAGGGTGAAGGATTCGATACGGGTGGGGTCGCCGCACTCGGAGTCTTCGAGGGCGGCGTCGGGTATCCGGCCGCCGGAGGGGAGGCCGGAGCAGCCGGGGCCGTAGTCGGGGTGGGCGGTGACGAGGCGCCAGTGGGCGTCGGCGAGACGTTTCAGCGAGTAGCGGGGCACGCCGGCGTCCGCGCAGGCGAGCTGGCGGACCTGGCCGGAGCGGTCGCCGCGGCGCTCGCCGAGGCAGAGGCCGGAGTCCACCGCGCGGATCGTCACCGGGCCCTCGGGCGGGCCGCCGCCGTGCGCCGGGGTGCCGTCGCGGACCAGGGCGACCACGCTGACGGCGGCCAGGACCAGGCCGGCCACCCCGATCACGCCCACCAGACCGAGCCGCCGCCGCCCGCCCGGGCCCGCCCCCGGCTCCGGCTCCAGGCCCGGCTCCAGCTCCGGAACCGCCTCCCGGCCCGCCTCCGGCTCGGCGCCGCCCGGCCAGACCGGCGGCTCGGACCGGGTCTCCTCCTCGCCCGCGTCCCCGGCCCCCGCCGCCAGCTCCCTCCGTACCGCCTCCCACTCCGCCGCCTCGCCTTCCCCCGCCCCGCAGGCCCGTACGAACACCGCGAGCAATTCCTCCCTGGGCAGGGTGGCCCGCGACAGCATGTTGGCGACGGTCGAGCGCGGCAGGACCTCGCCGAGAGCGGTGGCGCGGGTGGAGAGTTCGCGGTAGGTGAGGCCGGAGCGGGTCTTGAGGCGGCGGAGGTGGGCGACGAAGTCGGCGGGGGTGCGGGCCGACCGGGGGTCGGGGGCCTGGGCGCCCGTGGTCATGCGTGCCGCTCCCTCGCGTCGGGTCCGGGCCGGACGGGGGTTGGGACATGTCCGGGACGGGCCCAAGCCTTGTTGATCGCGCCGCCGGGCTCAAGCATGGATTCGGCCCCGATCCTCCACACGGGGGGAGGATCGGGGCCGGGACAGTCCAAGCGATGGGCGAACGGTCAGAAGACGGTCAGAAGACCGACTCGGCCTCCCGCATCCGGTCCTCCGGCACCGTCTTCAGCTGCGTGACCGCCTCCGCGAGCGGCACCATCTCGACGTTCGTCCCGCGCAGCGCCGTCATCCTGCCGAACTCCCCGCTGTGCACGGCCTCCACCGCGTGCCAGCCGAAGCGGGTCGCGAGCACCCGGTCGTACGCCGTCGGCGTGCCGCCGCGCTGCACGTGGCCGAGGATGACGGGCCGGGCCTCCTTGCCGAGGCGGCGCTCCAGCTCGTACGCGAGGGCCGTGCCGATGCCCTGGAAGCGCTCGTGGCCGAACTGGTCGATCTCGCCCTTGCCGTAGTCCATCGTGCCCTCGGCCGGGTGCGCGCCCTCGGCGACGCAGATGACGGCGAACTTCTTGCCGCGGGCGAAGCGTTCCTCGACCATCTTGACCAGGTCGGCCGGGTCGAAGGGCCGCTCGGGCAGGCAGATGCCGTGGGCGCCGCCGGCCATGCCGGACTCCAGGGCGATCCAGCCGGCGTGCCGGCCCATCACCTCGACGACCATGACGCGCTGGTGGGACTCGGCGGTGGTCTTGAGCCGGTCCATCGCCTCGGTGGCGACGCCGACGGCGGTGTCGAAGCCGAAGGTGCGGTCGGTGGAGGAGATGTCGTTGTCGATGGTCTTCGGCACGCCGACGACCGGGACGCCGGCCTCGGACAGCATCCGGGCGGCGGTGAGGGTGCCCTCGCCGCCGATCGGGACGAGCGCGTCGAAGCCGCTCTTCTCGATCAGCTCCTTGGCGTTGGCGCAGGCCGCGGCGAAGCGGGCGCGCTCCAGGCGGGAGGAGCCGAGGATGGTGCCGCCGCGGGCGAGGATGCCGCTGACGGCGTTGAGGTCGAGGGTGCGGTAGCGGCCGTCGAGCAGGCCCGCGTAGCCGTCCTCGAAGCCGATGACCTCGTCGCCGTAATGCGTCACGGCCCGGTGCACGACGGACCGGATCACCGCGTTCAGACCGGGGCAGTCGCCGCCCGCTGTCAGTACTCCGATGCGCATCGTGCTGTCTCTCCTGCTCGGTAGTGGTACGGGTGAGCCGTTGTCGATTCTCACACGGTCGGCGGTGCGGAGGCGCTCGCTGCTGCTCCGCGGACCCGCCGCGCACCCGCCGCGGCCGGGCCCTCGGGGGCCTTGTGGGGCCTTTGGTCCCGGCGGTCCGGGCCCTTCGTCCAGCGGGCGTCGTATCGAGCCACAGGGGTATTGTCAAGAGGGCATTGCCGCCCTATCGGTGGTTTTTACATCCACCAGGCTGACAAGTAAGCCGCTCGGATTCGGACAGGAGACCACGGCGTGACGCGCAGCGTGTACGTGACCGGGATCGACCGCGGAGACGGCCGCCAGGTCGTCGAGCTGGGAGTCATGGAGCTCCTCACCCGCCAGGTGGACCGGGTCGGGGTGTTCCGGCCGCTGGTGCACCACCGCCCGGACCGTCTGTTCGACCTGCTGCGCAGCCGCTACCGGCTGACCCAGGACCCCGCCACCGTGTACGGCATGGACTACCACGAGGCGTCCGCGCTGCAGGCCGAGCGGGGCACCGACGAGCTGGTGTCCCAGCTGGTGGACCGGTTCCACGCGGTGGCCCGCGACTACGAGGTCGTCCTGGTCCTCGGCACCGACTTCGCCGCCACCCAGCTGCCCGACGAGCTGGCCCTGAACGCGCGCCTCGCCAACGAGTTCGGCGCCTCGGTGATCCCGGTGGTCGGCGGCAAGGGCCAGCCCGCGGAGTCGGTGCGGGCCGAGGCGCGCAACGCCTTCCGCGCGTACGACGGGCTCGGCTGCGACGTGCTCGCGATGGTGGTCAACCGGGTGGCGGCCGAGGACCGGGCGGCGATAGCCGAGCGGCTGACCGCCCGGCTGCCCGTGCCCTGCTACGTCCTCCCGGACGAGCCGGCGCTCGCCGCGCCGACGGTCTCCCAGATCACCCACGCGCTCGGCGCCACCGTGGTGCTCGGCGACGACGCGGGATTCGCCCGCGACGCCCTCGACTTCGTCTTCGGCGGCGCGATGCTGCCGAACTTCCTCAACGCGCTGACCCCGGGCTGTCTCGTCGTCACCCCCGGCGACCGGGCCGACCTGGTGATCGGCGCGCTGGCCGCGCACTCGGCCGGCACCCCGCCGATCGCGGGCGTGCTGCTCACCCTCGACGAGCGGCCCAGCGACGCGATCCTCACCCTGGCCGCCCGGCTCGCGCCCGGCACCCCGGTCATCTCGGTGCCCGGAACCAGCTTCCCCACGGCCGCCGAACTCTTCGCCCTCGAAGGCAAGTTGAACGCGGCGACGCCCCGCAAGGCGGAGACGGCGCTCGGTCTCTTCGAGCGCCACGTCGACACCGCCGACCTGCTGCGCCGGGTCTCGGTGGCCCGCAGCGGCCGGGTCACCCCGATGATGTTCGAGCACGAACTCCTGGAGCAGGCCCGGGCCGACCGGCGCCGGGTGGTCCTTCCGGAGGGCACCGAGGAGCGGGTGCTGCGCGCCGCCGACGTGCTGCTCCGCCGCGGCGTGTGCGACCTGACCCTGCTCGGCGACGTCGAGACGATCCGCAAGAAGGCCGCCGACCTGGGCATGGACCTCGGCGACAGCCAGCTGATCGACCCGCAGACCTCGGAGCTGCGGGACTCCTTCGCGGAGAAGTACGCGCGGCTGCGCGCCCACAAGGGCGTCACGGTGGAGCTCGCGTACGACGTCGTCTCGGACGTGAACTACTTCGGCACCCTGATGGTCGAGGAGGGCCTGGCCGACGGCATGGTGTCCGGCTCGGTGCACTCCACGGCGGCGACGATCCGCCCGGCCTTCGAGATCATCAAGACGAAGCCGGAAGCCTCGATCGTGTCGTCGGTCTTCTTCATGTGCCTGGCCGACAAGGTGCTCGTGTACGGCGACTGCGCGGTCAACCCGGACCCGAACGCCGAGCAACTGGCCGACATCGCCGTGCAGTCGGCGGCCACCGCCGCGCGCTTCGGCGTGGAGCCGCGGATCGCGATGCTGTCGTACTCCACCGGCACCTCCGGCTCCGGCGCCGACGTCGACAAGGTGCGCGAGGCGACCAAGCTGGTCCGCGAGTCGCGGCCGGAGCTGCGGATCGAGGGGCCGATCCAGTACGACGCGGCCGTCGAGCCGTCCGTCGCGGCCACCAAGCTGCCGGGCTCGGAGGTGGCGGGCCAGGCCACCGTGCTGATCTTCCCGGACCTCAACACCGGCAACAACACCTACAAGGCCGTGCAGCGCTCGGCCGGCGCGGTCGCCGTCGGCCCGGTCCTGCAGGGTCTGCGCAAGCCCGTGAACGACCTCTCGCGCGGCGCGCTCGTCAGCGACATCGTCAACACGGTCGCCATCACGGCGATCCAGTCCCAGCCCCAGCCCGAGTCCCAGGAGCTCCCGGCATGACCCCTCCCACCCGCGTACTGGTCCTCAACTCCGGTTCCTCGTCGGTGAAGTACCAGCTGCTCGACATGCGCGACGACCGCCGGCTGGCCCAGGGACTGGTGGAGCGGATCGGCGAAGAGACCTCGCGGATCGTGCACACCCCGCTCCAGGGAGGCGAGAAGCGCGAGAAGAACGGGCCGATCGCCGACCACGCGGCCGCCCTGAAGGCGGTCGCCGAGGAACTGGCGGCGGACGGCCTGGGGATGGACTCCCCCGAGCTGGCCGCGATCGGGCACCGGGTGGTGCACGGCGGGCTGCGGTTCACCGAGCCGACCGTCATCGACGACGAGGTGCTCGCGGAGATCGAGCGGCTCGTGCCGGTGGCGCCGCTGCACAATCCGGCGAACCTGGTCGGCATCCGTACGGCGATGGCGATGCGCCCGGACCTGCCGCAGGTGGCGGTCTTCGACACCGCCTTCCACACCACCATGCCGGAGTCGGCGGCGCGGTACGCGATCGACGTGGAGACCGCGGACGCGCACCGGATCCGCCGCTACGGTTTCCACGGCACCTCCCACGCGTACGTCTCCCGGGAGACGGCGAAGCTCCTCGGCAAGGAGCCGGCGGAGGTGAACGTGATCGTGCTGCACCTGGGCAACGGGGCCTCCGCCTCGGCGGTGCGCGGCGGCCGGTGCGTGGACACCTCGATGGGGCTGACCCCCCTTGAGGGCCTGGTCATGGGCACCCGTTCGGGCGACATCGACCCGGCGGTGACCTTCCATCTGAAGCGGGTGGCGGGCATGTCGGCGGACGAGATCGACGTACTGCTCAACAAGAAGTCGGGGCTCGTCGGGCTCTGCGGCGACAACGACATGCGGGAGATCCGGCGCCGGATCGACGAGGGCGACGAGCGGGCGGCGCTGGCCTTCGACATCTATGTGCACCGCCTGAAGAAGTACATCGGGGCCTACTACGCGGTGCTCGGCCGGGTGGACGCGGTGGCGTTCACGGCGGGGGTCGGCGAGAACGCGGCGCCGGTGCGGGAGGCTGCGATCGCGGGCCTGGAGGAGCTGGGGCTCGCGGTGGACGCGGAGCTCAACTCCGTACGTTCCGACGAGGCCCGGATCATCTCGCCGGTGTACGCGCGGGTGGCGGTCGCGGTGGTGCCGACGGACGAGGAGCTGGAGATCGCGCGGCAGAGTTACGCGCTCGTTCTGGAAGGGGCGGGCTCGAACGAGTGAACGCCTGAGCGGCCCCGCGCCCATTTGTACTTTCCACCAGACGGAATATTCCGCAGTGAAACAAACCGATAGGATCCGCCGTATGCGCCGTTCCAAAATCGTCTGCACGCTGGGCCCCGCCGTCGACTCCTATGAGCAGCTGAAGGCTCTCATCGAGGCCGGCATGAACGTGGCCCGATTCAACATGAGCCACGGGACCCAGGCAGAGCACCAGGAGCGGTACGACCGCCTCCGCAGGGCCGCCGCCGACACCGGCCGCGCCGTCGGCGTGCTCGCCGACCTCCAGGGCCCCAAGATCCGTCTGGAGACCTTCGCCGAGGGCCCCGTCGAGCTGGTGCGCGGTGACGAGTTCACCATCACCACCGAGGACGTCCCCGGCGACAAGGCCATCTGCGGCACCACGTACAAGGGCCTGCCCGGCGACGTGTCCAAGGGCGACCAGGTCCTGATCAACGACGGCAACGTCGAGCTGCGCGTGGTCGAGGTCGAGGGCCCACGGGTGAAGACCATCGTCGTCGAGGGCGGGGTCATCTCCGACCACAAGGGCATCAACCTGCCCGGCGCCGCGGTCAACGTCCCGGCCCTGTCCGAGAAGGACGTCGAGGACCTCCGCTTCGCGCTGCGCATGGGCTGCGACATGGTCGCCCTCTCCTTCGTCCGCGACGCCGCCGACGTCAAGGACGTCCACAAGGTGATGGACGAGGAGGGCCGCCGGGTCCCCGTCATCGCCAAGGTCGAGAAGCCGCAGGCCGTCGAGAACATGGCCGAGGTCGTCGCCGCCTTCGACGCCGTCATGGTGGCCCGTGGCGACCTCGCCGTCGAGTACCCCCTCGAGCGGGTCCCGATGGTGCAGAAGCGGCTCGTCGAGATGTGCCGCCGCAACGCCAAGCCGGTCATCGTCGCCACCCAGATGATGGAGTCGATGATCACCAACTCGCGGCCGACCCGCGCCGAGGCGAGCGACGTCGCCAACGCGATCCTGGACGGCGCGGACGCGGTCATGCTCTCCGCCGAGTCGAGCGTGGGCGCCTACCCGATCGAGACCGTGAAGACGATGTCGAAGATCGTCGCCGCGGCCGAGGAGGAGCTGCTCTCCAAGGGCCTGCAGCCGCTGGTGCCGGGCAAGAAGCCGCGCACCCAGGGCGGTTCGGTCGCCCGCGCGGCCTGCGAGATCGCCGACTTCCTGGGCGGCAAGGCGCTGATCGCCTTCACCCAGTCCGGCGACACGGCCCGCCGGCTCTCCCGCTACCGCACCCAGCAGCCGATCCTGGCCTTCACCACCGACGAGGGCACCCGCAACCAGCTCACCCTGAGCTGGGGCGTGGAGTCCTTCCTGGTGCCGTTCGTGAACAACACCGACGCCATGGTGGACCTGGTCGACGCCGAGCTCCTGAAGCTGCAGCGCTACAACGCCGGCGACACCATGATCATCACCGCCGGTTCGCCCCCCGGCGTCCCCGGCACCACCAACATGGTCCGGGTGCACCACCTGGGCGGCGCGGCGAACGCCTGACGCGTCCGCCTCGGCTCATGACGGAGCCCCCGTCCCTCCTCGGAGGGGCGGGGGCTCCGTCCTGTGCGGCTCCCGGAAGGGTCTGTGGGTTCTGTTGCGCGGTGGGCCCTGTTACGCGTTGGGCTCGATGGTGTTGCGCAGGCCCGGGACCTTGAGCGTGCCGCCGAACTGGCCGGCCTGCTTCACCGTGCAGTTGGTGAAGACGGCCCACGGGACGTCGAGCGGCGGCGGGGACTGCGGGCTGAAGGTGACCGGGATGAGGCCGAAGAGATTGCCCTTCAGCTCCTCCGTGTACATGGTCACCGTGCCGTTGCGGATGGTGGACTTCGAGCCCGGGTTGGAGCGGACGTGTCCGGTCAGCCCGTCGGAGTGCTCCGTCAGCTGGTGCAGGTTCCAGATGTCCACCTCGTCCGCGGTGAACTTGAGGACCTTCTTGATCTGACCGCTGCCCGTCTTCACCTCGACGATGCCGTGGTACTTGAGGCCGCGCAGCTCCAGGGTGCTGGTCTCCAGGCGCCACGGCGCGTCCGGGAGCAGCGGCATGCCGGGCTCCAGCTCCGCCGCGGCGAGCGCCTCGGGGTCGGGCTCGGGGCAGGGGAAGCGCGGCTTGGCGCCGTCCGGTATGTCCTCGTCCGCGGTCGGTTCGAGGCCCTTCGCGGAGTCGTCCAGCTCCTCCGTGGTGGCGCCGGCCTTGTCGGCGGCGTCCTGGATGGCGGCCTTCGTCTTGTCGACCGTGTCGGTCGTCTCCGTCTTCCCGGCGGGCTTGTCCGCGGTCGTGCCGGTCGGCGCGGTGGGCGCCTTCGTGGGGGCCGTGGTCGTGGTGGGCGCCTTCGTCGGGGTGGCCGACGAGGTGGGCGCGGGCGCCGGTGCGGTCGTCGCGTCGGGCCCGTCGAACAGGTCCTTGAGCGCGTCGCCGAGGCCCAGCGGGTCGAGCGGGTTGACCGACTTGGTGGGCGTCGGGGTGGGCGCGGGCGCCGTGGTGGTCTTGGGCGCGGGCGCCTGGGTGGTGCCCGTCTTCGGCTGCGCGGTCGCGTCGGAGGTCGCCGTCGGCTTGGGTTCCGTGCTCGCCGAGGCGTCCGGGGGGGGGCTCCTCGGTGGGCTGCGCGGTCGCGGTGGCGCTCGCGGTCGGCTTCGGGCTCTCCGTCGCGTCCGCCGTGGCGGACGGGTCGGCCGTCGGCTCGTCCGAGCGGGTCACGCACGGGCCGGGCGCGAAGGGGATGTCCTTGCTGTCGTCGGCGAGGGCGAGCCGGGGCGCCAGGCCCATGCCCACGATCACCGCGGTGGGCATGGCCGCGAGGGCCATCGCCTTGCCGACCGGCGCGTGGAGCTTGTTCAGGAAGGACTTGCGGGGGGCCGCGTGGCGCGGTCCTCTCTCCGTCCCGGCCGACTGTGTTTCGTCACCCCGCACTGTTACTCCCGCCGTTGGCTTCGGTCGTGGTCTCGGCCACCGGGACCTCGGCACCCTGCTGGGGGATCAGCGGCTGCGTCGTACCGGTCGTGCCGTCGTGCTCGTGGTGCTCGCCCGGGGCGGCCGGCGCCGCCTCCGTCCGCTCGTCCGACTCCGGCCGCTCGGCCCACTCCGACTGCTCGGCCCGCTCCGGCTCCTCCGCGGACTCCTCCGCCGGCGGGGCCGGGGCCCACGCCGCGGACATGCCGCCGCCGACGAGGGCGAGGAGGAAGCCGACGACCAGGCCGCCGAAGTTCGACACGGGGATGGAGATGAGTCCGAGCACGATGGCCGCCACGCCCGCGAAGACCCGGACGGCGGGCTGGAACCACATGGTGAGCCCGAGGGTGATCAGCAGCACGCCGATGATCAGCGCACCGGCTCCGGCGGTCGTCGCCATGGCGAGGGTGACGTTGCCGAGGCGCATGTCCCCGTACGGGAGGTACGCGATCGGGACGCCGCCCAGCATCGTGAACAGGCCCGCCCAGAAGGGCCGGGTCTGCCGCCAGACACGGAACCGGTTCTCCTGGTGGACTCCGCTGGAAGCAGTGGACTCGGCGCTCATGGAAACAGCTCCCTGAAAGCGGTGGTACTGAGAAAAGAGGGAAGAGCGGGCAGGTGCCCGTGGTGTGCGGATGCGGGGCCGCGCGAGGCGGCCCCACACCCCCGGGCTTCAGTCCGAGGTGGACGTCTGCCTCAGAAGCACTCGACCCCGGCGCCCTTGCCGCGCTTCAGCGACAGGTCGAGGTCGGGCAGCTTGAAGGTGCCGGCGGTGGTCGCCCACGCCGTCTGCTGCACGTTGGACAGCCGGGCCACGTCCGCGCGCTGGCCGAAGCCGTACGGGTTGGCCTTGGTGTTCGGCTGGATGCCCGGCTTGCCCGGCGCCTTGGCGAGGTTGCCCGCCGCCACGCCGATGTCGATGTTCTCGAACTCGGCGTCGGTCTTGAGCGAGGAGACATCCAGGTAGATGTTCTTCGCGTAGACCTTCTTGGAGGCGTCGTTGGCGCCGCCGGTGCCGGCCTTCAGCTGCAGCGTCACATCGCCGACGAACGGGATGTTCGGCGTCACGACGGACTGGCACATGTTGGTGATCCAGGCCTCGGAGAAGCCGGAGACCGCCACCGGAGCGGCGAAGTCCTTGCCCTCGAGGTCCTTGCCCGCGTCCACGCTGCCGTACTGCACGAAGTCATTGCCGACGAGGCTGTCGGTGCTGACCTTGAACTCCTGGCCGGAGATGCTGAACGACGCGGCGAGCGCGCCCTGGGCCAGGCCGACACCGATCGCGGCCGTCGCGGCCACGCTCGGCACCATGACGACGGCGAACCGCTTCCATCTGGTCCCGCCACGAACCTGGGACTTCATGAGAATTCCTCCTTCTCGGACGTACATCTCCGGATGGGCCCAGGGCCCGTCCTGGGATGGGAGAAGTGCTACGTCCTCGGGAAGGAGAGCGCCGAGGGCTCAGGCGGCACGACGCGCGTCCTAATCACCGGCGATCACCCCCGAGCGACAACCACTGGCCACGCGGTGCGCGGCCGGATCGGACAGGCCCTGCCGGTCAGAGCAGGAACCCCCCTGTCCACGGCCGGCGACGTCGCCGCCGGCCCGCTCGGTGGGGACCCTTCGCCGCGCGCAGTCGGCGGGGAGCCGGGCTGGTGCGGTGTCGGACCGAGCGTCGCCGATCGTGGTCCATTACGGGCGCCCGCACAAGGGGGTTCGTTACTCGCTAGTAACGGCCTGATAACCACGACACGACGGGCCGACATCGGACGGCCACACAGGGTGCCTCCGCGTGACACGACAAAGGAGGATGAGGGCGGAGAAAACCGGACAGATTTTCGGGTTCGATTTACTGCAAGTAACAGCGGCCGCGATTACCAAGTTTTGGTAAAGCGCGGCCGCCGAATGTCACTGTGTCGCCAAATCGTCCCGTTGTGGAGCGCGGGCGAGGACCGGACGAGGGCTCAGAACAGGGCGCTCGCCAGGGCCTGCCGGGCCGCCGTCACCCGCGGGTCGTCGGCGCCGATCACCTCGAAGAGCTCCAGGAGCCGCAGCCGCGCCGCGTCCCGGTCCTCACCGGCCGTGCGGCGCACGGCGTCGATGAGCCGCCCGAAGGCGTCCTGCACGTGCCCGCCCACCAGGTCCAGGTCGGCGGCGGCGATCTGGGCGGCCACGTCGGCCGGGTTGTCCGCCGCGTTCTTGCGCACCTGCTGCGGGTCCACGCCCTGCACCCGGGAGAGCAGTTCGGCCTGGGCGAGCCCCAGCTTGGCCTCCGGGTGACCGGGGTCGTCGGCGAGCACGTTCTTGTACGCCTGGACGGCGCCGGCCAGGTCGCCCGCGTCGAGCGCGGACATGGCCGCCTCGAGCAGCGCGTCATACGGACCGGCCGGCGCGGGCGCGGCGCTCTCGTCGCCGGTCGCGTCGGGGTCGACCTGGATGCCGGTGAGGCCGAAGCGCTCCTCGGCGACCTGGACCAGCTGGTCGAGGGTCTGGCGGATCTGCGCCTCGGGGGCGGCACCCTGGAAGAGCGGCAGCGCCTGACCGGCGACCACCGCGAAAACGGCCGGAATTCCCTGGATGCCGAACTGCTGCATCAGCATCTGGTTGGCGTCGACGTCGACCTTGGCGAGCAGGAACCGCCCGTTGTACTCGACGGCCAGACGCTCCAGAAGGGGGCCGAGCTGCTTGCAGGGCTCGCACCACTCGGCCCAGAAGTCGATGACGACCGGGACCTCGGCGGACCGCTGGAGCACATCGCGCTCGAAGCCGGCCTCGTCGACGTCGATCACCAGGGCGGAGGGGGCGACGGCGGACGTGCCGCCGTGCCGCGCGGCCTCGGCGCGCGCCGCCTCGGCCTTCGCCTTGGCCTCGCCGGCCGCCTTCACCGCGGCGAGGTCGACGACGCCGCTCATGGACATGTTTCGGGGCTGCATGGCTACATCCTCCCCCCTCCGCGCGCGTAACCGGAAAGCCATGGCTGAACCGCGCCGTCCGGGGTGGGACGATGCGGTTCGGTGTGTGCGGGTGTGCGCCGGGTCCCCACCCGGCGCGGTGGTTGTCGCTGAGGCTGTTCAAGCCTTTCGCTACGGGTCGTAGCGTAATGGCAGCGACCCCCGGCGTGGGGCGGGGCCGGTGGTGAACTGGCTCACATCGCCCGCCACTGGCGCAATACCTACTGACGGGTATGGTCGCGTCCATGTGTAGCCGCACCCGTTCCCGAAGCCGAACCGGACGCCCGCGCTCCGTGGAGGCCGACACGGCCATCCTGGAGGCGACCCGGGCGGCCCTCGTGGAACTGGGCTGGTCCAAGCTCTCCATGGGCGATGTCGCGACCCGGGCCGGCGTCGCCAAGACCACGCTCTACCGGCGCTGGGCCAACAAGAACGAACTCGTCGTGGACGCCGTCGCCGTCCTGTTCGACGAACTCGAACTGCCTGATCTGGGTTCCCTGCGCGCCGACATCGAAAACGTCGTCCTGCAGTTCGCCGCGCTGCTCGAACGCCCCGAGACCAAGACCGCCCTGATGGCGGTGGTCGCCGAGTCCACCCGCGACGAACCGCTCCGCGAGCGGATCCGCGACTCCATCGTGGACCGCCAGAAGCGACTGGTCCTGGAGGGCCGCCAGCGCGCCCAGGAGCGCGGCGAGCTGCCCGCCGAGCGCGACCCGGAGACCATCGCGGCCGGCGACGACCTGATCTTCGACGTGGTGGCCGGCGCCGTGGTGCACCGCGCCCTGGTGAGCGCCGAACCGGTCGACCAGGCGTGGGTGCGGCGCCTGTCCGCACTGCTCATCGGCGGCCTCGGCGCGGTGGACGAGGCCGGCCAGGTCGGCTAGGACGGCCGAAAAGCGACGCCGGCGGCCGGGGCCGTACGACGAAGGGGCGGTACGGGAACTCCCGTACCGCCCCTCGTGCCTGACGGCGGAGGCCCTAGAAGCCGGCCGGCTCCGTGTAGACGCCCCACTCCTCGCGGAGCACGTCGCAGATCTCGCCCAGCGTGGCCTCGGCCCGTACGGCGTCGAGCATCGGCGGGATCATGTTGTTCCCGTCCCGGGCCGCCGCCAGCATCGCTTCGAGGGCGGCGCGCACCTTGGCCTCGTCCCGCTTGCCCTTGCGGTCGCCGAGGACGCGGACCTGCTCCCACTCGACCTCGTGGCTGACCCGCAGGATCTCCAGGTCGCCGGTGACCGAGCCGTGGTGCACATTGACGCCGACGACCCGCTTCTCGCCCTTCTCCAGGGCCTGCTGGTAGCGGAAGGCGGACTCGGCGATCTCGCCGGTGAACCAGCCGTCCTCGATGCCGCGCAGGATGCCGGAGGTGATCGGCCCGATCGGGTGCTTGCCGTCCGGGTGGGCGCGCAGACCGCGCTCCTTGATCTGCTCGAAGATCTTCTCGGCGTCGGCCTCGATGCGGTCGGTGAGCTGCTCCACGTACCAGGAACCGCCCAGCGGGTCCGCCACGTTGGCGACGCCGGTCTCCTCCATCAGCACCTGCTGGGTGCGCAGCGCGATCTCGGCGGCCTGCTCGCTGGGGAGCGCGAGGGTCTCGTCGAGGGCGTTGGTGTGCAGCGAGTTGGTGCCGCCGAGGACCGCGGAGAGGGCCTCGACCGCGGTGCGCACGACGTTGTTGTACGGCTGCTGCGCGGTGAGCGAGACACCGGCGGTCTGGGTGTGGAAGCGGAGCCACTGCGCCTTGTCGGTCTTGGCGCCGTAGACCTCCTTCATCCAGCGGGCCCAGATCCGGCGCGCGGCGCGGAACTTGGCGATCTCCTCGAAGAAGTCGAGGTGCGCGTCGAAGAAGAAGGAGAGGCCGGGCGCGAAGACGTCGACGTCGAGGCCGCGGGAGAGACCGAGCTCCACGTAGCCGAAGCCGTCGGCGAGGGTGTACGCGAGCTCCTGCGCGGCCGTCGCCCCGGCCTCGCGGATGTGGTAGCCGGAGACCGAGAGCGGCTTGTACGCGGGGATGCCCTGCGCGCAGTGCTCCATCAGGTCGCCGATCAGGCGCAGGTGCGGCTCCGGCGGGAAGAGCCACTCCTTCTGCGCGATGTACTCCTTGAAGATGTCCGTCTGCAGCGTGCCGTTGAGGACGGCCGGGTCGACGCCCTGGCGCTCGGCGGCGACCAGGTACATGCAGAAGACGGGGACGGCGGGGCCGGAGATCGTCATCGAGGTGGTGACGTCGCCCAGCGGGATGTCCTTGAAGAGGACCTCCATGTCGGCGGCGGAGTCGATGGCGACACCGCAGTGCCCGACCTCGCCGAGCGAGCGCGGGTCGTCGGAGTCGCGGCCCATGAGGGTGGGCATGTCGAAGGCGACCGAGAGCCCGCCGCCGCCGGCGGCCAGGATCATCTTGTAGCGCTCGTTGGTCTGCTCGGCGTTGCCGAAGCCGGCGAACTGGCGGATGGTCCAGGTGCGGCCCCGGTAGCCGGTCGGGTGCAGACCGCGGGTGAAGGGGTACTCACCGGGCCAGCCGATGCGCTCGAACCCCTCGTAGCTGTCCCCGGGGCGCGGGCCGTAGACCGGCTCGACCGGGTCCCCGGAGAGCGTGGTGAAGTCGGCGTCGCGCTTGCGGGCCTTGTCGTAACGGGCCTGCCAGCGACGGCGGCCTTCCTCGATGGCGTCAGCGTCCATGCTTCGAATTTACTAGGACGTCCTAGTAAATGTCGATGGCAAACCTCCGCACATACGTACGGAGGTTCGGGGTCAGGCCTTGGCCGGAGCCGGCTGCGCGCCGCTGACCAGCGGAAGCGTCTCGGCGACGACCTTGCGCTCGACGAAGAAGGCGGCCGTGGGAATCGTGCCGGAGACCAGCACCCACAGCAGCTTGCCGAACGGCCACTTGGCCTTGGAGCCCAGGTCGAAGGCGAAGATCAGGTAGATGATGTACAGGACGCCGTGGGCCTGGGAGACCGCGAAGGTCAGGTCCTCACCGACGCCGAAGCCGTACTTGGCGACCATGCACGCGCAGAGGATGAGGAGCATGACCGCGGTGACGTACGCCATGACGCGGTAGCGGGTCAGCACGCTGGATTTCATGGCATCGAGCGTAACGGCAGGTTCCGGGCGATCTTCGCGCGGGTCAGCCCTCGTCGAAGTCGTGCGCCGCGACCCGCAGCGGGCGCAGCATCGCGAAGATCTCGGCGCACTCCTCGGCGTCGTACGCGCCGAGCCCGAAGTCCATCTCCATCAGGTCGCGGGTGGCGGACTCGACCACCTCGCGGCCCTTCTCGGTGATCGAGGCGAGGGTGCCGCGCCCGTCGTTCGGGTTGGGGCGCTTGGCGACCAGGCCGGACTTCACCAATCGGTCGACGGTGTTGGTCACCGAGGTCGGGTGGACCATGAGCCGCTCGCCGATCTTCGACATCGGCAGCTCGCCGGCCTTGGAGAAGGTCAGCAGGACCAGCGCCTCGTAGCGGGCGAAGGTCAGCCCGTACGGCTTGACCACGGCGTCCACCTCGGCCAGGAGGATCTGGTGGGCGCGCATGATCGAGGTGATCGCGGCCATCGAGGGGACCGGGCCCCAGCGCTTCTGCCAGAGTTCGTCGGCGCGGGCGATGGGGTCGAAGGGGAGACTGAGCGGCTTCGGCACGCGTCGACCTTACCGACTGGTCATATGGCGGTCAGCCCCGTCTCGCCTTTCGGTCGATCCCGTCGTCCTCGGGACCGTTCCGGACCGTCCGGACCGTCCGGACCTCGCGTACGAGCAGGGCCACGCACCCGGTGCCGAGGATCCCGGCGCCCGCGACCACGGTGTGCACGGCGGCGAACTCGGCGGCCACGCCCGCCGCGGCCATGCCGAGGCCCTGGCTGGTCATCATCCCGGCGCTCATCAGCGTCATCGCCCGGCCCCGACGCTCCTCCGGGACGGCCGCGACGAACCAGGCGTCCAGACCGAGGGTGTACGCGCCGGTGGCGCCGGCCAGGACGAGCGCGGCCGCCGCGAGCCCGACGCCCGGCCCGGCCGCGTACAGGAGGAAGGGCAGCAGCCCGGTCGCGGCCAGCGGAAGCACGATCCGGGCCCGGGCGGCGGCGGAGAGCAGCGAACCGGCGAGCAGCTCGCCGAGCACCGTGCCGACCGGCAGCGCGCACATCAGCAGCCCGAGCGCGGCGGTGGACGCCCCGGCCGCGTCCGCGAAGGGCGCGGCCAGCGCCTCGGGCACCACGGCGAACATCGGCGGCACCCAGAACATCAGCATCAGCGCCCGCACCCGGCGGTCCCGCAGCACGCCCCAGGTGGCCCGCAGGCCCTCCCGCTCCCCGGCGCCGCGGGCCGGGCGGCGGGCGGTGCCGAGGCGCAGCAGCAGCGCGGAGCCCAGGAAGGTGCCTGCGGTGATGCCCAGCGCGCCGCGCGGCGGCACGGCGGTGAGCAGCACGCCGCCGACGGCGAAGCCGGCGAGCAGCGCGCTCTGCGACACGATCCGCAGCAGCGACCGCCCGAGCACGAACAGCTCCCCCTCGCCGAGGATGTCGGCGAGGGTCGCCGTCCGGGTGCCCTGGAACACGGGCGCGACGACGGCGACGGCGCAGCGCAGCGCTAGCAGCCCGGCGACGGGCGTGAGCGGCACGGTCATCAATGCGACGCAGGCCGCACAGATCACGTCGCAGACGACGAGGAGCCGGCGCGGCGGGACCCGGTCGGCGAGCCCGGCGAGCACGGTGCCGCCGAAGAGGTACGGCAGGAAGCCGAGCGCGAAGGTGAGCGAGGAGAGCAGCGGCGAGCGGGTGAGCTCGTACACGAGCACGGTGAGCGCGAGCTCGCTGACGACGACGCCGAGCAGCGAGCAGAGGTGCGCGGCGAACACGTAACGGAACTCGCGGACGGCGAAGACGGCACGGTAGCCGGTCTGCGGGGCGGCCGGCGGGCGGGTGTCGGCGGGCGCCGGGGGCTCCCCCGGCGGCTTGAGGTCGTTCGTGGGCATGCCCGCAGCGTGCGGGGGTGTCAGTGTCCCGCCCTAGACTTTCGGCCCCAGCCGAAAGTCTCTGCGGCTCCCTGGAGGCCCCGTGCCGTACCACCTGCACTTCGGCGAGGCCGATCCGCTGCGCATCCGGTTCGCGATCTCGCCGCTGTGGGAGACGCAGTCCGCGGTGCGGGTCCTTGCCCGGCCGCGGCAGCAGAAGTACCACCTGCCGTGGCTGCGGCGGATCGCGGAGGCGGCGCGCGGCCTTGACCTGGCGCCGCTGCAGCTGCTGATGCCGCGGCGCGGGCACAGCCCGGACTGCCTCTATCCGCCGCCGCTCACGCCGGCCGCGGTGCTCGCGGAGGAGATCGCGGCGGTGCGGGCGACCGCGCCGGAGGTCGCCGCCGCGGACTTCGCCCGGGCCCTCGCGGACACGCCGGGGGCCACGGAGAGCGCGGAGGGGCGCCGGATCCTGGCGGACCCGGCCGCCTCGCTCGCCCGCCTCGCGGATCTCCTCGAACGGGCCTGGGAGACGCTGGTCGAGCCGGAGTGGCCGCGCCTGCGGGCGCTGTTGGAGGCGGATGTCGCGTACCACTCGCGGCGGCTCGCCGACGGCGGTCTGGAGCGGCTGCTCGGCGAGCTGCACCCGGCCTTCGCGTGGTCGGAGGAGACGGCCACGCTCGTCGTGGACCACTACCGGGGCGAGCATGTGCGGGCCCTGGCGGGCCAGGGTCTGGTGCTGCTTCCGTCGGTGTTCGTCTGGCCGGAGGTGGTGAGCGGTTTCGACCCGCCGTGGCAGCCGACCATCGCCTACCCGGCGCGCGGGATCGGCGGGCTGTGGACGGAGCCGGGCGAGCGCACCCCGGAGGCGCTGGCCCGGCTCCTCGGCCGGGCGCGGGCGGACGTGCTGTGCGCGCTCGACGAGCCGGCGGGCACCTCGGCGCTCGCGCACCGGCTCGGCCTCGCGCTCTCCTCGGTCTCGGCGCATCTGTCGGTGCTGCGGGCGGCGGGGCTGCTCACCTCTCGGCGGTACGGGCATCAGGTGCTGTACGAGCGGACGGCGCTCGGGATCGCGCTCGCGGTGTCGCAACCGGACACAGACTGACCGGTATGTCACGATAGCCCGACATGTGGCCCGACACGTCACGTCTCGTCGTCCTGTAACCCGACCCGACCCTGGGGGCCGGATGCTCCGCCGCCGTCACGTCACCACCGCCGCCGCTCTCTGCCTTGTCACCGCCCTCCTGCTCACCGGCTGCGGCACGGGCGACGACGGGCCCGACTCCCCCGTCGGGCCTCCCTCGGCGCGCGGCGAGGCGGCGCCGCCGACCGGCGGCTCGCCCTTCTGGGTCGACCCGGAGAGCGACGCGGCCCGGCAGGTGCGGCAGTACGAGGCACAGGGCCGTGCCGAGGACGCCAAGGTACTGCGGCGGATCTCCGAACAGCCGGTGGCGGACTGGCCGGCCGGCGACAACCCGGTGCCGGACGTGTCCCGGGCGGTGAAGGGCGCGGCGCCCGACGAGCGCACGGTGGTCTTCGTCGCGTACAACATCCCGCACCGCGACTGCGGGATGTACTCGGCGGGCGGGGCGCACGACGGGCAGGCCTACCGCACCTGGGTGGACGCCTTCGCCACGGCCATCGGGGACGCGCCCGCCGTCGTGGTCCTGGAGCCCGACGCGGTGCCGCACGTCGTGGACGGCTGCACCCCCGGCGAGTACCACGAGGAGCGGCTGCAACTGCTCTCCGAGGCGATCGAGCGCTTCAAGCGGCAGCCGCACACCCGGGTCTATCTGGACGCCGGCAACCCGGCCTGGATCGACGACCCGAACAAGCTGGTGGAGCCGCTGCGCCGGGCGGGCATCGCGCGCGCCGACGGCTTCGCGCTCAACGTCTCCAACTTCCAGACCAACGACGTCGTACGGGGCTTCGGCGCGGGTCTGTCCCGGCTGCTCGGCGGCACCCACTTCACCGTGGACACCAGCCGCAACGGCGACGGCCCCCTCCCGGGGGACCGGGCGGAGGCCTGGTGCAATCCCCCGGGCCGGGCGCTCGGCGTGCCGCCGACGGACCGGACCGGGGACGAGCTGGTCGACGCGTATCTGTGGATCAAGCGCCCCGGCGACTCGGACGGCCCCTGCCGGGGCGGTCCGGCCGCTGGGACCTGGTGGCCCGACTACGCGCTGGGCCTCGCGCGCCGGGCCAAGGGCTGAGCCGGGCGAGGGGCTGAGCCGGGCGAAGGGTCAGGAAGCCTCCGGCTCATCGCTCTCGCCCGCCACCTGGATCCACTTCGCCTCGGACGGGATCCCGTCCTGGTCCGTCACGAACAGCATGTACCAGCCGGGCGGGACCAGGGTGCGGTCCTTGGGGACCTCGACGGTGACGGTCACCCCGTCCGCCTCCTTCGTCAGACCGAGCTCGATGGAGCGCTGTTCGACGTCCGTCGTGTGGGTGACGGCGCTGGGCCGCATCAGCCGGGCCGCGGTGATCCGGGTCGCGTCCTGGGTCTTGAAGGTGGCCCGGCCGTTCTGGTCGAGCTCCTGCGGGCCCTCGCCGAGCACCGGCCGGTTCCCGCCGGCCCGGTGCAGGGCGGGCGGGGTGAAGACCTCGATGCGCTGCTCGAAGGTGCCGAGCTTGGTGTTGTCCTTGTTGCTGTAGAGCGGGTCGGAGCCGAAGGTGGCGACCCGGCCGTCGGGCAGCAGCAGCGCCTCGGAGTGGTAGTTGCGGCCGACGGTCGGCTCGGCGGCCTCGTTGAAGGCGTTGCTCCGGGGGTCGTAGAACTGCGACTTGAGGATGTCGCTGCCGCCCGATCCCCGGTACTGCTCGGAGCCGCCGCTGGTGAAGACGGTGTCGTCGGGCATGAGCACGCTGCTGAGATAGCGGGTGCCCTGGGGCAGGGCCGGCCCGTCGGTGAAGACGGGGCTGTCCTTGGACAGGTCGATGATGGAGGTGCGGGCGGTGGAGTTGGGGGACTCGCCGACCCCGCCGCCGCCGAGCACCATGACCTTCTGGTCCTGGGCGGGCGGCAGCATCAGGGAGGCGGAGGTCTCCAGCTGGTCGGGGTCGGTGAGGCCGGGCAGCTTGGTGAAGGCGTTCTTCTTCAGGTCCCACAGGCCCGGCTCGCGGCCCTTGTCGGCGGGGCCGTAACCGGCGTTGGAGCCGGTGTAGAGGAGCTTGCCGCCCTTGGTGAGGAAGAGCGCCGGGTAGGTGGGGAAGTAGCGGAAGGGTCCCTTGGACCACTTCTTGGTCTTCGGGTCGTAGATCTCGTTGTCGCCGGGGACGACGTCGCCGACGTCGTTGAGCCCGGACACCGCGAGCACCTTGCCGTCGTCGAGGGTGACGAGGGTCGGGTACCAGCGGGCGTCCTTCATCGGCGCGACCGGGATGTACCGCTCGGCCTTCGGGTCGAACTCGTAGGCCGCCTTGATGCCCTGGAAGTCCTGCTTCTCGGTGGTGAGCTTCTGGGCCAGGCCGTAGACGTTGTCGGCGTCGTCGCCCTTGAGCCCGACGACCTCGTACTGCGCGGCCTCGGTGGTGAGCGCCTGCGGGCCCTCCTTGACGGCCTCGACGAAGACCCGCGCCTCCGCCGCGGTGACCTTGGTCTTCCAGGGCTTCATCTGGCCGCTCTTGAAGTACGAGATCTCGAACTCGCGCTTGGCCTTGGGGACGGTGACGTCGAACTTCGACACGTACTCGACACCGGACGGCGAGCGGAAGACGGTGCCCTTCTTGAGGGTGATCGCCCGGTCGGGACTCTCGTTCTTGACCCGCATGCCGCCGCCGGCCTTCTTCACCTTGCCGTCGAGGATCTCGTAGCGGGCGGTGCCGCCGGCCACCAGGAGGCGCCCGTCGGGGAGCTGGGTGTGGCCGGAGCAGAAGAAGTCCTCCGGGGTGTCGATCTTCTTGAAGGTGTTCTTGACCGGGTCCCACAGGACGGTCTCGAAGGTGCCGGCGTCGAACTTCTTCTGGTTGTTGCCGGAGCCGGCGATGAGCAGCACCTTGCCGGTGTGCAGCAGGGCGGCGTGGATGGCGTTGACCCGGTACTGCTCGGGGACGTCGACCACGTCCCAGGAGCCGTACTTCTTCATGTACTCGGGCTGCGCGATCTTGTACGCGTGGTACTTCTCGCTCGCGAAGGAGACGGCGGCCGGAGCGTTGAGGGCCGCGAGGACGAGGACGGCACCGCTGCCGAACAGGGTCTTCTTGAACTGCTTGGACGGCCGGTAGGCCATGGCTCAGTTCCCTCCGGTCGTCGTGGGCGCGGGAGCGGTGGTGGGCTTGGGACCGGTCTTGGCCGGGGTGGAGACGAGGGTGCGGCCCTCGGCGGCGAGACCCTCGGCGGCGTCCGTACGGCCGCGGGCGCGGGTCCTGGCCCGGGCGGCGGCGCGCACCCGGAGCCGGCGCTTCTCGCGCTGGGCGGTGAAGGCCCACACGGTGATCGGGGCGAGCGCGATGACCAGGGCGAGCACGGCCCAGGTGCGCATAGCGGCGTGGGTGTGGCCGAAGTGGACGGAGGCGACGAGGGAGGCGATGAGGACGGCGGCCCAGTAGAGATGGATCCGGAAGGTGAGGATCCGGTCGGGGCTGGCCTCGCCGCCCTTGGGGGTGACGACGAAGCGGCCGCGGGTGCGGAGCAGCGCGGAGCCCAGCGACTTGAGGTAGATCGGCGCGGAGATCGCGGACATCGCCATGCCGGCGAGGCCGCCGGAGCCCTCGGGCTCGTGCGGCGAGACGTTGTGGCGGCGGTTCCAGAGGTAGAGGCCGATCTGCAGGGCGACGGCGTCGCTGTAGATCATCAGCCAGACCGAGGAGGAGACCTGGGTGCCGGAGGCGCCGAGCCAGAGGAAGAGGACGCAGGAGAGGATGCCGAGCAGCCAGTTGACGGCCGTCATCGGGTAGTAGACCAGCATCAGCGTGTAGTTGAGGAGCCGTCCGGGCGGGGTCCGGAAGGGCGCCTTCCAGTATTGCTTGAGCAGCGTCTCGTAGGTGCCGCGGGACCAGCGCAGCTGCTGGGTGAAGAAGTCGGTCCAGGAGGCCGGCCCCTCCCCCACCGCGAGCACGTCCGGGGTGTAGACGGAGCGCCAGAAACGGCCGGTCAGCGGGTTGCGGCGGCGGTGCAGTTCGAAGCCGGTGGCCATGTCCTCGGTGATGGAGTCGTACAGGCCGCCGATCTGCTTGAGGGCGGAGATCCGCACGACGTTGTTGGTGCCGACGAACATGGGGGTGCGGTAGCGGTTGCCGGCCCGCTGGATGAGCGCGTGGAAGAGGAACTGCTGCGACTCGGCGGCCTTGGTGACGGCGGAGGTGTAGTTGCCGTACACCTGCGGGCCGACCACGAAGGCGATGTCGGGGTCGCGGAAGTAGCCGAGCATCCGCTCAAGAAAGTTGGGCAGCGGCACGTGGTCGGTGTCGACCGAGGCGAAGAAGTCGTAGCCGTCGCCGTGCATCGCGAGCCAGGCGTTGTAGTTGCCGTGCTTGGTGCGGGCCTTGTGGACGCCCTTCCTGCGGTTCCACTCGGGGACTCCGGCCCGGGTGAAGTGCCGGACGCCGAGCTCCTCGCAGAGCGCCTTGGCGTCGGCGTCGTCGCCCTCGTCGAGCAGCCACACGTCGAGCGGCCCGTCGTGGCGCAGCCGTACGGCCCCCTGGAGGGTGGCCCGGACCATGGAGAGCGGTTCCTTGCCGGGCACGTACGTGGTGAGGAAGGCGACCCGGGTGCCGGGGGCGGCGCGCACGGGTATCGGGTCACGGGCGACGAGGGTGGCGTGCGCGATCGAGGTGACGTTCACCAGCATGAAGAAGCAGATCAGCCCGATCGCGACGAGCATGACGGTGTCGTACGGCACCCGCCAGACGTCGTCCCCCTCGCGCACGGTCCAGTGGCTGGGCCAGACGAGATACGCCAGGAGCAGCGCCGAGAGCAGCGGCGCGAGCCCCATGAGGAGGACGGCTCGTATTCGGTGCGGCTCCTTCGAGAGCAGACTCCGGTACTGCACCCGGTAGGGCCCGTTCGCCTGGTCCGGTTCCGTGAGGGGACCGGCGAGTCGGCTGTAGGTGTCGTAGTCGTAGCCTCCCGGCCGCACGGTGCCTCCAGCTGTCGTCGAACCTGTCGATAGCCCCACAAAAGGGGACATTCATCGGCGTGTCGACTGGAAGCGTCCGAGTGAGGGGTTTTCAGATCCCGCCATCCTCTACGCGCAACGGGTGACAGACGGCCCGGGGACCCTGGGGCGCCGAGCCGACCTCCCGCCCGAACCCCTCGACGAAGGCGGTGAGCAGCCGGGCGAACTCCACCCGGTCGGCCGCCGGCCAGTCCGCCATCGCCCGGGCGAACACCTCCTCACGGAGGCGGTGGGTCCGGTCGAGCCGATCCCGGCCCTCGGGCGTGAGCGCGAGCAACGTCCGGCGGGCGTCGCCGGGGTCCGGGGCCCGCGTCAACCACCCCTCCTCGGCGGCGCGCAGCACCAGCCGGCTGGCCCGGGGCTGGTCCACCCCGAGCGCGGCGGCGACGTCCGAGACGGAGCAGGCACCGTCACGCTCCTCGACGGCGTCGAGGACGCCGAAGAGGGTGGGGTCGACGGGCCGGCCCTCGCCGTCGGGCGGGGCGAGGCGGCCGAGGGAGCGGCGGGTCTGGCTGCGGCGGATGGCGACCATGGCGCGCTCGACGGCGGTGAGGGCCTGGCGCTGTTGCTTGTCCGACATGCATGCTAGTTTACAACTGTTGTAAAAACACATGCATTGGCGCCCACGATGGGGGAACGTCATGGAAGACCTCCGCACCCAGCGCCCGCTCGGCTACTGGCTCAAGCACATCGACGGCGCGATCGAGGCCGCCATGGCCCGCCTCTTCGCCGCCGACGACCTGACCCGGCGCGGCTGGCAGGTCCTGAACACCCTCTCGTACGAGCCCATCACCCCGAGCCGGATCGACGAGACCCTGGCCCCCTTCCTCTCCCCCGCCGAACCGTCGACGCGCCCCTACGTCGACGCCCTGGTCCACCGCGGCTGGGCCCGCCCCGGCCCCGCCGACACGATCCAACTGACCGCCCCGGGCCACGCGGCCCACCGCCGCATAGCCGAACAGGTCACCGCCCTCCGGTCCCGGGTCACCGAGAGCCTGTCCCCCGAGGAGTACGGAACCCTCCTCACCCTGCTCCGGCGCGTCGCCGACCACCTGGACGCGACGGAGCCCAGGACCGATTGAGGTCCGGGGCTCCGCGAGGACGCGTCACGCACCCAGGTGCCGCTCCACCGTCTCGACCTTCTGCGTCAGGCCGTCCGTCACGCCGGGGCGGATGTCCGCCTTCAGGACGACGGAGACGCGCGGGGCGCGCGCCTCGACGGCGGCGACGGCGCGCTTGACGACGTCCATCACCTCGTCCCACTCGCCCTCGATCGAGGTGAACATGGCGTCCGTACGGTTCGGGAGGCCCGACTCGCGGACGACGCGGACCGCGTCGGCGACGTACTCGCCGACGTCCTCCCCCACACCCAGGGGGGTCACCGAGAACGCGACGATCATGCGTTGACCACGCCCTCGCGGCGGGCGCGGGACGCGATGACCGCGGCCTCGGCCTCACGCTTCAGCTTGCGCTCGGCGACGAAGCCGCCGAAGGGAAGCACGGAGAGGACGAAGTAGAGCGCGGCCGTGCCGAAGCTCCACTTGGTCTTGTTCCAGGCGTCCAGCCAGAAGAGGACGTAGAGGATGAAGAGGATGCCGTGGATCGCGCCCATGACCGGCACCGCGTTGAAGTCCGTCGTCCGCTTCAGCACCGAGCAGACCAGGAGCAGCAGGAAGGACACTGCTTCCGGTGCGGAGACGAGCCGGAGCCGGTGCAGGGAGGAGGCGGTCTTGATGTCCACGGGAGGGGTCACCTTCGTTCGGATCTTGTGAACGGATGCACAAGGGCCGTTCCATTGTGCACGGCGACTTTGCTGTCCCTTTATCCGGGGGCCCAGTACCTTCCCTGGGTGGCAACGTTCCGACTCCAAGGCAGCAAAGTGCTCGCCGTGACCATGACCGGCGACGCCGTGAAGGCGAAAAACGGCTCGATGGTCGCCTACGACGGCCAGATGGCCTTCAAGAAGATGTCCGGCGGCGGTGAGGGTCTGCGGGGCATGGTGACCCGCCGGCTGACCGGTGAGCAGATGGAGGTGATGGAGGTACGGGGGCAGGGAACCTGCTGGTTCGCCGACCGGGCCTCCGAGATCAACCTCGTCCAACTGCACGGCGACAAGCTGTGGGTGGAGGCGAGCAATCTGCTCTGCACCGACGCCGGGCTGCGCACCGGCACGACGTTCACCGGGCTGCGCGGGGGTGCGACGGGCAACGGTCTGTTCACCACGACCGTGGAGGGCACCGGGCAGGCGGCGATCATGTCGGACGGTCCGGCGGTGGTGCTCCGGGTGAGCCCGCAGTACCCGCTGTCGGTCGACCCCGGCGCGTACATCGCCCACCAGGGCAACCTCCAGCAGAGCTTCCAGTCCGGTGTGACCTTCCGCACCTTCCTGGGCGAGGGCGGCGGCGAGGCGTTCCAGATCCGCTTCGAAGGTGACGGACTCGTGTACGTCCAGCCGTCCGAGCGGAACACGATCGGAGGTGACGTCTGATGCCGTTCCGCGAGATCAACTCCAAGATGATCGAGGCCACGGTGATTCCGGGGCAGCGGCTCTTCAGCCAGCGCGGCGCGATGCTCGCGTACCGCGGCGACGTCAGTTTCACGCCGAACATCACGGGCGGCCAGGGCGGTCTGATGTCGATGATCGGCCGCCGGGTGGCCGGCGAGGCGACCCCGCTGATGACCGTGGAGGGCAGCGGCACGGTGATGTTCGGGCACGGCGGCCACCACATCCAGGTGATCGCGCTGACCGGCGACACCCTCTACGTGGAGGCCGACCGGCTGCTCGCCTTCGACGGCACCCTGGAGCAGGGCACCATGTTCATGGGCTCGCAGGGCGGCGTGATGGGCATGGTGCGCGGCCAGGTGACCGGTCAGGGCCTGTTCACCACGACCCTCAAGGGCCATGGCTCGGTGGCCGTGATGGCGCACGGCGGGGTGATCGAGCTGCCGATCACGCCGGGCCGTCCGGTGCACGTCGACCCGCAGGCGTACGTGGCGCACCACGGCGACGTGCGCAACAAGCTGTCGACGGCGCTCGGCTGGCGGGACATGGTGGGCCGGGGCTCGGGCGAGGCGTTCCAGCTGGAGCTGAGCGGCAGTGGCGCGGTCTACGTCCAGGCCTCGGAGGAGAAGCTGTGAGCACCCCTGTGATCCACGACCCGATGACTCTGCCGTCGGACGACAACGTCAATCCGTACACCTTCTGCGTGGAGCTGAAGGGCTCCCAGTGGTTCCTGCAGAAGGGCAAGATGATCGCCTATTACGGGCGGATCGACTTCAACGGGATCGGTCACGGCCGGCTGGACCGGCTGGTGCGGACCTCGTTCCATTCGCCGCTGCACGCGAGCGACTGGGTGGTGGCGGAGGGCAGCGGGAAGATGCTGCTCGCGGACCGGGCGTTCGACGTGAACTCGTACGACCTGGACGAGGGCAATCTGACGATCCGTTCGGGGAATCTGCTGGCGTACCAGCCCTCGCTGGCGCTGAAGCAGTCGATCGTGCCGGGCTTCGTGACGCTGATCGGTACGGGGAAGTTCGTGGCGGCGTCGAACGGTCCGGTGGTGTTCATGGAGCCGCCGCTGCGGGTGGATCCGCAGGCGCTGGTCGGCTGGGCGGACTGCCCCTCCCCCTGCCACCACTACGATCACGGCTATCTGACCGGCGTGATGGGCGGCGTACGGGCCCTGACGGGCATCGGCGGCTCGTCGGGCGAGGAGCACCAGTTCGAGTTCGTCGGGGCCGGTACGGTGCTGCTGCAGTCCACGGAGCTGCTGATGGCGGAGCGGGCGATCGGCGCGCCGGGGGCGGCGGCGGGACCGGGTGTGCCGGGTGCCGTGCCGGGGATGCCTGGATCGCATGGTTCCGGCCAGAACCAGGCGGGGTCGGTACCGCGTCTTCCCGGCCAGCTGGGGGACCTGCAGCGTCGCTTCGGTCTGTGAGCGGTAGTCTGCGGAGCGTGACGCGTCGAACACACTCCCAGAGTTCGTCAAGTATTCAACTTCTTTAGGTAGAATCCATATATGGAGACCGAGACCGCCACCCCCTGGCTCACGGACGCAGAGCAGTGCGCCTGGCGCACCTTCCTGGACGTCAACAGAATGCTGACGTACCAGTTGGAGAAGGACCTCCAGCCCTTCGGCCTGACGATGAACGACTACGAGATCCTCGTGAACCTCTCGGAGTCGGCGGAGCGGCGGCTGCGCATGAGCGATCTGGCCGCCGCCACCCTGCAGTCCAAGAGCCGGCTCTCGCACCAGATCACCCGGATGGAGAACGCCGGCCTGGTGCGCCGCGAGAACTGCGAGTCCGACCGGCGCGGGCTCTACGCGGTGCTGACGGACGAGGGCATGGCGACCATGCACAAGGTCGCCCCGCACCACGTCGAGTCGGTGCGCAAGCACTTCATCGACCAGATCGGCCCGGAGGCCCTGACCGACCTCCACGACTCGCTGAAGCCGGTCGCCGAGCAGCTGCGCGGCCGCCGCGGGAAGCCGTAGGCCGTGTCTTAGCCCCGCAGCACCTTTCCGTACGGGAAAGGGCCCGGCGCCCCTCGCGGGTGCCGGGCCCTTCTCGTACGTACTGCTGCGCGCGCCTACCGGCCCGTCAGGCTCGCGATCAGCTCGTCGGAGGCCGCGTACGGGTCGAGCTCGCCGGCCGTGATGCGCTCGGCGAGCGCGTCGAGCCGGCGGTCGCCGCGCAGGTCGCCGATCCGCTCCCGCAGGGCGGTGACGGCGATCGTCTCGACCTCGCGGGCCGCCCGGGCCCGGCGCCGCTCCGCGAGCACGCCGTGCTCCTCCATCCAGGCGCGGTGCTTCTCCAGGGCCTCCACGACCTCGTCGACGCCCTCGCCGCGGGCGGCGACGGTCTTGACGATCGGGGGGCGCCAGTCGCCGGGCGCGCGGGCCTCGCCGAGGCCCAGCATGTGGTTGAGCTCGCGCGCGGTGGCGTCCGCGCCGTCCCGGTCGGCCTTGTTGACCACGTACACGTCGCCGATCTCCAGGATGCCCGCCTTGGCGGCCTGGATGCCGTCGCCCATGCCCGGGGCGAGGAGCACCACCGAGGTGTCGGCCTGGGAGGCGATCTCGACCTCGGACTGGCCGACGCCGACGGTCTCCACC
Organism: Streptomyces fradiae; assembly: GCF_041270065.1. Classification (NCBI taxonomy): domain Bacteria; kingdom Bacillati; phylum Actinomycetota; class Actinomycetes; order Kitasatosporales; family Streptomycetaceae; genus Streptomyces; species Streptomyces fradiae. Next base: position 5,573,877 of record NZ_CP065958.1, on the reverse strand, counting down.
AGGATCACCTCGCAGCCGGCCGCGTCCAGGACGCGGATGGCCTGCGGGGCGGACCAGGCGAGACCGCCGAGGTGCCCGCGGGTGGCCATCGAGCGGATGTAGACGCCCGGGTCGGAGGCGTGCTCCGACATCCGCACCCGGTCGCCGAGCAGCGCCCCGCCGCTGAACGGCGAGGACGGGTCGACGGCGAGCACGCCGACCCGCTTGCCGGCCCTGCGGTACGCGGCGACGAGCGCCGAGGTCGAGGTCGACTTGCCGACGCCGGGCGAGCCGGTGAGGCCCACCACGTAGGCGTTGCCGGTCAGCGGCGCGAGCGCCGCCATCACCTCGCGGAGCTGCGGGGACGCCCCCTCCACCAGCGAGATCAGCCGGGCCACGGCGCGCGGCCGGCCCTCCCGTGCCTGGTCGACCAGGGCGGGGACGTCCACCATGTGCGCTGCTCCTTGAGATGACGGACTACGGACCATGTGCCCGGACTGCCTGCCCGGGCCACGGGCCCGGATTACTTGCCGGGGACCTTCACGATCAGGGCGTCGCCCTGGCCGCCGCCGCCGCACAGGGCCGCCGCGCCGACGCCGCCGCCGCGGCGCTTGAGCTCCAGGGCCAGGTGCAGCACCACGCGGGCGCCGGACATGCCGATGGGGTGGCCGAGCGCGATGGCGCCGCCGTTGACGTTCACCTTTTCGGAGGTGACGCCGAGGTCCTTCATTGACTGGTGCGCGACGGCGGCGAAGGCCTCGTTGATCTCGATCAGGTCGAGGTCGGAGACCTCCAGGCCCTCCTTCTTGAGGGCGTGCAGGATCGCGTTGGACGGCTGCGACTGCAGCGAGTTGTCCGGGCCGGCCACGTTGCCGTGGGCGCCGATCTCGGCGATCCACTCCAGGCCGAGCTCCTCCGCCTTGGCCTTGCTCATCACGACCACGGCGGCGGCGCCGTCGGAGATCTGCGAGGAGGTGCCGGCGGTGATGGTGCCGTCCTTGGCGAAGGCCGGGCGCAGCTTGCCGAGGGACTCGGCGGTGGTCTCGGCGCGGATGCCCTCGTCCTGGGAGAAGACGACCGGCTCACCCTTGCGCTGCGGGATCTCGACCGGGGTGATCTCGGCCTCGAAGATGCCGTTCTTCTGGGCGGCGGCGGCGCGCTGGTGCGACAGGGCGGCGATCTCGTCCTGGGCCTCGCGCGGGATGCCGAGGCGGGTGTTGTGCTTCTCGGTGGACTCGCCCATGGCGATGCCCTCGAAGGAGTCGGTGAGGCCGTCGTACGCCATGCAGTCGAGCATCTCGATCGCGCCGTACTTGAAGCCCTCGCGGGACTTCGGCAGCAGGTGCGGGGCGTTCGTCATGGACTCCTGGCCGCCGGCCACGATGATGTCGAACTCGCCGGCGCGGATCAGCTGGTCGGCCAGCGCGATGGCGTCGAGCCCGGACAGACACACCTTGTTGACGGTGAGCGCGGGGACGTTCATCGGGATGCCGCCCTTGACGGCGGCCTGACGGGCGGGGATCTGCCCGGCGCCCGCCTGGAGCACCTGGCCCATGATCACGTACTGCACCTGGTCGCCGCCGATGCCGGCCCGGTCCAGGGCGGCCTTGATGGCGAAACCGCCGAGGTCGGCGCCCGAGAAGGACTTGAGGGAGCCGAGCAGGCGGCCCATGGGCGTGCGGGCGCCCGCGACGATCACTGAGGTGGTACCGGTCGTTCCAGACATGAGGCGCAGCCCCTTGGGATGAGGAGTGAACGAGGGTTTACCTTCAATGTACTGAGCCGCGACGGGCCGGGTCACCGGGCTGCCGGTGTGACGGCGCGCACGTTGCGTAACCATGCCCCGGGCGCTGCACTGGGAGCATGCTGACGCGTATCGACCACATCGGGATCGCCTGCTTCGACCTCGACAAGACGGTGGAGTTCTACCGGGCGACCTACGGCTTCGAGGTGTTCCACGAGGAGGTCAACGAGGAGCAGGGCGTGCGCGAGGCCATGCTCAAGATCAACGAGACCTCCGACGGCGGCGCCTCCTACCTCCAGCTCCTGGAGCCCACCCGCGAGGACTCGGCGGTGGGCAAGTGGCTGGCCAAGAACGGCGAGGGGGTGCACCACATCGCCTTCGGCACGGCCGACGTCGACGCCGACTCGGAGGCCATCCGCGGCAAGGGCGTCCGGGTGCTCTACGACGAGCCGCGGATCGGCTCCATGGGCTCCCGCATCACCTTCCTCCACCCCAAGGACTGCCACGGCGTCCTGACGGAACTGGTCACTTCGGCGAAGCCTTCCGCTGACCACTCCTCAGCGGAGCACTGACCTCCGGATTCCCGGCCCGGTAGAGTGGGCAACTCCGGGCCGGGGCCGGTCGGAGCCGTCCGCGTGCGGCTGCGAAGTCGGGATGTCGGGGTCGTCCGATCTGCCACGATTCCCCGGGGGGACCGTTCTGTCCGGTGAACGGTGCTCGTCGGAATGTCGCGACCGGGGTTGGGGTCTCCCCAGCTCGCCTGGCTCGGGGAAGGATGGACCGCGCAGTGCGGGGCTACGAACGCCAGGAGAGCCACCGAGCTGAAGACGACCATCTCTCGCGGTTCGAGGCCGAGATGGACCGGCTGAAGAAGGAGCGAGAGAAGGCCGTCCAGCACGCCGAGGACCTCGGGTACCAGGTCGAGGTGTTGCGCGCCAAGCTCCACGAGGCGCGCCGCACGATCGCGTCCAGGCCCGCGTACGACAGTGCGGACATCGGCTATCAGGCCGAACAGCTGCTGCGCAACGCGCAGATGCAGGCCGAGCAGCTGCGCCAGGACGCCGAGCGCGAGCTGCGCGAGGCCCGCGCCCAGACGCAGCGGATCCTGCAGGAGCACGCCGAGCAGCAGGCCCGGCTCCAGGCCGAGCTGCACACCGAGGCCGTGCAGCGCCGCCAGCAGCTCGACCAGGAGCTGAGCGAGCGCCGGCAGACCGTCGAGTCGCACGTCAACGAGAACGTGGCGTGGGCCGAGCAGCTGCGGGCCCGCACCGAGTCCCAGGCCCGCCGCCTGATGGAGGAGTCCCGCGCCGAGGCCGAGCAGGCGCTCGCCGCCGCCCGCGCGGAGGCCACCCGGATCGCCGAGGAGACCCGCCGCCGGGCCGGCACCGAGGCGGAGACCGCCCGGGCCGAGGCCGAAGCGATTCTGCTGCGCGCCCGCAAGGACGCCGAGCGGCTGCTCACCGCCGCCTCCAGCCAGGCCGAGGAGGCCACCAGCCACGCCGAGCGGCTGCGCTCCAGCACCACCGCCGAGACGGACCAGGCCCGCCGCGAGGCCGCCGAGCTGTCCCGTACGGCCGAGGTGCGCGTCCAGGAGGCCGAGCTGAGGCTGCGCGAGGCCCGCGTCGAGGCCGAGCGCACCCTCTCCGAGGCCAAGGACGCCGCCGCCAAGCAGATCGCGAGCGCCGAGTCCGTCAACGAGGCCCGCACCCGCACCGCCAAGACCGAGATCGCCCGCCTGGTCGGCGAGGCCACCAAGGAGGCCGAGGCCCTCAAGGAGCAGGCCGAGGAGAAGCTCCGCGAGGCCACCGCCGAGGCCGAGAAGCTGGTCTCCGAGGCCTCCGACAAGGCCCGTACGGTCGCCGCCGAGGACTCCGCCGCCGCGCTCGCCAAGGCCGCGCGCAACGCCGAGGAGATCCTCACCAAGGCCTCCGCGGACGCCCAGGAGACCACCCGCAAGGCCGCCGAGGAGGCCGAGCGGATCCGCCGCGAGGCCGAGACCGAGGCCGACCGGCTGCGTTCGCAGGCCGAGGAGCAGGCCGACGAGCTGCTCGGCTCGGCGAAGGACGACACCAAGGAGTACCGGGCCAAGACGGTCGAGCTGCAGGAGGAGGCCCGCCGACTGCGCGGCGAGGCCGAGCAGCTGCGCGCCGAGGCCATCGCCGAGGGCGAGCGGATCCGCGGCGAGGCCCGGCGCGAGGCGGTCGGCCAGATCGAGGAGGCGGCGAAGACCGCCGAGGAGCTGCTCACCAAGGCCCGCACCGACGCCGAGGAGCTGCGCGGCAGCGCGAGCGCCGAGAGCGAGCGGGTGCGCGCCGAGGCCATGGAGCGGGCGCAGACCCTGCGCACCCAGGCCGAGGAGACCCTGGAGCGCACCCGGGCCGAGGCGGACCGGCTGCGCGCCGAGGCCGAGGAGCAGGCCGAGTCGGTACGGGCCGCGGCCGACCGCGAGGCCGCCGAGACGCGCGAGGAGGCCGGGCGGGCCGCCGCCGCGCGCCGGGCCGAGGCCGCCGAGGAGCTGACCCGGCTGCACACCGAGGCCGAGACCAAGCTCGCCTCGGCCGGCCAGGAGCTGACCGACGCCCGTACCGAGGGCGAGCGGATCCGGCGCGAGGCCGCCGAGGAGACCGAGCGGCTGCGCGCCGAGTCGGCCGAGCGGATCCGTACCCTCCAGGCCCAGGCCGAGACGGAGGCCGAGCGGCTGCGCGCCGAGGCCGCCGCCGACGCCTCGGCCACCCGCAGCGAGGCCGAGACCGCCGCCGGCACCGTGCGGACGGAGGCCGACGCCGAGGCCGAGCGGCTGAAGTCGGAGGCCCAGGAGACCGCCGACCGGCTGCGCGCCGAGGCCGCGGCCGCCGCCGAGCGGGTCGCCGCCGAGGCCGCCGAGGCGCTCGCCGCCGCCCAGGAGGAGGCCAACCGGCGCCGCCGGGAGGCCGAGGAGACCCTGGAGTCGGCGCGCGGCGAGGCCGGCCGGGAGCGCGAACTCGCCCGCGAACAGAGCGAGGAGCTGCTCGCCTCCGCCCGCAACCGGGTCGAGGAGGCGCAGACCGAGGCGCAGCGCCTGGTGTCCGAGGCGGACGCCCGGGCCACCGAGATGGTGTCGGCCGCCGAGACCACCGCGCAGGAGGTGCGGGACTCGGTCTCGGGTCTGCGCGAGACGGCCGAGGAGGAGATCTCCGGGCTGCGCAGCGCCGCCGAGCACGCGGCCGAGCGCACCCGAACCGAGGCGCAGGAGGAGGCGGACCGGGTCCGCGCCGACGCGTACGAGGAGCGGGAGCGGGCCACCGAGGACGCGAACCGGGTCCGCGAGCGCGCCCAGGAGGAGTCCGAGGCCGCCAAGGCGCTGGCCGAGCGGACCGTCGCGGACGCGATCGCCGAGTCGGAGAAGCTGCGGGCGGACACCGCCGAGTACGCCCAGCGGGTACGTACGGAGGTCACCGACTCGCTGGCCTCGGCCGAGCAGGACGCGGCCCGCACCCGCGCGGACGCCCGCGAGGACGCCAACCGGATCCGTTCCGAGGCGGCCGCGCAGGCGGAGACCGTCGTGGGCGAGGCCCGTACGGAGGCGGAGCGGATCGGCGAGGAGGCGGCGCGCGTCCTCGACGAGGCCCGCGAGGCCGCCGACAAGCGGCGCGCGGACGCGGCCGAGCAGGCGGACGCGCTGGTCGGCGAGGCGAGCGCGGAGGCCGAGCGGATCGCCAACGAGGCCGAGCAGCTCCTGGTGGAGGCCGAGCAGGTCAAGGCGGACGGCGAGGCCGAGGCCGAGGCACTGCGGGCGGCCGCACGGGCCGACGGCGAACAGGTCCTCGACGAGGCCCGCCAGGCCGCCGACAAGCGGCGCGCGGACGCCGCCGAACAGGCCGACACCCTCGTGCGCGAGGCGACTGCCGAGGCGGAGCGGCTGACCGCCGACGCCGAGCGGCTCAAGGTGGAGGCCGAGCAGGTCAAGGCAGACGGCGAGGCCGAGGCCGAGGCACTGCGGGCGGCCGCACGGGCCGACGGCGAACAGGTCCTCGACGAGGCCCGCCAGGCCGCCGACAAGCGGCGCGCCGACGCCGCCGAACAGGCCGACACCCTGGTCGGCGAGGCGACGGCGGAGGCCGAGCGGATCACCGCCGAGGCGGCGGAGCTCCTCGAGTCGGCGGAGCAGGACGCGCAGCGGATCCGTACCGAGTCCGAGCAGGTCAAGGTGGACGGCGAGGCGCACGCGCAGGCGCTGCGCAGTGCCGCGCTGGCGGACGCCGACCGGATCCTGGACGAGGCCCGCAAGGCCGCGGACAAGCGCCGGGCGGACGCCGCCGAACAGGCCGACACCCTGATCGGCGAGGCCCGTACGGAGGCCGAGCGGATCGGCGAGGAGGCGGCGCGCGTCCTCGACGAGGCCCGCGAGGCCGCCGACCAGCGGCGCGCCGACGCAGCCGAGCAGGCCGACACCCTGGTCGGCGAGGCGACGGCGGAGGCCGAGCGGATCGCCGCGGAGGCGGTACGGGTGCGGGCGGACGCCGAGGCCGCGGCCGAGGAGATGCGGGCCGACGCGCGCGCGGAGGCCGACCGGACGCTCGACGAGGCCCGGGAGGCGGGCGCGAAGAAGCGCGCGGACGCCGCCGAGCAGGCCGACCAGCTCATCGCCAAGGCCCAGGAGGAGGCGCTGCGCGCCACCACCGAGGCCGAGGAGCAGGCGGACACGATGGTCGGCGCGGCCCGCAAGGAGGCCGAGCGGATCGTCGCCGAGGCGACCATCGAGGGTAACTCGCTGGTGGAGAAGGCCCGTACGGACGCCGACGAACTCCTGGTCGGCGCACGCTCGGACGCGACCGCCATAAGGGAGCGGGCGGAGGAGCTGCGCGGCCGGATCGAGGGCGAGATCGAGGAGCTGCACGAGCGGGCGCGGCGCGAGACGGCCGAGCAGATGAAGACGGCCGGCGAGCGGGTCGACAAGCTGGTGAAGGCCGCCGAGGAGCAGCGCGCCGAGGCCGACGAGAAGGCCAAGGAGCTGGTCTCGGAGGCGACTTCGGAGGCGAGCAAGGTCCGGATCGCCGCGGTGAAGAAGGCCGAGGCGCTGCTCAAGGAGGCCGAGCAGAAGAAGGCCTCGCTGGTCGCGGAGGCGGAGCGGATCAAGGCCGAGGCCGAGCGGGAGGCCGAGCAGACCGTCACGGAGGGCAAGCGCGAGCTGGATGTCCTGGTGCGCAGGCGCGAGAACATCAATGCCGAGATCTCCCGTGTCCAGGACGTGCTGGAAGCGTTGGAGTCTTTCGAGACCCCGTCGGCGGGCGGGAAGTCCGAGGGCCGGGACGGGGTCAAGGCCGGAGCTTCGACGGGGTCCACTCGTTCGGGGGGCAAGTCCTCCGGTAGCTAGCCACTCAAAAGGCTGGACATTCTCCAGATCAAACGGGCATACGCTCGATGACACGCCGCTTCGACCCCTAGGATTCCCCCTAACACCTCACCGGTCTCATTCGACAGGAACCCCATGAGCGACACTTCCTCCCCCTTCGGCTTCGAGCTCGTGCGGCGTGGTTACGACCGCGGTCAGGTGGACGACCGCATTACCAAGCTCGTCGCCGACCGTGACAGTGCTCTGGCCCGAATCACCTCTCTGGAAAAGCGCATCGAGGAGCTGCACCTCGAGACGCAGAACGCCCAGGCCCAGGTCACCGACGCCGAGCCGTCGTACGCCGGTCTCGGCGCGCGCGTCGAGAAGATCCTCCGGCTCGCCGAGGAGGAGGCCAAGGACCTGCGCGAGGAGGCCCGTCGCGCCGCCGAGCAGCACCGTGAGCTCGCCGAGTCGGCCGCCCAGCAGGTGCGCAACGACGCCGAGTCGTTCGCCGCCGAGCGCAAGGCCAAGGCCGAGGACGAGGGCGTCCGGATCGTCGAGAAGGCCCAGGGCGAGGCCAACTCGCTGCGCGCCGAGGCGCAGAAGGACGCGCAGTCGAAGCGCGAGGAGGCGGACGCGCTCTTCGAGGAGACCCGCGCCAAGGCCGCCCAGGCCGCCGCGGACTTCGAGACCAACCTCGCCAAGCGCCGCGAGCAGTCGGAGCGCGACCTGGCCTCCCGTCAGGCCAAGGCCGAGAAGCGCCTCGCGGAGATCGAGCACCGCGCCGAGCAGCTGCGCCTGGAGGCGGAGAAGCTGCGTACGGACGCCGAGCGCCGGGCCCGCCAGACGGTGGAGACCGCGCAGCGCCAGGCCGAGGACATCGTGGCCGACGCGAACGCCAAGGCCGACCGGATCCGTTCGGAATCGGAGCGCGAGCTGGCGGCGCTGACGAACCGCCGCGACTCGATCAACGCGCAGCTGACCAACGTCCGCGAGATGCTGGCCACGCTGACCGGTGCCGCGGTGGCGGCGGCCGGCTCCCCGATCGACGACGAGCGCACCGCGGGCGTCCCGGCCCAGCAGACCCGCTGAGCCCGGCACACCTTCGTAAAAAGACCCCCTGTCATTCCGGTGGCGGGGGGTTTTGCGTGCCCTTAGGTTGGTACGCATGATCGAGCTGGAGGGTCTCACCAAGCGGTTCGGGTCGAAGACGGCGGTCGACCACCTCACCTTCACCGTGCGCCCGGGGGTGATCACCGGCTTCCTGGGGCCGAACGGGGCGGGCAAGTCGACGACGATGCGGATGATGCTCGATCTGGACAACCCGACGAGCGGGACGGTCCGGATCGACGGCAAGCACTACCGGGAGCTGCAGGAGCCGCTGAAGTACATCGGGGCGCTGCTCGACGCCAAGGCGATGCACGGCGGCCGCTCCGCGTACAACAACCTGCTGTGTCTGGCCCAATCGAACAGGATTCCGGCCCAGCGGGTCTCCGAGGTGCTCGATCTGGTCGGTCTGACGGCGGTGGCGCGGAAGAAGTCGAAGGGCTTCTCGCTCGGTATGGGCCAACGCCTTGGAATCGCCTCCGCGTTGCTGGGTGATCCCGAGATCCTGATGTTCGACGAACCCGTCAATGGTCTGGACCCTGAGGGAATTCACTGGATCCGCAATCTGATGAAGGCGCTCGCCGCCGAGGGCCGGACGATCTTCGTTTCCAGTCATCTGATGAGTGAAATGGCGCTGACGGCCGATCATCTGATCGTGATCGGACAGGGAAAGCTGCTCGCCGACACGTCGATGGCCGATTTCATCCAGCAGAATTCCCGGAGTTACGTACGGCTGCGCTCGCCGCAGCAGGAGCGCCTGCGGGACGTGCTGCACGCCAACGGTTTCGTCGCCGTCGAGGCGGGCGGCGGGGTCCTGGAGGTGGACGGCGCGACCACGGAGAAGCTGGGCGAGCTGGCGGCCTCGCAGCAGATCGTGCTGCACGAGCTGAGCTCCCAGCGGGCCTCGCTGGAAGAGGCGTTCATGCAGATGACGGCGGCCGCGGTGGAGTACCACGCGCACGGCACGGACATCCACGGCGGCGGCGACGCCCAAGACCCGGCAGGGCCCCGCTGGGGCGAGAGCTTCGAGGGAGCCTGATCGATGGCAGCGGTATCCGCGGTCCTGCAGTCGGAGTGGACCAAGATCCGGACGGTCTCGTCGACGGTGTGGACGCTGGCCAGCGCGCTGGCGGTGACGGTGGCGATGAGCGCGGCGCTGTCCGCGCTGCTCAAGTCGACCTTCGACGACCTGTCCGAGCTGGAGCAGGCCACCTTCGACCCGACCTTCGTGAGCTTCTCCGGGATGGTGCTCGGCCAGCTGGCGATGGTGGTCTTCGGAGTGCTCGTGGTGGGCACCGAGTACTCCTCGGGCATGATCCGCACCTCGCTCGCCGCCGTCCCGCAGCGGGCCACCTTCCTCTTCTCGAAGATCGCGGTGGCCGGCGTGCTCGCGCTGGTCGTCGGGCTGGTGACCAGCTTCCTGTCCTTCTTCCTCGGGCAGGCGCTGCTCGGCGACCACCGCACCACGCTCGGCGCGGACAACGTACTGCGGGCGGTGGTCGGCGCCGGCCTCTACATGGCCCTGATCGCGCTGTTCTCGATGGGCGTGGCCACGATGCTGCGCTCCTCGATGCTGTCGCTCGGCATCCTGGTGCCCTTCTTCTTCCTGATCTCGCAGATCCTGTCGGCGGTGCCGAAGGCGAAGGAGGTCGCCCGCTACTTCCCGGACCAGGCCGGCTCCAAGATCATGCAGGTGGTGCCGGACGCGATGGGCTCGGAGAAGGCGCCGTACGGGCCCTGGGGCGGGCTCGGGATCATGGTGCTGTGGGTGGTGGCGGCGCTGCTGGGCGGCTATCTGGTGCTGAAGAAGCGGGACGCCTGACGGGACCCGGAATTCTCCCTGAACCGGACCTGCACCGGACCTGCACCGGACCTGATCCGACCCTGATGCGTCCCTGGTTCTTCCCCCAGGTCTCGATTCCGCTTCGTCGGAACCGTAAACGGCTGGATAAGCTCTTCGCTCATACGGGGGGCCACGGCCACCGGCCACGACGCCCCGACGAGGACACGACCTGACCTGTCGATGGGGCTGGAGAATGATCGAGGCAGTCGGCCTGACCAAGCGCTACGGCGCGAAGACGGCCGTGTACAACCTTTCCTTCCAGGTGAGACCCGGCCATGTCACGGGCTTCCTGGGCCCCAACGGCTCGGGCAAGTCGACGACCATGCGGATGATCCTCGGCCTGGACATGCCGACCTCCGGCCATGTGACGATCGGCGGGCACCCCTTCCGGCAGCTGCCGAACGCGCCCCGGCAGGTCGGCGCGCTGCTCGACGCGAAGGCCGTGCACGGCGGCCGCAGCGCCCGCAACCACCTCCTGTCGCTCGCCCAGCTGGCCGGCATCCCGGCCCAGCGGGTCGACGAGGTGCTCGGCGTGGTCGGCCTGCAGGATGTCGCCCGGCGCCGCTCCAAGGGCTTCTCGCTCGGCATGGGGCAGCGGCTCGGCATCGCGGCGGCGCTGCTCGGCGACCCGCAGGTGCTGCTCTTCGACGAGCCGGTCAACGGTCTGGACCCCGAGGGCATCCTCTGGGTGCGCAACCTGATGAAGAAGCTGGCCGCCGAGGGCCGCACCGTCTTCGTCTCCAGCCACCTCATGAGCGAGATGGCGCTCACCGCCGACCATCTGATCGTGATCGGCCGCGGCCAGCTGCTCGCGGACATGAGCGTCAAGGACTTCATCTCGGCGAACTCGGCCGACTTCGCCCGGGTGCGCACCCCGCAGACCGAGCCGCAGCAGCGCGAGAAGCTGACCGCGGTGCTCACCGAGGCCGGCGGCCGGGTGCTCTCGGAGCCGGACGGCGCGCTGCGGGTGACCGGCCTCCCGCTGCCCCGGATCAGCGACCTGGCGCACGGGGCGGACGTCCGGCTGTGGGAGCTCTCCCCGCACCAGGCCTCGCTGGAGGAGGCGTACATGCGGATGACGCAGGGCGCCGTGGACTACCGCTCCACCGACGACCGGCTCGCGCACCTCCAGGCGCCGGTGCCGCCGCACCAGCTGCCGCAGGACCCGCAGGCGCAGTACGTGATCCCCGAGGTGCCGCAGCAGGGCTGGTACGCCCCGCCGCCGCCCGGACAGAACCCGTACGCCACCGCCCCGCAGGACCCGCAGCAGCCGGGCCAGAACCCCGAGGACGCCCGATGAGCAGCCCGACGCAGCCGATGAACGGGCCGGCGCCCGCCCCGTACGCGTACACCTCCCCCATCCCGGTCCGCCGGGCGCACCTCGGCGACGCGCTCGCCTCGGAGTGGACCAAGATCCGCTCGGTGCGCTCCACGATGTGGACGCTGGGGGTCATGGCGCTGCTGATGCTCGGCATCGGGCTCGCGGTCGGCGCGGTCGCCGCCGCCTCGATGTCCGAGTACTCGGAGGAGCCCGCGCTCGGGCTCGGCTTCTTCGGCGTCCTGCCGGCCTCGATCTGTGTGATCACCCTCGGCGTGCTGACCATCAGCTCCGAGTACGGCACCGGCATGATCCGCACCACGCTGACCGCCTGCCCGAGCCGCGGCCGGGTGCTCGCGGCGAAGGCGATCGTCTTCTTCGTCCTGGTCTTCACGCTCGTCACGGTGCTCGCCGGCGTGGTCGGGGCGGCCCAGGTGTCGATGGTCGACGCGGCCACGCCGACCGCCGGCGAGTGGCTGCGGGCCACCGTCGGCGTGGGGCTCTTCCTGTCGCTGCTCGGCCTGCTCGGGATGGGCATCGGCGCGATCGTGCGGCACTCGGCGGGCGCCATCACCGTGATGATCGGTCTGCTGCTGCTCCCGCTGGTGGCGGCGATGTTCATGTTCTCGGAGGCGCTGCGCTCGCTGCAGGCGGCGCTGCTCACGTACGCGCTGCCCTCGCAGATGATCGCGCTCTACAGCGAGACCGCGCCGTTCGACGGGAAGGGTCCGGCCGGCTGGGAGCCGGTGCTCATCCTCTTCGCTCTCACGGCGGCCGTGCTCGGCGGCGCGTTCGCGCTGCTCAACAGCCGGGACGTCTGACCGCCGCTCAGGACCGAGCGCTCAGTAGCGCGGCGCGTTTCGGGACCGCTGCACCCGGGTGGTGCGGCGGTCCTTCGCGTTCCAGCAGGCCTTGTGCCAGTGCCGGCGGTCGTCGACGCCGCCGTACTCGGGCCAGGCCACCAGGTGCGGGGCGCCCGGGGGGATCTCCTGATCGCAGCCGGGGCAGCGGTAGCGCTTGCCCGGCGCGCTGGCGCCGGCGACGTGCCGGACGCACCACTCCTCGCCCTGCCAGGTCTCGGTGCTCTGCACACCGCCGTACCGGTCGCCCTGCTCGCTCTGCCGGTCGGGCTTCGCGCCGCCTCGGGGGCGGTTGTTCCGCGGGGACACTTCGGCACCTCGCTCGGGCTCGGGGACACGGACGGTTCCGTCCAGCGTACGGGCCGCGACGGGGTGTCCCGGCACGGGGCCGGGGGCGGATCAACGGAAAATCGCAAGAACTTCCCGCGGGGCCGTTGCCTTTGGCACGTGTCAGACGTTGTTGCCAGTACGAGGGGACGCGCGGGCGAAGTCCGCGAGGGAGACCGCGCCGGGCCGCGAGGAGGCAGAAGCGATGCGCGTGGGTACGTTCGTGCTGGCCGCCCAGTTTCCGGGGCAGGGCCAGGGTGAGGCACTGCACCGGGCGGTGCGGACGGCGGAGGTCGCCGAGGAGGCGGGCCTGGACTCGGTCTGGCTGGCCGAGCACCACTTCGTGCCGTACGGGGTGTGTCCCTCGGCGATCACCCTGGCCGCCCTGCTGCTCGGCCGGACCCGCCGGCTCCGGGTGGGCACGGCGGTCAGCGTGCTGCCGACCGTCCACCCGGTGGCGCTCGGCGAGCAGGCCGCGATGCTGCACGTGACCTCCGGGGGCCGGTTCACCCTCGGGGTGGGCCGCGGCGGCCCGTGGATCGACCTGGAGGTGTTCGGCGCGGGACTGCCCGCGTACGAACAAGGGTTCCCCGACTCCCTCGACCTGCTGCTGCGCTGGCTGACCGAGCCGCGCGTGGGCGCCCGGGGAGAGCGGTTCTCCTTCCGCGAGGTGGCGGTCGTGCCGCGCCCCGGCGAGCTGATCGGCGGGCCGGCCGCCCCCGAGGTGGTGGTCGCCTGCACCTCGCGGAACAGCGTGAGGCTCGCGGCCGAGCGCGGCCTTCCGATGCTGCTCGGCATGCACTGCGGCGACGCGGAGAAGGCCGAGATGGTGGCCTGCTGGGAGCGGGCCGCGCGGGAGGCCGGGCGCACCCCGGACGAGATCGCGGAGATCGGCGCCGGCCATGTCTCGGCGGGCGTGGTCCAGCTGGCGGACCGTACGGCGGAGGCGTCGGAGGCCTTGGTGAAGGCGATGCCGGGCTGGCTGAAACAGGGTCTCGACGCTCATGTCACGGTGGACGGCAGGTTTCGATCGATGCGGGACCCCGTGGCGTACACCGAGCTGCTGTGCGGGCTTCACCCGGTGGGCACCCCCCGGCTCGCGGCGGACCGGCTCGCGGCGACCGCGGAGCGCACGGGCATCACCCGCTTCGCGCTGCTCGCGGAGGGTTCCGGCGATCTGGCCGGCACGGAGGAGAACCTGCGGCGCCTGGGCTCCGAGGTGCTTCCGCTGCTCGTCTGACATGGGTGGTGAGGTGACTCTCCGGGGGTCCGGGGGGGACGACCGTGCCGCCGCGTCCGCGATCAGTGAAGCTCTCCCGCGACGCGGAGCGGCGGCACCAGGCCTGTCAGCAGTCGCGCAGTTCCGGCGACTGGTTGAGGAGCTGCGCCCGCACGGACGTGAAGCGGGCGAGCCGCTCGTCGACCGACGGGTCCAGCGGGAAGACCGCCACCCGGTGGCAGTTCTGGAAAGCGAGGCGTACCCCGAAGTGCCGCTGCAGCGCACCACGGATGGCGTCGCTCGCGAGAGCGCGCAGCAGCTGACCACGTGCCTGCTCGTCCGGCGGCGGCGTCTGGTTGTCGGCGAAGTCTCCGCCGTCGACCTTCAGCTGGGCCACCAGAGAACTGATCATCTCCCATGCGAAGGGCAGGGAGGTCCGGACGCAGTCGACGAAGGCGGCTTCGTCGACCTCGCCTCGCTCGGCCTGTTCCAACAGGTCCGGTGAGACGTCGAGCGACATGGGTTCTCCTCTCGCGACCCCGGCGGGCGGGGTCTTGCGGGCAGGGACGGGTGGCAGTCGTCGCGCACGCAGCGTGCACGGACGACGACCTCCTGTCCTCCACGTTAAGCGCCGGGTCCTGCCCGCACCAGGAGAATGGGCGCACAACCGGCCAATAAGTGACGGTGGTTGGGCGCACGCGCCGCGGGCGCCGGGCGGACACCGGCGGACGCCCGGCGCCCGCCCGGCGCCCGAATCGCGTGGAGGCTCGTCCGTCTTGTAGCGTTGCGGACCATGCGTCTCGTCATTGCCCGCTGTTCCGTGGACTACGCGGGCCGGCTCACGGCCCACCTGCCCTCCGCTCCCCGTCTGATCCTCGTCAAGGCAGACGGCAGCGTCTCGATCCACGCGGACGACCGGGCGTACAAACCGCTCAACTGGATGTCCCCGCCGTGCACCCTCAAGGAGGGTGTCGACGGCGAGGAGGGCGTCTGGACCGTGATCAACAAAGCGGGCGAGAAACTGATCATCACGATGGAGGAGATCCTCCACGACTCCTCGCACGAGCTGGGCGTCGACCCGGGTCTGATCAAGGACGGCGTGGAGGCGCACCTCCAGGAGCTGCTCGCCGACCGCATCGAGACCCTGGGCGAGGGCTGGACCCTGATCCGCCGCGAGTACCCGACGGCGATCGGCCCGGTGGACATCCTGTGCCGGGACTCCGACGGCGGCACGGTCGCGGTGGAGCTCAAGCGGCGCGGCGAGATCGACGGGGTGGAGCAGCTGACCCGCTATCTGGAGCTGCTCAACCGCGACCCGCACCTGGCGCCGGTGAAGGGCATCTTCGCGGCGCAGGAGATCAAGCCGCAGGCCCGGGTGCTCGCGAACGACCGCGGCATCGACTGCGTGGTGCTCGACTACGACGCGCTGCGGGGCATCGAGGACGACAAGCTGCGGCTTTTCTGACGCCGGATTCGTTGCTGTTGTACGGGTGAGGGCCCGGGTGCGAGTGATCGCGCCCGGGCCCTCGGCGTACCGGACGCCGGGCCGTCAGATGGTGGGAGGCTCGGAGGTAGCCGACGTGGAGCCGCTTGCTTCGCCTCCCCCGCCGGGGCTGGACGGAGTCGACGTCGTGCCGCTCGGCGTCGTCGACGGCGTGCCGCTCGGCGTCCCACTGCTCGTGGCCGACGGCGAGCCCGACGGGGTCGAGGACGGGGTCGTCGACGGCTTGGTCGTCCTCGTCGGCTTCGTCGTCGCCGTCCTGCTCGGCGTCGGGCTGCCCGTCGCCGTCGGCGAGCCGGTCGGCGTCGGCGAGGTGCCGGCGGTGCCGGTCGCGCCCGGGCTCGGCGTGCCGGTCGCGGTCGGGGACGCCGGGTCGGCGGGGCTGGTGGTGGCGTCCTCGGTGGGCTCGGTGTCGTCGCCGCCGCCGTCGTCGAGGCCGGCGTCCTGGGTCGGGGTGCTGTCGGAGGTGACCGTGCCGGTGCCGGGGTCGTCGGCGTCGCCGGAGGTGAGGCCGAGGGTGACCACGGTGCCGAGGACGGCGACGAGTACGGCGCCCGCGCCGACGGCGGCCAGGTTGCGGCGGGCCCCGGTGAGGAGGCCCTTGCGCAGGCCGCCGCCCTTGGCGGGCTCGCGGTCGTCGGGCGGGCCGACGACGACGGTCGCGGGCTCGTCGGTGAACGACGCGAAGGCGTCCAGGGAGGCCGAGGAGCCGGCCATGGGGCGCGCCGGGGCCGGCGAGGCGAGGTCCGGGAAGGCGGGCTTCACGGGCAGCGGGGCGGCCGCGGGTATGCCGCGCGGCGGCGAGGCGGGTCCCTCGCGGCGCGGCAGGGGCGCGGTGCGGGCCGTCGGCCCGGCGGCAGGCTTCCCGGCCGGCTGACCGGCAAGCTGCCCGCCCTGCTGTCCGGTCTTCGGTCCGGTCTTGGGCAGGGGCGTGGTCTTCGCGAACGAGGCCGGCTCGGGCTCGGCGTCCACCGGGGCGGCCTGGCCGGTCAGGTCGGCGACCAGGGCGAGGGCGCGGCGGCCGGCGACGGTGCCGCGCTTGTCGGCGAGGGCACCGCGCATGCCGATCGAGGCCTCCAGCTCGGCGCGGGCCCGCTGGAGGCTGCCGCGGCAGAGCGCGAGGACGCCCAACTCATGGTGGAACCAGGCCTCTTCGGCGACCTCGCCGGCCTGGCGGGCGGCGCCCTGGCCGCCCCGCAGGGCCCGCTCCCAGGCGCTCCAGTGCAGCCCCGCGGCGAAGGCGGGGGCGGCGGCGCGGGCGAGCAGGACGGCGGTGGCCGGGTGTTCGGGGGCGGTGCCGGGGGACAGCGCGGCGAGGGCGGCGAGCAGCGAGTCGGCCTCGGCGGTGGCGCGCTCGGGGGTGACCGAGGGGTGGCCGGCCCACCACGCGTAGTGCTGGGCGACGGCATGGGCGCGGCCGAGCGGGTCGGGCTCGTAGTTCTGGGCGACCAGCTGGGTGAGGACGCCGGCGGCCAGGCGGTAGCGGGTGCCGACCGGGGAGAGCAGTCCGCAGGCCATGAGTTCGCCGACGGCGGCGTCGGCGTGGGTGTCGCCGACGAGCGCGGGCAGGTGGGCCTGGTGCGGGACCTCGCCGCCGAGGGCGACGGCGAGCCGCAGGGTGTCCTGGGCGGCGCGGCTGAGCCGGGAGGCGAGCAGCACGGCGGGGGCGGCGCCCTCGCCGAGGCTGGGCAGGGGCACCTCGCGGAGTTCGACGTCGGGGTCGTCGCCGGCGGCGGCCGGAGCCGCAGCCTGGGCGGTGCTGCCGGTGCTGCCGCCGGGGTTGCCGAAGGCCTCCTCCAGGGCGCCGAAGGCATCGAACTCGGCGGGGCCGACACGCAGCCGGTCGCGCTGCCGGAGCAGGGCGCCGGCCTGGACGAAGCGGAGCGGCAGTCCTTCGGACTCGAACCAGAGGTCGCCGGCCCAGTTGACCTCGTCGTCGGTGAGGGCGCGGCCGGTGGCGTGCTCAAGCAGCTCGACGGCGGCGGCGCGGGCGAGCCCGGTCAGGGCGACCTCTTCGAGGCCGGCCTCGGCCGAGGGCGCGGCTGTGTCCGGGGTGGCGCCGAAGAGGAAGGCGCAGTCGGGGGTGGCGGCGAGCAGTTCGTCGAGCGCGGCGCCGCCGAACTCCAGGTCGTCGACGACCACGATGGCGCCGATGCGGCGGACCTCCAGGAGGAGTTCCTCGCGGTCGGGCCGGAAGCCGGGGGCGTACTGGACGGCGTGGAAGAGCTCGTACAGGAGGTCGGTGGGCGTGCGGTGGTGGCCGGAGAGCCGGACGACGCCGTCGGGGGCGACCTTGCCGCACTCGGCGGCGACCGCGTCGAGGAGCCGGGTGCGGCCGGAGCCGGCCGGGCCGGTGAGCCGGGCGGAGCGGCCCCGGGTGAGGTGCTGCACGAGGGTGTCGCGCTGCTCGTCGCGTTCGAGCAGCGGCAGGGCGGGCGCCGCGGGGCCCGGCGGTACGGGCGGGGCGGCGGCGCGGGCGGCCTCGGCGCGCTCCGGCGCGGTCCTGCGGCGCGGTGCCTGCGGTTGATCCGCGGGCGGGCAGACCTCGATCTCGCTGCCGTCGAGCGGGTTGACGGTGAGCAGGAGGCCGCCGGAGACCAGCCGGGCGGTGCGCACGCGGGCGGGGGCGGTGGACACGGGGGCGGGTGCGGCGGGGCCGGGGCGCACGTCCTCGCCCTCGGCGGCGTGACCGTATTCCTCGGGTCCCCGGTTGATCGGGTCCATGGTCCAAGCTCCCAAGCGGCGGGCGATGTGCAGGCGAGCCGACCCTAGACGGTTGTCCGGGTCCCGTGAACATCCGGGGGCCGGTGGAGACCAAGACGTCACGGTCTTGTGAGGATTGGGTGTGACGCGTGGTTCGCACAGGTGCTTCACAGCCGCGTGTCACGGCCGTGACCTGTGTGCCACGGAGTGTTCGATCGGACGCGAGGAAGCGATCGGACGCCAGGAGGCGATCAGACGCGAGGAAGCGATTCCGCTGCGAGCCCGCCCTCGATCGCGAGGATGCGGTGCAGCCGGGTGGCGACGAGGAGGCGCTGCATCTGCGGCGGCACTCCGCGGAGCACGAGCCGGCGGCCGCAGCGGCCGGCGCGCCGGTGGGCGCCCATGATGACGCCGAGTCCGGTGGCGTCCCAGGAGTCGAGGCCGGTCAGGTCGAGCACGAGGTCGCCGACTCCGTCGTCGACGGCCGTGTGCAGGACCGTTCGGGCGTCAGCCGCGCTGCGGACGTCGAGGCGGCCCCCGACGACCAGCTCGGCGTCGTCGCCCCTGATGTGCATATGCGCTCCCCGAGAGTGCTCCGTGTCGTGTGCCCGTCTTCGCAACGCTTGACTGTCTGACTGCCGCATCGGCAGAAGCGTTGCGCCTTGTAAGCGAACCGATATCGAAATTCACCCCTGGGGGCGATGGCGCCGGGGCGGTCGGACCCCAGTGCGGGAATCGGTGCGCCACCCCGGCGGCAGGGCGCGCCATGCGGAACGCCCTGGGGCGCGCCTGGTGGAGCGCCCCGTGTCCGGTCGAGGTGTCAGTACGTGTAGAAGCCCTGCCCGCTCTTGCGGCCGATGTCACCCGCGTCCACCATCCGGCGCATCAGCTCCGGCGGCGCGAACTTCTCGTCCTGGGACTCCGTGTAGATGTTGTTCGTGGCGTTGACGAGGATGTCGACGCCGGTGAGGTCGGCGGTGGCGAGCGGGCCCATCGCGTGACCGAAGCCCAGCTTGCAGGCGATGTCGATGTCCTCGGCGGTGGCCACGCCCGACTCGTAGAGCTTGGCGGCCTCGACGACGAGCGCCGAGATGAGGCGGGTGGTGACGAAGCCGGCGACGTCGCGGTTGACGACGATGCAGGTCTTGCCGACGGACTCGGCGAACTCCCGCGCGGTGGCGAGGGTCTCGTCGCTGGTCTTGTAGCCGCGGACGAGCTCGACGAGCTGCATCATCGGGACCGGCGAGAAGAAGTGGACGCCGACCACGGCCTCCGGACGCTCCGTCACCGCGGCGATCTTGGTGATCGGGATGGCGGAGGTGTTGGAGGCGAGGACCGCGCCGTCCTTGGCGATCTTGTCGAGGGAGCGGAAGATCTCGTGCTTGACCTCCAGCTTCTCGAAGACGGCCTCGACCACGATGTCCGCGTCGGCGACGGCGTCGAGCTCGGTGGTGGCGGTGATCCGCCCGAGCGCGGCCTCGGCCTCGGCGGCCGTCATCTTCCCCTTGGCGACGAAGCGCTCGTACGAGGCCTTGACGGCGTCCGTGCCCCGGGTCAGCGCGGCGTCGGTGACGTCGCGCAGCACGACGTCCCAGCCTGCCTGGGCCGAGACCTGCGCGATGCCGGACCCCATGAGTCCGGCTCCGATGACGGCGAGCTTCCTGGCCACTGATTCCACCCCTTGATGCCTCAACAACTGTTCACTTCTGGCTCTTCGGCGGAGATTAGCGGGCGGCGGGCGCCATGTGACCGCTAAGTAAGCCACGTCACGCCCGGTTTGACGGACGTCACACTCACGACACCCCCGGCTTGGCCGGATCCGCATCGCGGCATACCCCCCAGGGGTATAGAGTCTGCTGGGAGTCGAGTGACGAACGGGAGGAGGCCGCCATGCGCCGGTTCGCCCCGCGCGCCGTCCCGGCGCCGCTGCTGCTGTTGACCGGCATGGTCAGCCTTCAGTGCGGCACCGCGTTCGCCAAGACGCTTTTCGCCCATATCGGACCTCATGCCGCGACCCTGCTGCGGCTGTTGATCTCCGCCGCACTGCTGTGTCTGTTCTCCCGGCCCGCCGTACGGCTGCTGCGCGGCCACTGGCGGCTGCTCCTGCCGTACGGAGCGGTCTTCGCCGTGATGCAGTTCGCGTTCTACGAGGCGACCTCCCGGCTCCCGCTCGGCGTGGTCGTCACCGTCGAGTACAGCGGGCCGCTGCTGCTCGCCGCGCTCACCTCGCGGCGGGCGCTCGACCGCCTGTGGGTGCTGCTCGCCGCCGCCGGGCTGCTCGTCCTGGGCGGCACCCGGGGCCTGGACGACCCGGTCGGCCTCGCCGCCGCGCTGCTCACCGGCGCGGCCCTGACCGGCTACATCCTGCTCGGCGCCCGGGTCGGGCGGGCCGTGCCGGGCGGCGCGGGCCTGGCCCTCGGGCTCACCGTCGCCGCCGTGCTCGCGCTGCCCACCGCCCCGCTGCTCGGCATCCCCCCGCTCGGCGCCCTCCTGGAGCCGGCCGTGCTCGGCGCGGCGCTCGCTGTGGCCGTACTGACCACGGTGATCCCGTTCTCGCTGGAGTTCGCCGCGCTGCGGCGGCTGCCGCCCCGGGTCTTCGCCGTGCTCTCCACGGTCGAGCCGGTCATCGCCGCGCTGGCCGGCCTCGCCCTGCTCGGCGAACACCTCTCGGGCGCCCAGTGGGCCGCCGTGCTGTGCGTCGTCGGCGCCGCGCTCGGCACCGGCATCGGCGCGGCCGGCGCCGGCGCGGAGCCCACGCCGCCCGCGTCCCCCTCCCCCGCACCACCCGATCGATCCCCATCCCGGAAAGAGAACGGAGTGCACCAGACATGAGCCTGACGACCCTTCACACGAGCACGAGCACGAGCACGGCCGCGACCGAGGCCGCCGCCGCCCGCGTCGCGCCCCTCCTGGAGACCGTCTCCCGCACCAGCCGCTCGGCCGTCCTGGTCGCTGGCGGCTACTTCGACACGGCCGCCGGCATCGGCGCCTTCTCGCGGAACTCCTTCGCCCTGGGCCTGGAGACCGGCCGCGCGGCCCGCCGGCTGCACCGCGGCAACAAAGTGGTGTACGACGTCATCGTCAACGACCTCGGCATGTCCTGTTCCACCGACGTCTGTACGGTCCCGGCCCCGGGCTCGCCCGCCCCGGAGGCGCTCGACCTCGCCCCGCTCGACGCGGCCGCCGCCGCGGCCGGGGTCGCGTACTCCGTCACCCGCGAACGCACCCTGCGCAACCGCGCCGCCCGCGCGATGAAACCGGCCCTGCGGGCACCGGAACTCGATCCGCCGTTCGCCCGCGAGGGCGACGAGATCCTGTTCCGCTCCCGGACGTACGCCAAGGTGCTCGCCGGTGTCGTGAAGGACGACCACGTGGTGCCGCGCTGCCCGCTGATCGTCGCCGAGTACTTCGCCCGCTACTTCGCGCGGCTTCGCGCCTTCCCCGACTGCGCCCGCCGCCATGTCATCGACATCAACTCGCTCGCCGACCGGGACAAGGTGACCAAGGGCGCGGAGATCTATCTGCGCACCCAGGGCACCCCCGAGGAGGAGATCGTGCTGGTTTTCGCCGACGCGGAGTGCACGGATCCGATCGCCCTGCCGTACACCGCGCAGGACTTCTGAGCATCCGTCACACACCGCAAGGGGAGAGCGACATGGCAACGATCTATCTCGACCACCAGGCGACCACCCCGATGGACCCGGCGGTCGCCGCAGCGATGCTGACGGCCGCCACCGAGTGCTTCGCCAATCCGTCCAGCCCGCACGCGGCCGGCATCCGGGCCTTCCGCGAGGTCGAGCGGGCCCGCGGCACGGTGGCCCGGTTCCTCGGGGCGGGGCGCAGCGAGATCTACTTCACCTCGGGCGCGACCGAGGGCAACAACCTGGCGGTCAAGGGCGTGGTCGGCGGCGGTCCTGACGCCCGGCCGCGGCATGTGATCACCACGGCGGTGGAGCACAAGTCCGTGCTCGACACCTGCCGTTCGCTGCGCGCGGCGGGCCACGAGGTGACCGTGCTCCCGGTGGACGCGGCGGGCCGGGTGGACCCGGCGGCGGTCGCGGCGGCGTTGCGCCCGGAGACCGCCCTGGTGTCGGTGATGCTGGCGAACAACGAGATCGCGACGGTCCAGCCGGTGGCCGCGATCGCCGAGCTCACCCGGGCGGCCGGGGTGCCGCTGCACTGCGACGCGACCCAGGGCGTCGGCACGCTCGCGGTGGACGTGCGCGCGCTCGGCGTGGACCTGCTGACCTTCTCCGGCCACAAGATCTACGGCCCGAAGGGCGTGGGCGTGCTCTACGTGTCGAACGCGCTGTCCGACCGGGCCCCGCTGGCGCCGCTGCTGCACGGCGGCGGCCAGGAGCGCGGTCTGCGGGCGGGCACCCTCAACACCGCGGCGGTGATCGGTCTGGCCACGGCGGTCGAGCTGCTCGCGGCGGGCCGCGAGCGGGAGGCGGCGCGCCTCGCCGGCCTGCGGGCCCGGTTCCTCGGGGAGCTGGCCGGGCTCGTGCCGTACACGCTCAACAGCGGGACGGGCGAGGGCTTCCTGCCGCAGGCGGTGAACCTGTCCTTCGCGGGCGCGGACGCGCAGCAGCTGCTCCTGGAGGTGACGGAGGTGGCGGTGTCCTCGGGCTCGGCGTGCAACAGCTCCGCGCAGGAGCCCTCGCACGTGCTGACCGCGATCGGGCTGGCGCCGGAGCGGATCCGGGGCAGCATCCGGGTGGGCTTCGGCCGGTTCTCCACGGAGGCGGAGGCGGTACGGGCGGCCCGCGCGCTCGCGGCGGGGGTACGGGCCTCCGCCGGCATGGCGGCGGCTCAGCCGGCCGGGCGCACCGCGTAGTCGAGCACGGCCCCGCTGAGCAGGTCCTCGATCTCGTCGAGCAGGTCGAGGGCCTCGCGGGAGACCTCGTTCGGCTTGCCGCCCGCGGTCATCCGGTCGGTGATGAACTCGACGACGGTGCCCTGGATCCAGCCGATCTGGCCGCCGACGAGCAGCGGCATCGGGTCCTCGGGCCCGGTGCCGGCCTCCTCGCGCAGGGCGGCGACGGTGGCCTGACGGACGTCCTGCTGAAGGTGGAAGAGCCGGGCCTTGAGGGTGGGGGCGTCCTCGATCACCCGCATGAAGTCGGCGTAGCCGTCCATGAGTCCGTACGCGGGCGAGACCGCGGCGACATGGCCGCGGATCTCGCGCAGCACGGCCCGGGCGGCGGACTCCCCCGGGTCCCGGCCGCGGATCATCCGGGCGAGGCGCTGAGCGACGCCCTCCATCCGGTCGAAGAAGAGGTCCTCCTTGGCCGGGAAGTAGTTGTAGACGGTGTTGACGGAGACGTCGGCGGCCTCCGCGATCTCCGCCACCGTCACGGCCTGGAAGCCGCGCTCCAGGAAGAGCCCGGTCGCGATGTCCGAGATCCGCTGTTTCGTCTGGCGCTTCTTGCGCTCCCTCAACCCTTCAGCCATGCGCTCATCCTAGGCAGCCGTGCACCTCCTTGAATTTTGGAGGCGTTGCAAAATTTCAGTGACTCTGTTTTTGTAGTCAGCATGGCAATCATCAGTACCGCCGGGCTTTCCCGGACCTTCCGCACGCCACGGGGCGAGGTGCACGCGGTCCGCGGCATCGACCTCACCGTCCGCCCCGGCGAGATCCTCGGCTTCCTCGGACCCAACGGCGCCGGCAAGTCCACGACCCTGCGCATGCTCAGCACCCTGCTCCCGCCCACCGGCGGAGCCGCCACCGTCGCCGGCCACGACCTGCTGCGCGACCCCGTCGGCGTCCGCCGGAAGATCGGGTACGTCGCCCAGGGCGGCGGCGTCGACCCGCAGGAGACCGTGCGCTCCGAACTCGTCCTCCAGGGACGGCTCTACGGGCTCCCGCGCGCCGAGGCCGCGGCCCGGGCCGGCGAACTCGCCCGCGACCTCGACCTCACCGAGCTCCTCGACCGGAGCACCACCGCCCTCTCCGGCGGCCAGAAGCGCCGGCTCGACCTCGCGCTCGGCCTGACCCACCGCCCCGCGCTGCTCTTCCTCGACGAGCCGACCACCGGCCTGGACCCCGGCAGCCGGGCCGCCCTGTGGGCGCTTGTGCGGCGGCTGCGCGACGAGCACGGCACCACCGTCGTCCTCACCACCCACTACCTCGACGAGGCGGACGCCCTCGCCGACCGGCTGGTGATCATCGACCGCGGCGTCGTCGCCGCCGAGGGCTCCCCCGCGGCGCTCCGCGCCGAGCACGGCGCGGACACCCTCCAGGACGCCTTCCTCACCATCACCGGGCGCGGCCCCGCGCCCGTCGACACCGCCCCCGTCGCCGTCTGACCGCCGTCCGTCCGCCACCGTCCGACCGTCACCGTCACAGTCCAGGAATCCACGCGATGCTTCTCCACGACACCGCGGTCCTCTTCGGCCGCTACGCCCGGCAGACCCTGCGCTCGCCGTTCCAGATCTTCTTCGGCGCGCTGATGCCGCTGCTCTACCTGTTCTTCTTCGGCCCGCTGCTCACCGGCCTCCCGCTCGGCCGCGAGGGCGACGCCTGGCAGGTCCTGGTACCGGGGCTGCTGCTCCAGCTCGGCCTGTTCGGGGCCTCGTTCGCGGGCTTCGCCGTGATCATGGAGAAGAACTGGGGCGTCCTCGAACGCATGCGGGTCACCCCGGTCAGCCGTCTCGCGCTGCTGCTCGGCCGGACCCTGCGGGACGCCGCCCTCTTCCTCTTCCAGGCCGTCCTCCTCGTCCTCGCCGCCCTGCTCATGGGCCTGCGGGCGCCGCTCGCCGGCATCCTCATCGGCTTCGGCTTCGTCGCCCTGCTGACCTTCTCGCTCGCCTCGCTCTCGTACGTCCTCGCGCTGCGGCTGCCCAGCCCGCAGGAGTTCGGCCCGGCGATCAACACCCTGGCCATGCCCTCGATGCTGCTGTCCGGCCTGATGCTCCCGATGGCCCTCGCGCCCGGCTGGCTCGACGTGCTCTCGCACTTCATGCCGTTCCGCTATCTGGTGGACGCGGTACGGGACGCGTACGTGGGGCACTACGCGACCCCGACGATGCTGTACGGCGTCCTCGCGGCGGCCGGACTCGTGGCGCTCGCCGTGACGGTCGGCACACGGACGTTCCGCGGGGCCCAGGCGTAACTACGCTGGAGTCATGGTCAATCTGACGCGCATCTACACCCGCACCGGCGACCAGGGCACCACCGCCCTCGGCGACATGAGCCGGACCGCCAAGACCGATCTGCGGATCTCGGCCTACGCCGACGCCAACGAGGCCAACGCCGTCATCGGCACGGCCATCGCCCTCGGGCAGCTCGACGAGGACGTGGTGAAGGTCCTCGTCCGCGTGCAGAACGACCTGTTCGACGTGGGCGCCGACCTGTCCACCCCGGTGGTGGAGAACCCGCAGTACCCGCCGCTGCGCGTCGAGCAGTCGTACATCGACAAGCTGGAGGCGGACTGCGACCTCTTCCTGGAGCGCCTCGACAAGCTGCGCTCCTTCATCCTGCCCGGCGGCACGCCCGGCGCGGCGCTGCTGCACCAGGCGTGCACGGTGGTCCGGCGGGCCGAGCGGTCCACGTGGGCGGCGATGGAGGTGCACGGGGAGACCATGAACCCGCTCACCGCCACGTACCTCAACCGGCTCTCAGACCTGCTCTTCATCCTTGCGAGGATCGCGAACCGTGAGGTCGGGGACGTGCTCTGGGTCCCGGGCGGGGACCGCTGACGGTTCCGCCTTCTTGGGCGCCTTCTTCGGCCAGAGCGCGTACGAGAGCGCGATCACGCCGTGGATGCCGGCCGCCCGCCAGGCGGTCCCGATCCAGGCCCACAGCGACTCGGTGTTCCCGTCGGGGCCGACGTACCAAATGGCGAGGAGCAGCAGGCCGGAGGCGACGGCCGCGGCGAGCACCGAGCCCAGCCACACCTTGCCCTCGTGGCGGGCCCGGGCCATGCCGTAGCGCGGCGGCTTCACCGGCGGCGGGCCGCCCGCGAGGCGGTGGGCGGCGTGGCCGTCGAGCCACTTCACCGTGCGGTGGCCGTGGCCGACGGTGTAGCCGATGTAGAGCGCGGCGAGGCCGTGCTTCCAACTGGGGTCGGCGCCGTTCTTCAGGTCGACGGCCGTCACCACCAGGAGCAGCACCTCCAGGAGCGGCTCGCAGAGCAGCAGCGCGAGGCCGGTGCGCGGCATCCGCAGCAGATAGCGGGCGGCGAGTCCGGCGGCGAGCAGGACCCAGAAGCCGACCTCGCAGATCACGATCAGCGTGACGATCACGGGACTCCCCTTTCGGTACGGCTTCCGGTACGTCTCCAGGCTTCCGTGCGGACGGGGCCCGCGCGTCGTCGGCGCCGATGAACCGCATCTACATCCTTCGACGGAGTCCGACGGGGGCGCGGCTCGGTCCGGACGAGGACGCCGGGGCCCGTACCCACCGTGTTGGATGGGGACGTGCGCCTTCCCCGCCCCCCTCGCGACGACCTGCTGATCGCCCTCGCCGGACTGGTCGGCGGCCTGCTGCTGTGGTCCTTCGGCCTCTACACCACGGACGACCGGATCTTCGACCAGCGGTGGGCGCCGCTCGTCCCCCTCGCCGTGATGACGGTGGCGGAGGCGGGGCGCCGGGTGGCTCCGCAGACCGTGCTGATCATCGGCACGGTCGCCGTGGCGGCCGACCAGTTCACCAACGGGAGCCTGGCGACCGTGCTGATGTTCACGGACGTCGTCTACGCCGCCGTCGTCTACGGCACTCCCGCGCAGGCCCGCCGGATCCCGTACTCCACCGCGCTCGTCACCGTGGGCGTCACCGTGGTCTTTCTGGTGTGGTGGCAGAACGCCATCGCGCTCCTCGTCGGCGCGCTGACCGGCATCGTCTCCTTCCTGCCCGCCGTCACCGGCTCGATCGTGCGCAACCACCGGGAGGCGGCGGAGGCCGCCCGGCTGCGGGCCGAGCAGACGGCGCTGCTCGCCGAGATGGACCGGGCGCAGGCGGTGACCGCCGAGCGCAGCCGGATGGCGCGCGAGCTGCACGACATGGTCGCCAACCACCTCTCGGCCATCGCGATCCACTCCACCGCCGCGCTGTCCTTGGACGACCCGGCCACCACCCGGCAGGCGCTGACCGTGATCCGGGAGAACAGCGTGGACGGCCTGGCGGAGATGCGCCGGCTGATCGGGCTGCTGCGGGACAGCAGCGGGGACACCGAGCCGGCCGCCGCGCCGACCCTGGCCGGTCTGGAGGCGCTGCTCGCGCAGGCCCGGACGAACGGCGAGTCCAGCGGGCTCGGCTTCGCCCTGGAGGACACCCGCCCGGCGGGCGAGGAGGCGCTGCCGGCACCGGTCGAGCTGGCCGCGTACCGGATCGTGCAGGAATCTCTGACCAACGCCCTCAAGCACGCCGCCCCGGGCACGGTCGCCGTGTTCCTGGCCCGTGACGCGCGGGCGCTGACCGTACGGGTGTCCAGCCCGTACGGCGACCGGCCAGGGCCGCGCGCGCCGGGCTCGGGGGCCGGACTGGTGGGGATGCGCGAGCGGGTGGCGCTGCTCGGCGGGGAGTTCGAGGCGGGACCGGTCTCCGCGGGCGACGGGACGAAGACCTGGCAGGTGCGGGCGGTGCTGCCCGCGGAGGAGAGGACACCGGACGCATGACGGACACGGGCACGGGACGCGCGACGGACACGGGCCGTACGAGCGGGGCCCGGGTGATCCGGGTCGTGGTCGCCGAGGACCAGAGCGCGGTACGGGCCGGCCTCGTGCTGATCCTCGGCAGCGCGCCCGACATCGCGGTGGTGGGCGAGGCGGCGGACGGCGAGCAGGCCGTCGAGCTGGCCCGCGCACTGCGCCCGGACCTGGTCCTGATGGATGTGCAGATGCCGAAGCTGGACGGGGTGTCGGCGACCCGGCAGGTGGTGGCCGAGGGCCTGGCGGACGTCCTGGTCCTGACCACCTTCGACCTCGACGAGTACGTGTTCGGGGCGCTGCGCGCGGGCGCCTCCGGTTTCCTCCTGAAGAACACGGACGCCCGGGACCTCATCGAGGCGGTACGGACGGTGGCGCGCGGCGAGGGGCTGATCGCCCCGGCGGTGACCCGGCGCCTGATCGCCGAGTTCGCGGCCCCGCGCCGCCCCGAGCCCCGGGTCGATCCGGGCGTCGTGGACCGGCTGACCCCGCGCGAGCGGGAGGTCCTCGGGGCGCTCGGCTCGGGCCTGTCGAACGCGGAGATCGCGGTGCGGCTCGACATGGCGGAGGCGACGGTGAAGACGCACGTCAGCAAGGTGCTGGCAAAGCTGGAACTGCGCAGCCGGGTCCAAGCAGCCGTGCTGGCCCAGGAGTTGGGGATCTGAAAGCAGACATTCCGACGTTGGTCTGGACCTCTTGACGGCTGGTCCAGACCTTTCTACGCTCGCGGGGCGCGCGCACCTTCCCGGACCACCCCCACTCTTGTCGTCCGCAACGTCCGCAACTTGAGGAGCACCGTTGAGCACTCAAGCACCGACGCGCAGAACAGGCTTCAGACGCCGGGCCGCCGCCGGTCTGACCGCCCTCGTCCTGCCCCTGGCCGCGATGATCGGCCTCGCCGCCCCCGCCGAGGCCGCCACCTCCGCGACCGCCACCTATCAGAAGACCCAGGACTGGGGCTCCGGCTTCGAGGGCAAGTGGACGGTGAAGAACACCGGCACCACCACGCTCTCCTCCTGGACCGTCGAGTGGGACTTCCCCTCCGGCACCGCCGTCACCTCCGCCTGGGACGCCACCGTCACCAGCTCCGGAACCCACTGGACCGCCAAGAACGTCGGCTGGAACGGCACCCTCGCCCCCGGCGCGACCATCTCCTTCGGCTTCAACGGCACCGGCTCCGGCGCCCCGTCCGGCTGCAAGGTCAACGGCGGCTCCTGCGACGGCTCCGGCGGCCAGCCCGGCGACAACGCCCCCTCCGCCCCCGGCACCCCGGTCGCCTCCAACATCACCGACACCTCGGTGAAGCTCACCTGGACCGCGGCCACCGACGACCACGGCATCAAGAACTACGACGTGCTGCGCGACGGCGCCAAGGTCACCACGACCACGGGCCTCACGTACACCGACAGCGGTCTGTCCGCCGGCACCGACTACAGCTACACGGTCGTCGCCCGCGACACCATCGACCAGACCGGCCCGGCCAGCGCCGCCACCCCGGTCCACACCACCGGCGGCGGAGGCGGCACCCCGCCCCCGAACGTGGTGAAGATGGGCTACTTCACCAACTGGGGCGTCTACGGGCGCAACTACCACGTGAAGAACATCGTGACCTCGGGCTCCGCGTCCAAGATCACCCACATCAACTACGCCTTCGGCAACGTCACCGGCGGCAAGTGCACCATCGGTGACTCCTACGCCGACTACGACAAGGCGTACACCGCCGACCAGTCCGTCGACGGCGTCGCCGACACCTGGGACCAGCCCCTGCGCGGCAACTTCAACCAGCTGCGCAAGCTGAAGAAGGCCTACCCGAACATCAAGGTCATCTGGTCCTTCGGCGGCTGGACCTGGTCCGGCGGCTTCGGCCAGGCCGTGCAGAACCCGACCGCCTTCGCGCAGTCCTGCTACGACCTGGTGGAGGACCCGCGCTGGGCCGATGTCTTCGACGGCATCGACCTGGACTGGGAGTACCCCAACGCCTGTGGTCTGTCCTGTGACACCAGCGGCCCGAACGCCTTCAAGAACATGATGCAGGCGATGCGCGCCAAGTTCGGCGCCAACGGGATCGTCACCGCGGCCGTCACCGCCGACGCCTCCGCCGGCGGCAAGATCGACGCCACCGACTACGCGGGCGCCGCGCAGTACATGAACTGGTTCAACGTGATGACGTACGACTTCTTCGGCGCCTGGGCGGCGCAGGGCCCGACGGCCCCGCACTCCCCGCTGACCTCGTACGCCGGCATCCCCCAGCAGGGCTTCAACTCCGCCGAGGCGATCGCCAAGTTCAAGGCCAAGGGCGTCCCGTCGAACAAGCTGCTGCTCGGCATCGGCTTCTACGGCCGCGGCTGGACCGGCGTCACCCAGTCCGCCCCCGGCGGCACCGCCACCGGACCGGCGCAGGGCACGTACGAGCAGGGCATCGAGGACTACAAGGTCCTCAAGAACTCCTGCCCGGCCAACGGCACCGTCGCCGGCACCGCCTACGCCCACTGCGGCACCAACTGGTGGAGCTACGACACCCCCGCCACCGTCAACTCCAAGATGAGCTGGGCCAAGAACAATGGCCTCGGCGGCGCGTTCTTCTGGGAGTTCAGCGGTGACACCAGCAACGGCGAGCTGGTCGGCGCCATCAACAGCGGTCTGAGCTAGTTTCCGTACGACGAAGCGGGGGACGGCGCAGCACGCCGTCCCCCGCTTCTTCATGCAGTGCGTGAATACCTACGCGACATTCACCCTCTGGCCGGGCGGTGCCGCCTCCAGCCAGGCCAGGAAGCCTGTCAGGGCGTCCTCGCTCATCGCCAGCTCAAGCCGCGTGCCGTTCACCCGGCAGCCCTGGATCACGGAGTCCGAGAGCAGCGCGAGCTCCTCCTCGCCCTCCGGCATCCGGCGCTCCAGGACCTCGATCGCCGAGCGCTCCATGACGTGCTTGGGGCGGGGCGCGTACGAGAAGACCCGGAACCAGGCGATCTCGTCACCGCTGTACCGGGCCACCCCGTAGGACCAGCCCTTGCCGCTGCGGTCCGGGGTCTCCGCCACGGGGCTGCGCAGCGAACAGTCGAAGGTGCCGCCGGCCCGCTGGATGAGCCTGCGGCGCAAGCCGAAGACGAAGAGCCCGATCACCAGAGTCGCGACGACCAGGCCGCACACGAGCAGCGCGAGGAACATCTTCACCGACCTCCTCGCTGCGTCCCGTGGCCGGCGGAACCGGCCTGACCGAATACGACCTGCATATGCATCGCCTCAGCCGCGGCACGGTCTGGAAAATTCCAGCCGTGCCGCGGCTGAGGTCTGGGGCTCTCGGCGCGGTCCGCTAGCGGACCGCTACCGCGCGCAGCCGGACCTCGGCGCGCCGCTCGGCGGCGGCGTCCTCCTCGGCCTTCGCGCGCTCCAGCGCGCGCTCGGCACGCTGGGCGTCGATCTCGTCCGCCAGCTCGGCGATCTCCGCGAGCAGAGACAGCTTGTCATCGGCGAAGGAGATGAAACCGCCGTGGGCGGCGGCCACGACCGTGCCGCCCTCGCTCGTACGGATCGTCACCGGGCCCGACTCCAGCACACCGAGCAGCGGCTGGTGGCCGGGCATGACGCCGATGTCGCCGGAGGTGGTACGCGCGATGACCAGGGTGGCCTCGCCGGACCAGACACTCCGGTCCGCGGCGACCAGCTCGACGTGCAGCTCAGCAGCCAAGGGTGGCTCCTCGGGTCACCACCCGGCGGTGCTGCCGGGTGTTGGGGTCAATTCTAATGGGCGTGAAGAGGGGGGCGGGACCAGTCCCGCCCCCCTCAGGCGAGCACGGGGCTCAGGAGACGCCGAGCTCCTTGGCGTTGTTCTTGAGGTCCTCAAGACCACCGCACATGAAGAACGCCTGCTCCGGGAAGTGGTCGAACTCACCGTCGCAGATCGCGTTGAACGCGGCGATCGACTCGTCGAGCGGAACGTCCGAACCGTCCACACCGGTGAACTGCTTCGCCGCGTGGGTGTTCTGGGACAGGAAGCGCTCGACACGGCGGGCGCGGTGGACAACGAGCTTGTCCTCCTCGCTCAGCTCGTCGATACCGAGGATCGCGATGATGTCCTGGAGGTCCTTGTACTTCTGCAGGATGCCCTTGACGCGCGTGGCGGCGTCGTAGTGGTCCTGCGCGATGTAGCGCGGGTCCAGGATCCGGGACGTGGAGTCCAGCGGGTCCACGGCCGGGTAGATGCCCTTCTCGGAGATCGGACGGGAGAGAACCGTCGTCGCGTCGAGGTGGGCGAAGGTGGTCGCCGGCGCCGGGTCGGTGAGGTCGTCGGCGGGGACGTAGATCGCCTGCATCGAGGTGATCGAGTGACCACGGGTCGAGGTGATGCGCTCCTGGAGGAGACCCATCTCGTCGGCCAGGTTCGGCTGGTAACCCACCGCGGAGGGCATCCGGCCGAGCAGGGTCGACACCTCGGAACCGGCCTGGGTGAAGCGGAAGATGTTGTCGATGAAGAACAGCACGTCCTGCTTCTGCACATCGCGGAAGTACTCCGCCATGGTCAGACCGGCGAGGGCGACCCGGAGACGGGTGCCCGGCGGCTCGTCCATCTGGCCGAAGACAAGGGCGGTCTTGTCGAGGACGCCCGAGTCCTCCATCTCCGCGATGAGGTCGTTGCCCTCACGCGTACGCTCACCGACACCGGCGAACACGGAAACACCCTCGTGCAGCTTGGCCACACGCATGATCATTTCCTGGATCAGAACGGTCTTGCCGACACCGGCACCACCGAACAGACCGATCTTTCCACCCTTGACGTACGGGGTGAGAAGGTCGACGACCTTCAGGCCGGTCTCGAACATCTCGGTCTTCGACTCGAGCTGGTCGAACGCCGGGGCCTTGCGGTGGATGGACCAGCGCTCGCCGACCTCGGACTCGGCCTCGGGCTCGTTCAGGATCTGACCCAGCGTGTTGAACACGCGGCCCTTGGTGACGTCGCCGACGGGCACGGTGATGCCGTCGCCGGTGTCCACCACGGGGGCCTGGCGGACCAGACCGTCGGTGGGCTGCATCGAGATGGTGCGGACGATGCCGTCACCGAGGTGCTGCGCGACCTCGAGGGTCAGCGTCTTGAGCGCGCCCTCCTCGGCCGGGTCGGCAACCTGGACGTGCAGGGCGTTGTAGATCTCCGGCATCGCGTCGACGGGGAACTCCACGTCGACGACCGGGCCGATGACCCGGGCGACGCGGCCCGTGGCGGCGGCCGTCTCAACAGTGGTCGTCATTACTTGTCACTCCCCGCGGTCGCGTCGGCCAGGGCTGCGGTGCCACCGACGATCTCGCTGATTTCCTGGGTGATT
Organism: Streptomyces fradiae; assembly: GCF_041270065.1. Classification (NCBI taxonomy): domain Bacteria; kingdom Bacillati; phylum Actinomycetota; class Actinomycetes; order Kitasatosporales; family Streptomycetaceae; genus Streptomyces; species Streptomyces fradiae. The sequence goes on along the minus strand of NZ_CP065958.1, from coordinate 5,541,002 downwards.
TCGGCCTGGCGGGCCGCGTTGGCAAGTCGGGAGAGGTTGTTGATCAAGTCTCCCGCGTTGTCGGTGGCCGACTTCATCGCGCGGCGCGTGGCGGCGTGCTTGGAGGCAGCCGACTGCAGCAGCGCGTTGTAGATCCGGCTCTCGACGTAGCGCGGCAGCAGGGCGTCGAGGACGTCCTCCGCCGACGGCTCGAAGTCGTACAGCGGTCGGAGGGTGTCCGGCTCGCCGGCCTCCTTCGCCACCTCGTCGAGGCTGAGGGGCAGCAGCCGGGCCTCGATCGCCGTCTGGGTCATCATCGAGACGAACTCGGTGTAGATGATGTGGAGCTCGTCCACGCCACCCTCGGCCGTGTCCTTCTCGATCGCCTCGATCAGCGGTACCGCGATCTTCTTGGCGTCGGCGTACGTGGGCTCGTCCGTGAAGCCGACCCACGTGTCGCTCAGCTTCCGCTCACGGAAGTTGAAGTGCGCGACGCCACGGCGGCCGACCACGTAGATGTCGACCTCCCTGCCCTCGCCCTCCAGCTTCTTGATGAGCTGCTCCGCCGCCTTGATGGCGTTGGAGTTGAAGGCACCGGCCAGACCGCGGTCGCTCGAGAGGAGCAGGACCGCGGCACGGCTCGGGTTCTCCGCCTCCGTGGTCAGCGGGTGCTTGTCGTTCGCACCCGTGGCCACGGCCGTGACCGCGCGCGTGAGCTCGGTCGCGTACGGAGTCGACGCCTGCACCTTGCGCTGCGCCTTGACGACACGCGAGGCGGCGATCATCTCCATCGCCTTGGTGATCTTCTTCGTCGCGGTGACGGATTTGATGCGACGCTTGTAGACCCGGAGCTGCGCTCCCATGAGTCAGGTCCCTTCCGTCGTCACTTCGAGACGTTGACGGCGGAGGCGTCGTCGCCGAGCAGCTTGCCGTCAGAGGTCTCGAACTGCTTCTTGAACTCCGCGATGGCGTCGGCGACGGCCGTCAGGGTGTCGTCCGACATCTTCTTGCCCTCGCGGATGGAGGTCATGAGGCTCGCGTGGTTCTGGCGCAGGAACGCCAGCAGCTCGGCCTCGAAGCGACGGATGTCGGCGACCGGGACGTCGTCCATCTTGCCGGTGGTGCCGGCCCAGACGGAGACGACCTGGTTCTCGGTCGGCATCGGCTGGTACTGAGCCTGCTTGAGCAGCTCGACCATGCGCTGACCGCGCTCCAGCTGCGCCTTCGACGCGGCGTCCAGGTCGGAACCGAAGGCGGCGAACGCCTCCAGCTCACGGAACTGGGCCAGGTCCACGCGGAGGCGGCCGGCGATCTGCTTCATGGCCGGGTGCTGGGCGGAGCCACCGACTCGGGAGACCGAGATACCGACGTTCAGGGCCGGACGCTGGCCGGCGTTGAACAGGTCGGACTCCAGGAAGCACTGGCCGTCGGTGATGGAGATGACGTTGGTCGGGATGAACGCCGAGACGTCGTTGGCCTTGGTCTCGACGATCGGCAGACCGGTCATCGAACCGGCACCCAGCTCGTCCGAGAGCTTGGCACAGCGCTCGAGGAGACGCGAGTGCAGGTAGAAGACGTCACCCGGGTAGGCCTCACGGCCCGGCGGGCGGCGCAGCAGCAGCGACACGGCGCGGTAGGCGTCGGCCTGCTTCGACAGGTCGTCGAAGACGATCAGGACGTGCTTGCCCTGGTACATCCAGTGCTGACCGATGGCGGAACCGGTGTACGGCGCCAGGTACTTGAAGCCGGCCGGGTCGGACGCCGGGGCGGCGACGATCGTCGTGTACTCGAGCGCGCCGGCCTCTTCCAGGGCGCCGCGGACGGACGCGATGGTCGAGCCCTTCTGGCCGACGGCGACGTAGATGCAGCGGACCTGCTTGTTCACGTCGCCCGAGCGCCAGTTGTCGCGCTGGTTGATGATCGTGTCGACGCACAGCGCGGTCTTGCCGGTCTGACGGTCGCCGATGACCAGCTGACGCTGACCACGGCCGACCGGCGTCATGGCGTCGACGGCCTTGTAGCCGGTCTCCATCGGCTCGTGCACCGACTTACGGGCCATAACGCCCGGGGCCTGCAGCTCGAGGGCGCGGCGGCCCTCGGTCGCGATCTCGCCGAGACCGTCGATCGGGTTGCCGAGCGGGTCGACGACGCGACCCAGGTATCCCTCACCGACACCGACGGAGAGGACCTCGCCGGTGCGCTGCACCGACTGTCCCTCCTCGATGCCGCTGAACTCGCCGAGGACGATCGCACCGATCTCGCGCTCTTCGAGGTTCAGCGCGAGACCGAGGGTGCCGTCCTCGAACTTCAGCAGCTCGTTCGCCATGGCCGAGGGAAGACCCTCGACCTTGGCGATGCCGTCGCCGGCCAGGCTGACCGTGCCGACCTCCTCGCGCGAGGCCGCGTCCGGCTGGTACGACTGGACGAAGTTCTCCAGCGCGTCCCGGATCTCCTCCGGCCGGATCGTGAGCTCCGCCATCTGGGTTCCCTGCTCTCCTTGTTGGGCCCGAAGTTTCTTAAGGGGTCTGGGGGCCGACCCCCAGGAATCTTCTGCAATCTCTGCACGGCCCAACCGGGCCGCTTGTGTTGCCGTGTTGCTGTTCTGCTGTGTGGCTGCCGTCAGCCGGCCAGGCGGCGGGTCGCCTCGTCGAGACGCTCCGCGATGGTGCCGTCGATGACCTCGTCGCCGACCCGCACCGAGATCCCGCCGAGGACCGTGGGGTCCACGTCCAGGTTCAGGTGCATCGGGCGGCCGTACAGCTTGGCGAGGACGGCGCCGAGGCGCTGCTTCTGCTGGTCGGTCAGCGGCACCGCCGTGGTGACGACGGCGACCATGCGGTCCCGGCGCGCCGCGGCGAGCTTGGACAGGGACTCGAGTCCCGACTCCAGGCTACGTCCCCGGGGCTGGGTCACCAGCCGGACGACCAGGCGCTCGGTGACGGCGTTGGCCTTCCCGCCGAGCAGGCTGCGGAGCAGCTCGCCCTTGGCGGAGGCCGTGGCCTTCTTGTCCGTCAGCGCGGAGCGGAGCTCGTTGCTGGAGGAGACGATCCGGCCGAATCGGAACAGCTCGTCCTCGACGTCGTCGAGGCCGCCCGCCTTCTGGGCGGCGGTGAGGTCGGCGGTGTTCGCCAGCTCCTCGAGACCGTCGACCAGGTCGCGCGACTGCGACCAGCGGGAGCGGACCATTCCGGAGACCAGGTCGACGGCGGGGCCGTCCACCTGACCCGACAGAAGGCGCTGTGCGAGTTCGGCCTTGGCCTCGCCCGCCTGCGCCGGGTCGGTCAGGACCCGACGCAGCGACACCTCGCGGTCGAGCAGCGCGGTGACCGCCGCCAGCTCGCCCGCGAGCTTGCCGGCGTCGACCGACGTGTTGTCGGTCAGCGCGTCGAGGGCCTCGCGCGCGGTGCTCAGTGCTTCGCGGCTCGCTCCGTTCATCGGACGGCCTCGGCCTTCTCCTCGAGCTCGTCGAGGAACCGGTCGATGGTGCGGCTCTGGCGGGCGTGGTCCTCGAGGGACTCGCCGACCAGCTTCGCGGCCAGATCCGTGGCGAGCTTGCCGACATCCTGACGCAGCGCGGCGGACGCGGCCTTGCGGTCGGCCTCGATCTGCGTGTGGCCGGCCGCGATGATCTCCTCGCGCTGGCGCTGGCCTTCCGCCTTCATCTCCTGGATGATCGCGGTGCCCTGCTCCGTCGCCTCCTGGCGGAGACGCGCGGCTTCGTGGCGGGCCTCGGCGAGCTGAGCCTTGTACTGCTCCAGCACACTCTGAGCCTCGATCTGGGCCGACTCGGCCTTCTCGATGCCACCCTCGATGGCCTCGCGGCGCTCTTCCAGAACCTTGTTGATGTTCGGGAGGAGCTTCTTGGCGAGGAAGCCGAAGACGATGACGAAGGCGATCAGGCCGATGACGAGCTCGTCGAGATGCGGGATGAGCGGAGGCTGCTCCTCCGCCGCTTCCGCAAGAAGCAGAGCGTTCACATCAGTGCCTTCCGTAAAAAGAATCGGGCTGTCGGTCCGGCTTACTTGTAGACGAAGCCCATGACGATGCCGATGAGGGCGAGCGCCTCACAGAAGGCGAAACCCATGATCTGGTTGGTACGGATCAGGCCGGCCGCCTCGGGCTGGCGGGCGAGGGCCTGGGTGCCGTTACCGAAGATGATGCCGACGCCGACGCCGGGGCCGATGGCCGCGAGGCCGTAGCCGATGGAGGCGACGTTTCCGTTGACGGCGGCGAGAGTCTCGAGAGCGGACATGCCGGTTCTTCCTTCTCTTTCAAGGACCCGGTGGGGGTTGGCCACCGGACGACTGTTGGTAAGGGGGTGGTGAAGCTGCTGCCGGGCCGGCTCAGTGGTGCTCGGCGAGCGCGCCCTGGACGTAGCTGCAGGCCAGGAGGACGAAGACGTACGCCTGGACGGCCTGGATGAAGAGCTCGAAGGCGGTCATCACGATGACCATCACGAAGGAGGCGCCGGCGTAGACGAAGCCGAGGCCGTTCATGAGGTACCAGGTGGCCAGCGAGAACATCACGATGAGCAGGTGACCGGCGAACATGTTCGCGAACAGTCGGACCGCGTGCGTGAAGGGCCGGATGATCAGGTTCGAGAAGAACTCGAGCAGCATGATCAGGGGGAGGATCGCGCCCAGCGACTTGTCGTAGCCGAGGATGTTCTTCCAGCCGCCGACGAAGCCGTGCTTCTTGAAGGTCAGCGAGACCCAGATCACGTAGACGATCAGCGCGAGGGCCGCCGGGAAGGCGATCAGCGAGGTGACCGGGAACTGGGCCAGCGGGATGATGGACCAGAGGTTCATGATCCATACGAAGAAGAACAGCGAGACCATGAACGGCACGTACTTCTGGCCGTCCTTCTTGCCGATGATCTCGTAGACGATGCCGCGGCGGACGAAGTCGTAACCGGCCTCGCCGACCATCTGCATCTTGCCGGGGATCAGCTTCGGCTTGTTGAACGCGGCCCAGAAGAAGCCGACGACCACGATCGAACCCAGGATGGCGAGCAGCATCGGCTTGGTGAAGTCGAAGCTGCCCACGGTGAAGATGGGCTCGTACATGAACGTGTGCAGCCCCGGCGCCGGGAAGCCACATCCGGTGAAGATGTGGCAATCCGGGTCGAAGGCAAGCGTCTGGTCAGCACTCACCGCGGGCTCCTTCAGCGTGGCGCATAGGTACGGCAACCTCGTTGTGTCGGCGCGGCACGCAGCCGCGGGTCGGCACTGGACTGGTCTTACGGATAAGGGGGCGGCGGTTCGGCATCGAGCCTCGCGCTGGGACAGGCGCCGCTTCGGATGCCCGCGCCCGCAGTGCCGCAGTTGGCACCGGACGATAGCAGGAAGCCGAACGGCTCTTTATCCCGGCCCTACCCTTCACGACTTCGGTCCCGTTTTGTCGGGCTCGACGTACATGATCTTGGCCTTCATATAGGCCCGGGCCTGGGCGGCGACCCACACGATGGTCGTGGCGAGCAGCGTGAAGGCGAAGGCCTTGAAGTCGAACGCCGAGGTGTCCTTCAGCAAGGCCAGGAAGATGAAGAGGACCAGCAGCTGGGCCGTGTAGAGCATCAGCCCCATGGCCTGGAACAGCTGCGGAAGCTTCTTCGCCGTCCGCTGCAGAACCACCAGCCCGATACCCATGAAGAGAAGGACCACGGCGGTGCCGACGACGGCGCCGAGCGCACCCTTGCCACCGGCGACCACACCGCTGACGACCGTGGCGATGACGCCTACGGCGGCGGTGGGCACTGCGGTGAGCAGCAGGGTGCGTGCGTCGTTGGACGGCATGGCGGTGTCTCCGCTTGCTGGTGGGGGCGATGGTGTCGTCAGGGACGAGCGTAGGCCCGGTCCGAGGTGTGTCTCGGGGCCAACAGACCGTCGCACTACGGTCTTTCGGCACTGTCGCCGGGTCTCGTGAACCGTATCACAAACTATTTGAATAGGTCTTTACCCGTAGGTGTGCCAACTCTCACACGTGAGAGTGACCCTGCGCGTGTGTGCACGGCGGCGGGGAGATATGTCTGGTAATGGCCTCGAATGCGACTCTCGTCAACCGCGGTTAACCCGCGCGTCAACCGCGCGCTCCGGCCTTACTCCGGTCGGAGAAGCGCGAACGGTGACCGATGGCGGTCGCTCCGTTGACTCCGGCCGGCACGGGCTCGCGCTCCTCCAGGACGGCGGCCGGCTCCGGATCCGGTTCCACGACGACGCGGCGGCGCCGGTAGCGCGGCGGCACGACGGCCTCCGCCCAGCGCGGGGCGCGCGGCGTGAAGCGGGGCAGCAGGAGCAGCACCAGACCGACCGCGCTCAGGAAGACCACGGCGAGGACGATCCACATCGAGGTCGAGTGCACCGAGTAGGCCAGCGTGCCGAAGGCGATGAGCGCCGACCAGAAGTACATGATCAGCACCGCGCGGCTGTGCGAGTGCCCGATCTCCAGGAGCCGGTGGTGCAGGTGCCCGCGGTCCGCCGCGAACGGCGACTGGCCCTTCCACGTACGGCGCACGATCGCCAGGACCAGGTCGGCCATCGGGATCGCGATGATGGTCAGCGGCAGCACCAGCGGGATGAAGACCGGCAGCGCCGCGTGCGTGGCCGCCTTCGTCGAACCCTCGAAGATCCGCAGCGCGTCGGGGTCGACCTGGCCGGTGATGGAGATGGCGGAGGCGGCCAGGATCAGGCCGATCAGCATCGAGCCGGAGTCGCCCATGAAGATCCGCGCCGGGTGCATGTTGTGCGGCAGGAAGCCCAGGCACATGCCCATCAGGATCGCGGCGAAGAGCGTCGCGGGGGCGGCCGCCTCGATGCCGTAGCTGAACCAGATCCGGTAGGCGTAGAGGAAGAAGGCCGCGGCGGCGATGCACACCATGCCGGCGGCGAGGCCGTCGAGGCCGTCGACGAAGTTCACGGCGTTGATGGTGAGGACGACCAGGGCGACGGTCAGGAGCGTGCCCTGCCACTGGGTGAGCGCGACCGTGCCGACGCCCGGGATGGGCAGCCACAGGATCGTCAGACCCTGCATGACCATCACGCCCGCGGAGATCATCTGCGCGCCGAGCTTGATCAGCGCGTCCAGCTCGAACTTGTCGTCGAGGACGCCGATCAGCCAGATCAGGGCGGCGCCGGAGAGCAGCGCGCGGGGCTCGTTGGACAGCTCGAAGACGCTGTTGAGGTTCTGCAGGTGGTCGGCGACGAGCAGGCCCGCGCACAGCCCGAAGAACATGGCGATGCCACCGAGCCGCGGAGTCGGTTCTCGGTGCACGTCGCGGGCGCGGATCTCCGGCATCGCGCCGGTCGCGATGGCGAACTTCCGCACCGGACCGGTCAGCAGATAGGTCACCGCGGCCGTGACACAGAGCGTCAGCAGGTAATCACGCACGGGCTGCCCCACAGGAATCGCTGGCCATCTCAGCCCCACACCCTAGCCGGGCCGTCCCCATGGTTGAGGACATACGGGTGGCGCGAACGGTTGCGGTGGGACCCGCGCTACCGGCCATACGGGGGAAAACGCCCTGCTAGTGCGCGTACTTCCGCGCGTACCCGGGCCGTCTCCTCCGCGTCGTCCCGCAACGCGGCGGTGAACAATCCCGCAATTCTCGCCATCTCGGGGGCGCCCATGCCCTGGGTGGTGACGGCCGCCGTGCCGAGCCGGATGCCGCGGCCGTCCCCGTACGGCAGCGCGCAGGTGTCGAGCACGATGCCGGCGGCGGCGAGCCGGGCGCGCGCGGTGCGTCCGTCGACGCCGAGCGGGGCGGGGTCGGCGGTGATGAGGTGGGTGTCGGTGCCGCCGGTGGTGAGCGCGAAGCCCTCGGCGGCGAGGGCGGCCGCGAGCACCCGGGCGTGCTCGACCACCTGATGGGCGTACGTGGTGAAGGCCGGGGTGGACGCCTCGCCGAAGGCCACCGCCTTGGCGGCGATCGTATGCATCTGCGCACCGCCCTGGGAGAACGGGAACACCGCCCGGTCCACCCGCTCGGCCAGCTCGCCCCCGCACAGCAGCAGCCCGCCGCGCGGCCCGCGCAGCACCTTGTGGGTGGTGCCGCAGACGATGTCGGCGTACGGCACGGGGCTCGGGGCCGCGCCGCCGGCGATCAGGCCGAGGGGGTGGGCGGCGTCGGCGATGAGGTACGCGCCGACCTCGTCGGCGATGGCGCGGAAGAGGGGGTAGTCGAGGTGCCGGGGGTAGGAGATCGAGCCGCAGACGATCGCCTTGGGGCGGTGGTGCCGGGCGAGGGCGGCGACCTGCTCGTAGTCGACGAGCCCGGTCTCGGCGTCGACGCCGTACGGGACGAAGTCGAACCAGCGGCCGGAGAAGTTGGCGGGCGAGCCGTGGGTGAGGTGCCCGCCGTACGCGAGGCCCATCGCGAGCACGGTGTCGCCGGGGCGGAGGAGCGCGGCGTAGGCGGCGAGCACGGCGGAGGAGCCGGAGTGCGGCTGTACGTTGGCGTGCTCGGCCCCGAAGAGCGCGCGGGCGCGGTCGACCGCGATCCGCTCGACGGCGTCGACGTACTCGCAGCCGCCGTGGTGCCGGGCGCCCGGGTAGCCCTCGGCGTACTTGTTGGCGAGCTGCGACCCCAGCGCGGCGAGCACCGCGGCGGAGGTGAAGTTCTCGGCGGCGATCAACTGCAGGCTGTCCCCCTGCCGCCGCACCTCCCCGAACAGCACGTCGGCGACCTCGGGATCCTGACGGCGCAGCACGTCGAGCCCGTGCTCGGCTTCGATGGGAGCGGTGACCGGCATGACGCACTCCGTGCGTGAGGGGGGACCTGAAACCCCACTCTAGGCACCAACCCCCACCCCCGCCCCCGGAACTGCTCCAGCCGCCCCCAGGGCCCCACAGAGGCCCCTTCTAGCGCCGCGCCCTGACCCCGGTCAGCGCGGTGACCACCGGATCCAGCGCCGTCTGGATCTCGTCGCCGATCGAGCGGAAGAACGTGATCGGCGCCCCGTACGGGTCGTTCACCTCGTCCGCCTCGACCGACGGGGCGAGGAGCCACCCGCGTAGAGCGGCCGCCGCGCGGACGAGAGCACGCGCGCGGTCGACGGTGCCGTGGCCTTCGCGGGGGTCCGGGAGGGTCGCGGGGTCTATGGCGCGGACGAGGCGGGTGAACTCCTTCAGGGTGAAGGTGCGCAGGCCCGCCGAGTGGCCCATCGAGATGACCTGCGCGCGGTGGTCGCGGGTCGCGGTGAGGACCAGGTCGGCGCGGATGACGTGTTCGTCGAGGAGCTCGCGGCCCATGAAGCCGCTGAAGTCCGCGCCGAAGTCCGCGAGGACCTGCTCCGCGTTGGACTCCATCGGGGCGCCCTCGTGGCCCCAGGTGCCCGCGCTCTCCACGATCAGGCCGCCGCCCATGGGGTCGCCGAGCCGGTCGATCAGGGCATGGCGGGTCAGCCGCTCGGTGATCGGCGAGCGGCAGACGTTGCCGGTGCTGACGTGGAGGATGCGGAAGGTCTTGCCGTCGTGCTCGTGCCCCGCTATGCCACGCCCCTCAGGGGCGGTCAATTCGCCACCTCGAGGTCGGGTACCACCTTCCGGAGCTCCTCCGCCGTGAGCGCGCCCTCGCGCAGCAGCACCGGCACCTTGCCCGTGACGTCCACGATGGACGACGGCACGTTGCCGGGGGTCGGACCGCCGTCGAGGTACACGGAGACGGAGTCGCCGAGCATGCCCTGCGCCGCGTCGCAGTCCTCCGGCGCCGGGTGCCCGGTGAGGTTCGCCGAGGAGACCGCCATCGGGCCGACCTCCGTGAGCAGCTCGATCGCGACCGGGTGCAGCGGCATCCGGATCGCGACGGTGCCCCGGGTGTCGCCGAGGTCCCACTGCAGCGACGGCTGGTGCTTGGCGACCAGGGTCAGCGCGCCCGGCCAGAACGCGTCGACGAGCTCCCACGCCATCTCGGAGAAGTCCGTGACCAGGCCGTGCAGGGTGTTCGGGGAGCCGATGAGCACGGGCGTGGGCATGTTGCGGCCCCGGCCCTTGGCGGCGAGGAGGTCCGCGACGGCCTCCGAGCCGAAGGCGTCCGCCCCGATCCCGTACACCGTGTCGGTGGGGAGGACGACCAGCTCGCCGCGGCGCACGGCGGACGCGGCCTCACGCAGACCCGTCGCCCGGTCCGTCGCCTCGTTGCAGTCGTATCGCCGAGCCATCAGTCCCGGTCCTCCTCGTACACGTCGTGCCTGGTCATGGGGTCGCCTTGCGGGCGGTCGCGAAACGCGGCCGGTTGTTCAGGTCGGGGTGGTCGGCGGCGTCCACCCAGCCGGCCTCCTCGTTGAAGATCCACGGCACCTGGCCGCCCTGGGTGTCCGCGTGCTCGATGACCACCAGGCCGCCGGGCCGCAGCAGCCGGTGCGCGGTGCGCTCGATGCCGCGGATGGTGTCGAGGCCGTCCTCGCCGGAGAAGAGGGCCATCTCCGGGTCGTGGTCGCGGGCCTCGGGGGCCACGTACTCCCACTCGGTGAGCGGGATGTACGGCGGGTTGGAGATGACCAGGTCGACCTGCCCGTTGAGCTCCGGCAGCGCGGTCAGCGCGTCGCCCTCGTGCAGCACCACACGGGAGCCGTCGACGTTCTTGCGGGTCCACACCAGCGCGTCCTCGGACAGCTCCACGCCGTGCACGCGCGAGCGCGGCACCTCCTGGGCCAGCGCGAGCGCGATCGCGCCGGAGCCGGTGCACAGGTCGACGATCAGCGGTTCGACGACGTCCATCGCCCGCACCGCGTCTATGGCCCAGCCGACCACGGACTCGGTCTCGGGGCGCGGCACGAAGACGCCGGGGCCGACCTGGAGCTCCAGGTAGCGGAAGAACGCGCGGCCGGTGATGTGCTGGAGCGGCTCGCGCGCCTCGCGGCGGGCGATGGCCTCCCAGTAGCGGGCGTCGAAGTCCGCGTCCTTGACGTTGTGCAGCTCCCCCCGCTTGACGCCGTGCACGAACGCGGCGAGCTCCTCGGCGTCGAAACGCGGTGAGGGAACGCCGGCGTCGGCCAGCCGCTGGGTGGCCTGGGCCACCTCGGCAAGCAGCAGGTTCACGCTGGTCCTCCGTGGTGCGGGTGGGGCTGACAAGTACGGGCGCTGGCTTACGCGTTGGCGAGCTTCGCCGCCGAGTCCGCGTCCACGCAGGCCTGGATGACGGGGTCGAGTTCGCCGTCGAGCACCTGGTCCAGGTTGTACGCCTTGAAGCCGACGCGGTGGTCCGAGATGCGGTTCTCCGGGAAGTTGTACGTACGGATCTTCTCGGAGCGGTCGACGGTGCGGACCTGGCTGCGGCGGGCGTCGGCGGCCTCGGCCTCGGCCTTCTCCTGCGCGGCGGCGAGCAGCCGGGAGCGGAGGATGCGCATGGCCTGCTCCTTGTTCTGGAGCTGGCTCTTCTCGTTCTGGCAGGAGGCGACGATGCCGGTCGGCAGGTGCGTGATGCGGACCGCGGAGTCGGTGGTGTTGACCGACTGGCCGCCGGGGCCGGACGAGCGGTAGACGTCGATGCGCAGGTCGTTGGCGTGGATCTCCACGTCGACCTCCTCGGCCTCCGGGGTGACGAGCACGCCGGCGGCGGAGGTGTGGATGCGGCCGGCCGACTCGGTGGCGGGCACGCGCTGCACGCGGTGCACCCCGCCCTCGTACTTCAGCCGGGCCCAGACGCCCTGGCCGGGCTCGGTCGCGCCGTTGCCGCCCTTGGTCTTCACGGCGACCTGGACGTCCTTGTAGCCGCCGAGCTCGGACTCGGTGGAGTCGATGATCTCGGTCTTCCAGCCGATCCGCTCGGCGTAGCGGAGGTACATCCGGAGCAGGTCGCCGGCGAACAGGGCGGACTCGTCGCCGCCCGCGCCGGCCTTGATCTCCAGGATGACGTCCTTGTCGTCGCTGGGGTCGCGCGGAACGAGCAGCAGACGGAGCTTGTCGGTGAGCTCCTCGCGCTGCTTCTCCAGCTCCTTGACCTCGGCGGCGAACTCGGGGTCCTCGTGCATCAGCTCGCGGGCCGTCTCGATGTCGTCACCGGTCTGCTTCCAGGAGAGATAGGTGGCGACGATCGGGGTCAGCTCGGCGTACCGCTTGTTCAGCTTGCGCGCGTTGGCCTGGTCGGCGTGGACCGAAGGATCGGCGAGCTGCTTCTCGAGGTCGGCTCGTTCGCCGACCAGTTCCTCGACCGCCTCGAACATCGGGGGCTCCTGGGGTTTTCGTCAGTTGCTACGGGGACGGCAAAGCGCCGGTCCCGGCCGCCCCGCGCAGGGGCAGCCGAAGACCGGCGCTGTGGCTCGCTACTTCTTGGCGGAGCCGGCAGCCTTGCCGAAGCGGGCCTCGAAGCGGGCGACGCGGCCGCCGGTGTCGAGGATCTTCTGCTTGCCCGTGTAGAACGGGTGGCACTCGGAGCAGACCTCGGCACGGATGGTGCCCTCGGTGAGGGTGCTACGGGTGGTGAACGACGCGCCACAGGTGCAGCTGACCTGGGTCTCGACGTACTCGGGGTGGATCTCGCGCTTCAAGGTGTCTCCTAGTTCCGGGAGGGCTCCGGGTCGCCCGTGCGGGATGCACATGCGTGAACCGGGGCCGACGTACCAGTCTGCCAGGACCGGCCGCATCTCCCAAAACCGGGGTCGGTGCGGAACTATTCCTGGGCGAGCTGCGGGGTCATTTCACCAGGCCGGCGGCCTGGCCGGTGGCGGCGTCCCTGGTGGCCGACCCGGGGATCGGCTTGTCCGCCTTGAGCGCCGCCCAGACCTGCTTGCCCTGGGCCTCCAGGGGCACGACGCGGTTGGGGTCGCGCGGGTCGTACTCAACCGGCAGCGTGATCATGTGCACGTCGTCGGCGCCGAGCCCGGACAGGCCCTTGGCGAAGCCCATCAGCTCGTTGACGGAGTCGAGCTCGGAGTCCGGCGTGATGGCCTTGGTGGCGGTGTCGGCGAGGTCGAAGAGCGTCTTGGGGTTGGAGAAGACGCCGACGCTCTTCACCTGGTCGATGAAGGCCTTCATGAAGGCCTGCTGGAGCTGGATGCGGCCGAGGTCGCTGCCGTCGCCGACGCTCTTGCGGGTGCGGACCAGGCCGAGGGACTGCTCGCCGTCGAGGGTGTGGGTGCCCGGTGCGAGGTCGAGGTGGCTCTTGGCGTCCTTGATGGCCTTGGTGGTGGTGATCTCGACGCCGCCGAGCTTGTCGATGAGCTTCTTGAAGCCGGTGAAGTCGACCTCGATGTAGTGGTCCATGCGGATGCCGGACATGGCCTCGACGGTCTTCACGGCGCAGGCCGGGCCGCCGACCTCGTACGCCGTGTTGAACATGGCACGGTGCTCGGCGGGGGCGGTGCTGCCGTCGCCGGCGGTGCACCGCGGGCGGTCGATCAGGGTGTCGCGCGGGATGGAGACCACGGAGGCCTTCTTGTGGCCCTCGTAGACGTGCACGACCATCGCGGTGTCGGAGCGGGCGCCGCCCTCGTCCTTGCCGTACGCGCCGTTGGCACCGGAGCGGGAGTCGGAGCCGAGGACGAGGATGTCCATCGAGCCGTTGTCGACGTTCTCGGGCCGGTCCTTGCCGAGCGCCGCGTTGATGTCGACGCCTTCGAGGTTGCCGTTGAGCTTGAAGTACACGTAACCGAGCCCGGAGCCGCCGGCGAGGACCAGCACGGCGGCGCTCCACGCGGCGATCACCGCGGCGCGGCGGCCCCTGGCGGGCGGCTTGCGGCGGCGGCCCCGGGTGCCTATTCGGCCGTTGCTGTTCTGCTCGGTCATCGTCTTCCCTCAGCCCTATGGTTCACCTTGTGTGACGGCAAAGCACCCGAAAGGGTTGCATGGGCGGCTGTGAGGTTTCGATGAGCGACGGCCGGTAACGCGACTGCGCCCACCGAGCGGGGCTCGGTGGGCGCAGTCGTTTGTGCAGGTCACGGCGAGGTTACGACCCAGGGGCCGCCGTCACGCCGTGTGACGAGGATCTCGGCGTCAGTCGTTGCCGCCGCCGGGCGTCGTCTTCTGGATCTGCAGCAGGAACTCGGCGTTCGACTTCGTCTGCTTGAGCTTGTCGAGCAGCAGCTCGATCGCCTGCTGCTGGTCGAGCGCGTGCAGCACGCGGCGCAGCTTCCAGGTGATGGAGAGCTCCTCGCTGCCGAGCAGGATCTCCTCCTTGCGCGTGCCCGAGGCGTCGACGTCGACGGCCGGGAAGATGCGCTTGTCGGCGAGCTTCCGGTCGAGCTTGAGCTCCATGTTGCCGGTGCCCTTGAACTCCTCGAAGATCACCTCGTCCATGCGCGAGCCGGTGTCGACCAGCGCGGTGGCCAGGATGGTCAGCGAGCCGCCGTCCTCGATGTTGCGCGCGGCACCGAAGAAGCGCTTCGGCGGGTAGAGCGCGGTCGAGTCGACACCACCGGACAGGATGCGGCCGGAGGCGGGCGCCGCGAGGTTGTACGCGCGGCCCAGGCGGGTGATCGAGTCGAGCAGGACGACCACGTCGTGACCCAGCTCCACGAGGCGCTTGGCGCGCTCGATGGCCAGCTCGGCGACGGTGGTGTGGTCCTCGGCGGGACGGTCGAAGGTCGAGGAGATGACCTCGCCCTTCACCGACCGCTGCATGTCGGTGACCTCTTCCGGACGCTCGTCGACGAGGACGACCATCAGGTGGCACTCGGGGTTGTTGTGGGTGATCGCGTTGGCGATCGCCTGCATGATCATGGTCTTGCCGGTCTTCGGCGGGGCCACGATCAGACCGCGCTGGCCCTTGCCGATCGGCGACACGAGGTCGATGATCCGCGTGGTCAGCACGCCCGGGTCGGTCTCCAGACGGAGGCGGTCCTGCGGGTACAGCGGGGTGAGCTTGTTGAACTCGGGGCGGCCGCGGCCGGACTCCGGCGCCATGCCGTTGACCGAGTCGAGGCGCACGAGCGCGTTGAACTTCTCGCGGCGCTCGCCCTCCTTCGGCTGGCGCACGGCACCGGTGACGTGGTCGCCCTTGCGCAGGCCGCTCTTGCGGACCTGGGCGAGGGAGACGTACACGTCGTTCGGGCCGGGCAGGTAGCCGGAGGTCCGGATGAACGCGTAGTTGTCGAGGATGTCGAGGATGCCCGCGACGGGGATCAGCACGTCGTCCTCGGAGACCTGCGGCTCGCCGGTCGCGAAGTCGTCACGGCCGCGACGGCCACGACGGTCGCGGTAGCGGCCGCGACGGCCCCGGCGGCCGCCCTCGAAGTCGTCGTCGTCCTGCGGGCCGGCCTGACCGCCCTGCTGGCCCTGACCCTGGCCGGCCTGCTGGCCGCCCTGGCCCTGGCCGCCCTGACGCTGGCGCTGGCCGCCCTGGCCACCGCCCTGCTGGTCGTCGCCCTTGCGGTCGCGCTGACGGTCGCGGCGGTCGCGGCGGTCACCGCGCTCGCCCCGCTCACCGCGGTCGCGGCGGCCCCGGCCCTCGGCGCCGTCGGCGGCGGCCTCGGCCTTGGCGTCGGTCGCGGCCTGCGGCTCCGCCTTGGTCTCGGTACGAGCCTCGGTACGGGCCTCGGCGCGGGCCTCGGCGCGGGCCTCGGTCTTGACGGCCTGCGCGGTCTCGGCCTTGGCCTCGCCCTCCGGCGAACCGGCGGGGGCGGTGGCGCGCCGGCGGCGGCGCTCGCCGGCCGGGGCCTCGCCCGCCGGCTGGCCCGGGATCTCGATCTGCTGCTGGGCGCTCTCGCCCTGCTCGGCCTGCTCGGCCTTGGGCGCGGCGGTCTCGGCGGCGGACTCGCCCGTGCGGGCCTTGGAGGTGGCGCGGCGCTTCGGCTTGGTCTCGGCGGCGTCGCCGGACTTGGCGGGCGCGGCGGAACCGGCGGCGGAGCCCCCGGCCTGCGCCTCCTTGATGACCTCGATCAGCTGGCTCTTGCGCATCCGCGCGGTGCCCCTGATGCCGAGGCCGGACGCGACCTGCTGCAGCTCGGCCAGGACCATGCCCTCGAGGCCGGTGCCGGAGCGGCGGCGCCGTGCGGTGGTGCCAGTGGCAGCACCTGCGGCGGGCGCGGTGGTGTCGACACTGTTGTCGGCAGTCACGCCCATCAGATCGGTGGTGTCGCTCACGAAGGGTCCTTCCCTGGAGCGGACGTCGGCCATCTGGCTCGGCGACCGGTTGTGCTGTCCGGCAGCGGTCCTGCTTGGTGGACCGTGTCGGGGCGGTGGTCCCGCCGGGTGCGGCGGAGAGAGAAATACATGCTGTGGTCCGGCCCGAGCGCCCCCTGCTCGGCCCTCGACGAGAAAGAACGAGGGGTGTCGCGCCGGTTCCGGAGCGTGCTCGAAACTGCTCAGGCAGGCTGCTCAGGCAGTGGAGGAGGCTCCCGGAAGAATCAGTGGTCCCGGACGGGGACACTCAGCACCGCGTCTCGTAGACGTCGGGTGCAGACTTGAGGTTAACACTACCGGCTCCAACAAACATTCCCCCTCTCCGTCACCGGCAATCCCGTGTCCGCGCGGTCCGGCTCGGAGACCGCGCGGCCGGGTACGTCAGGGCGCGAGCGGCAGCACGCTCGCACCGGGCATGTCGAGCTCGAGCCGGTTCGCGGCCCAGCCCTCGCCCGCAAGCAGGGCGACCTTGTCGGCCGTCCCGTGTTCGGCCAGCGCGAGGACCGTGGGGCCCGCGCCGGAGATGACCGCGGGGATCCCGTCCGCCCGCAGCCGGTGCACCAGGGCCAGGCTCTCCGGCATCGCGGGGGCCCGGTACTCCTGGTGCAGCTTGTCCTCGGTGGCCGCGAGCAGCAGTTCGGGGCGGCGGGTCAGGGCCTCGACGAGGAGGGCGGCGCGGCCGGCGTTGGCGGCGGCGTCGACGTGCGGGACGGTGCGCGGGAGCAGACCGCGGGCGGTCTCGGTGAGCACCGGCTTCCCGGGGACGAAAACCACCGGAACGATGGAATCGGAGGGTTCCATCCTGATCGCCCGCGCGGCACCGGCCTCGGTCCAGGCGAGCGTGAAGCCGCCGAGCAGACAGGCGGCGACGTTGTCGGGGTGCCCCTCGATCTCGGTGGCGAGTTCGAGCAGTGCCGTCTCGTCGAGGCGGGCGTCGCCGCCTATGGTCACGGCGCGGGCGGCGACGATGCCGGCGCAGATGGCGGCGGAGGAGGAGCCGAGGCCGCGGCCGTGCGGGATGCGGTTGGCGCAGACGACCTCGAGGCCGCGCGGCTGCCCGCCGAGCAGGTCGAAGGCCGTGCGCATCGAGCGGACGAGCAGGTGGCTCTCGTCGCGGGGCAGGGTGTCGGCACCCTCGCCGGCGATGTCGACGTGCAGCCCGGAGTCGGCGACCCGGACGACGACGTCGTCGTACAGCCCGAGGGACAGCCCGAAGGCGTCGAATCCGGGGCCGAGATTGGCACTGCTGGCGGGAACGCGCACCCGTACGGCGGCGGCGCGGAACGCTGGACCGGCCATCGCTCGATGACTCTCCTTGACTTGCGGGGTGGCTCGAAGGAAGTGCGGAGAACCCGGGGGCCGTTCGCGCCTCACGGGCGACGGCAACAACACCGCACATCTGCGGCGGGGCGGGTTGGGCACAGCCTATCGAAGGAAGGTTCTGTCGCGACATAGGGCGCACAGGAGGCGCACGATGCGTGTCGCGCGCCAACCTGTGCGCCTATGTAGGTTCCTGATCGGGTTTGCCCCTTGATCGGAAACCAAGGGGCACCGTTTTCAGGCCAGAATTTCGGGACCGGATCCTCAGGCCAGGCCGAGGCGCTCGGCGGCGGCCGAGGCGTCGACCGGGACGGTCACCGGCTGCGGGGCGCCGGCGACGGCCCAGTCGGGGTCCTTGAGGCCGTTGCCCGTGACCGTACAGACGATGGTCTGGCCCGGGTCGACCTTGCCCTGCGCGGCGGCCTTGAGGAGGCCGGCCACCGAGGCGGCCGAGGCGGGCTCGACGAAGACGCCCTCCTGAGCGGCCAACAGGCGGTAGGCCTGCAGGATCTCACGGTCCGTCACCTCGTCGATGAAGCCGCCCGACTCGTCGCGCGCGGCGATCGCGTAGTCCCACGAGGCCGGGTTGCCGATGCGGATCGCGGTGGCGATCGTCGACGGGTCCTTGACGACCTCCCCGCGCACGAGGGGCGCGGAGCCGGAGGCCTGGAAGCCCCACATGCGCGGGCGGTGGGTGGCGAGACCGTCGGCGGCGTACTCGCGGTAGCCCTTCCAGTACGCCGTGATGTTGCCGGCGTTGCCCACGGGCAGGACGTGGATGTCCGGGGCGTCGCCGAGCATGTCCACGATCTCGAAGGCGGCGGTCTTCTGGCCCTCGATACGCACCGGGTTGACGGAATTGACCAGCGCGACCGGGTAGTTGTCGGACAGCGCGCGGGCCAGGTCCAGGCAGTCGTCGAAGTTGCCGTCGACCTGGAGGATCTTCGCGCCGTGCACGAGGGCCTGGCCCATCTTGCCGAGCGCGATCTTGCCCTGCGGGACGAGCACCGCGGAGACCATCCCGGCGCGCACCGCGTACGCGGCGGCGGAGGCCGAGGTGTTGCCGGTGGACGCGCAGATCACGGCCTGCGCGCCCTCCTCCTTGGCCTTCGAGATGGCCATGGTCATGCCGCGGTCCTTGAAGGAACCGGTGGGGTTGGCGCCCTCGACCTTGAGGTGCACCTCGCAGCCCGTGCGCTCGGAGAGGACCTGAGCGGGGACGAGCGGCGTGCCGCCCTCACGGAGCGTGACGACCGGCGTCGTGTCCGTGACCGGAAGACGGTCCCGATACTCCTCGATGATGCCGCGCCACTGGTGGGTGCCCTTGGTGGTCATGGGTCCTTACTCCCCTTCAACACGCATGATGCTGGCGACACCGCGCACGGTGTCGAGCTTGCGCAGCGCCTCGACGGTCCCGGAGAGGGCGGCGTCGGGCGCGCGGTGGGTGACGACGACGAGCGAAGCCTCGCCGTCGCCGTCCTGGCGACCGTGCTGGCGCACGGTGTCGATGGATACGCCGTGCTCGGCGAAGACCGTCGCGACCTGGGCGAGCACGCCCGGCTTGTCGGCCACGTCGAGACTGATGTGGTACCGCGTCACCACGTCGCCCATGGGGCTCACGGGCAGCTGGGTGTACGCGGACTCGCCGGGGCCCGTCGCCTCGTTGAGACGGTTGCGGCAGACGGCGACGACGTCGCCGAGGACGGCCGAGGCGGTCGGCGAGCCGCCGGCGCCCGGGCCGTAGAACATGAGCCGCCCGGCGGCCTCCGCCTCGACGAAGACCGCGTTGTACGCCTCGCGGACGGAGGCGAGCGGGTGGCTGAGCGGGATCATCGCGGGGTGCACGCGCGCGGTGACGGACTCGCCGTCGGCGGCCCGCTCGCAGATCGCGAGCAGCTTGATGGTGCAGCCCATCTGCTTGGCGGAGGCGAAGTCGGCGGCGGTGACCTCGGTCATGCCCTCGCGGTAGACGTCGTCGAGGCGCACGCGCGTGTGGAAGGCGATTCCGGCCAGGATGGCGGCCTTGGCGGCGGCGTCGAAGCCCTCGACGTCGGCGGTCGGGTCGGCCTCGGCGTACCCGAGCGCGGTGGCCTCGTCCAGGGCCTCGGAGTAGCCCGCCCCGGAGGTGTCCATCTTGTCGAGGATGAAGTTGGTCGTGCCGTTGACGATGCCCATCACCCGGTTGATCTTGTCGCCGGCGAGGGACTCGCGCAGCGGCCGGATCAGCGGGATGGCGCCGGCGACGGCGGCCTCGTAGTAGAGGTCCTGGCCGTTCTCGATGGCGGCGGAGTGCAGGGTCGCGCCGTCCTGGGCGAGCAGCGCCTTGTTGGCGGAGACCACGGAGGCGCCGTGCTCGAAGGCGGTGGTGATGAGGGAGCGGGCCGGCTCGATGCCGCCGATGACCTCGATGACGACGTCGATGTCCCCGCGTTTCACGAGGGCGGTCGCGTCGGTGGTGATGAGCTCGGCGGGGACGCCGCCGCGCACCTTGTCGGGCCGGCGGACGGCCACGCCGGCGAGCTCGACCGGCGCACCGATGCGCGCGGCGAGGTCGTCGGCGTGCGTCGTCATGATGCGCGCCACCTCTGAGCCGACCACTCCACAGCCCAGCAGCGCCACCTTCAGCGGACGCGTACGCATCATCCGACCTCGTCTCTCGTACCTACTGATCCGTATCTCTACGGTCGTTTCCCTGATGGGATCTCCGGGGAATCTCCGGGGATCCCCACGGTGGAACCAGTCTCACTCACCGGACGCCCGTTTCAGGGCATAGTCCGAATGGCGAGACATGGTTTCCACCACGTGACTATTTCATCACCCGACGTCGAGACGCAGGAGATCTTCCTCCGTCTCGCGGCGCACGATGACGCGTGCTTCCCCGTCCTGTACGGCCACGACCGGCGGGCGCAGCGCGTGGTTGTAGTTGCTGGCCATGGAGCGGCAGTACGCGCCGGTGGCGGGCACGGCGATGAGGTCGCCGGGCGCGAGGTCGGCCGGCAGGAAGGCGTCGCGCACGACGATGTCGCCGCTCTCGCAGTGCTTGCCCACGACACGGGTCAGCATCGGTTCGGCGTCACTCGTACGGGAGACCAGCGCGACGCTGTACTCGGCGTCGTACAGCGCGGTGCGGATGTTGTCCGACATGCCGCCGTCGACGGAGACGTACGTGCGCAGCCCCTCCAGCGGCTTGACCGTGCCCACCTCGTACAGGGTGAAGGCGGTGGGCCCGACGATGGCGCGCCCGGGCTCGACGGAGATGCGCGGGGTGCGCAGCCCGGCGGCCTCGCACTCGCGGCTCACGATCTCGGTGAGCGCCTTGGCGATGTGATGCGGCTCGCGCGGGTCGTCGTCGGAGGTGTACGCGATGCCCAGGCCGCCCCCGAGGTCGATCTCGGGCAGCTCGACGCCGTGCTCGTCGCGCACCTCGGCGAGCAGCTGCACGACGCGCCGGGCGGACACCTCGAAGCCGGCCATGTCGAAGATCTGGGACCCGATGTGGGAGTGGATCCCGATGAGTTCGAGACCGTCGAGGGTCAGCGCCCGCCGCACCGCCTCGGCGGCCTGTCCGCCGGCGAGCGCGATGCCGAACTTCTGGTCCTCGTGGGCGGTGGCGATGAACTCGTGGGTGTGCGCCTCGACGCCGACGGTGACGCGGATCTGCACGCGCTGCCGCTTGCCGAGGGACTGCGCGATGTGCGCGACCCGCACGATCTCCTGGAAGGAGTCGAGCACGATCCGCCCGACGCCGGCCTCGACCGCGCGGTGGATCTCGTCCGTGCTCTTGTTGTTGCCGTGGAAGGCGATGCGCTCGGCCGGCATGCCGGCGGAGAGGGCGGTGGAGAGCTCGCCGCCGGAGCAGACGTCGAGGTTGAGCCCCTCTTCCTTGAGCCAGCGCACGACGGCGCGGGAGAGGAAGGCCTTGCCCGCGTAGAACACGTCGGCGTCCTTGCCGAAGGCGTCGGCCCAGGCGCGGCAGCGGGCGCGGAAGTCGTCCTCGTCGAGGAAGTAGGCGGGGGTGCCGAACTCCTCGCGGAGCCGGGTCACGGAGAGCCCGCCGACGGTGAGCTGCCCCTGCTCGTCCCGCTCGACGGTCCGGGACCAGACCTTGGGGTCGAGCCGGTTGAGGTCGGCGGGGGGCGCGGAGTAGTGCCCCTCGGGGAGGACGTCGGCGTGGCGGGGCCCGGCGGGGTGGGCGGAACGGCTCATGTCTCTGCGTCTTTCAGATCTGGTCGGGTGCGCTGATGCCGAGCAGGGAGAGGCCACCGGCGAGCACCGTCCCGGCGGCTTCGGCGAGCGCGAGCCGGGAGCGGTGGGCGGCCGAGGGTTTCTCGTCGCCGAGGGGCAGGACGGTGTGCTGATACGCGAGGACCGCGTCGGCGATCCCCTCCAGGTGCCGGGCGACCCGGTCGGGGGCGCGGTGGCGGGCGGCGGAGGCGAGGACGTCGGGGTGGTCGCCGAGGAGGGTGAGGAGGTCGTCGGCGTCGTCGGTCTCCCCCGGCTCGCTCCGGAAGCCGAGCTGCTCGGCGTTGCGGGTGAGGGCGCGGGTGCGGGAGTAGGCGTAGCGCACCCGGAAGAGGGGGTTGTCCTCGTGCTGGTGGAGCAGCTCGTCACCGAGCCTCGCGTGGTCGTGCCCGGCGGCGGCGAGGAGTCCCCAGCGTGCGGCGTCGCGGCCGAGGCGGCGGTAGAGCTCGGCGGCGCCGAAGGGGACGGGCAGGGGCGCGATGTCGGTGGTCAGCCGCCCGCGGGCGTGCTCGACCTCGGGGCTCGCGCCGAGCAGGGCCCAGTCGGGGTCGGCGGCGTCCTCGCAGGCGACCCGGACGAGGATCCCCTGGGAGACGAGGATCCGCCGTACGGCATCGGCGGTGACGGCGGCGCGGACGTCGGCGCGGTGGACCGGCTGGGCGACGGCCCCGCTGGGCCCGCGCCGCCCGTACTCCGCACCGCGCCGCAGGATGTCCCGTACGAGCTCCTGCCGGCTGTCGCCGTCCAGCGTGAAGTTGAGGAACCCGGGCCCGGTGATGTCGACGGAGCGGACGCCGGGGCTGTCGTGGAGCCGTTCCTTCAGGATCGCGGCGACGGCGCGGGCGTCCAGCCCGGCGGGCCGGGCGAGCCCGAGCGCGACACTGCTCGCGTAATCACCGGTGCCGCCGGGCCGGGGCCGCTCGACCTTGACGCGCGCGGGCACCTCGACCCGCAACGCACCCTCGTCGACCGCACGGCGCACGGCGTGCAGCACGGTGAGGGAGAGGTCCGCGGGGGTCACGGGACAAGCCTAGGGGAGGAGGGGGGTACGAACGCGAACGGGTTTCGGCATGTGGGCGGTGGGGGCGGGCGCGGGGCCGGGCCCGGGTCCGCACCGGCACTAGGGCCTGGGGTCTGCCCCTGCTCAGGCCCTGCACGGTGCCGGGCTGAGGCGAGCCCGGTCTCAGCTCCTGCCCGGTACCGCGCCAGGCCTGGGTCGGACTTCGGGACTCAGTCCTCTCGACTCAGGCCTCTCCGGCGCAGCGGCTCGAACTCACTGCGGGCGGCTCCTCGGCGCCGTCCTGCCCCTGCCCACCGCCCGCTCCCCCACCGTCCCGCGGCCCGCGCCGCTCGCGGTGCATGAGCTGCCGTACGACCCGCACGAGCTCGGCCGGCTCGAAGGGCTTGGCGAGGAACGCGTCGACTTCGGAGAGGCCGCCGCCGTCCGTGTCGTACTCGGTACAGGCACTGATGATCGCCACCGGCAGATCCCTGGTCCGCGGATCCTCCCGCAGCCGCGCGGCGGTCTTCAGCCCGTCGAGCCGGGGCATGACGACGTCCAGGGTGACGACATCAGGACAGACCTCATGCACGACATCCAGACACTCGGCACCATCGGCCGCGGTCACCACCTCGAACCCCTCGAGTTCGAGATTGACCCTGATCAGCTGGCGGATCACCCGGTTGTCATCCACAACCAGCACCCGCCCGGACACGCCTGACACACCTCGAGAGTAGGACCCGCGCAGCCACTGCGTCCGGCTTTTGCCCACTTCTGACCCGTGCGAGGGACCCCCACCCCGGTGACGCCCCGGAAATACCTGTTCACAGGCACACTCCGAGAGCTGGTAGTGTTCTTCCCGTCGCCGCGACAAGCGGTGAAGCCCCCGTAGCTCAGGGGATAGAGCAACGGCCTCCGGAGCCGTGTGCGCAGGTTCGAATCCTGCCGGGGGCACTCCAGCTCGGACAGCGTGATCAACCCGCTGACCAGCGAGAGTGCCAAACACAGAGACCCGGACTCAGTCCCACTGAGTCCGGGTCTCTGTCGTTGTGTGTCACTGATCGCGAGTGAGTGGCGAGTGGGAGCGTGAGGGCGCCGGCGCCCATCGCTTGCCCAGCCCCCCCACCCCCACGCACGCAACGTCGGCTGCACGACCCGCGGTCGAACGACAGGGAGTCGCTGTGTCAGGCGCCAACGTGCGGCACACTGTGGTCCGATCCGCATCTAAGCATCACGCCACGGGACTCGAATGCTCTTCTCGAAATGACTGACCAGATCACATACCAGTTTGAGGCCTTCCTCCAGCGCATCACACTTTCAGACAGCGAGAAACTAAACGCCCTAGAACAGGGACAGAGCCTCTCCCGAAGAATCGAGCAGCGATCCGAAGTGCGAGAGTGTCTCATTACGGGGTCGATGGTGAGATCTACAGCCATTCGAAAATTCTCGGATGTTGACATCGTGGCTGTCATCGAACCCGAGGATCAACTTGCCCATTCAGAGCCCGCAGCGCTGGTCTCCGCTGTCGCACAAATACTGCGAGAGATGGAGCCGGACGTACAGGTATCTGAGAACGCTGTCCGCGTCACACATGTGGACGGCGGAGTCGTGGATGTCCTCGCCTCAGTTCACCTCGGCATCAACGCCGAGGGTGACGAAGAGTACCGGATCCCAACTGCCCGCCAGGACGGATGGGAAATATACGCACCTGAAGCGCAGAACAGAAGAATCCGAGAGGCTACCAAGCTACTCGGGGAAGATTTCAAGCGATTGATCCGCCTGTGCAAGTGGTGGAGCAAAACACACGACCAGCCGATTCCGTCTCACGAGATCGAGCTTGCCGCCTATCGGGCGTTCCCTAGGGAGATTCCAGAACTCTCGCGGGCAGTAGTCGAGTTCTCTGAATCCATCAGACACCAGATCGATGGAAGTCCACTAGCGCAGACAGCATTGCTGGACTTCAACAGGCTAGCCCGAGAGGCCTACGGCGAGCAGACCTCGGGCAATTTCCAGAAATCAAGCGAGCTATGGGGGAGGGTGTTCGGTGACGAATTCACAGCTGTCATCGCTTGAGGTCATCGGTCTGGCTGATGACCAGCTCGTCAAGGCAAACAAATATTACAAGTGGAGCCGCAGGCTACCTGTTGCCACCTTCGCCTTGAGCATAGTTTCAATCTTCATCTCCAACCCATACACCTACATCCCTGCATTGCTGGCTCTTGTCGTGCAGGTCAGCTCATGGCTGGCCCGAGACAAGGCTGGCAGTCTCCACAGCGCTGGCGAAGAGGGGAGGACTCACGGACTCTCCCTAAACGCACTAGGCACCCCAGCAGAACGACTTGAGCTCAACAAATGGCTCAGTCGCGTCACTCCCAGAGTGCCCAGCCAGGCAACAGAGCCAGCCACATCAGACTACTACGCAAGCAATGCACCGATTGGCTTGCGAAGACTCTGCGATAATCTCCAAGAAAATTCCTTCTGGAACATGCATCAGTACCAGAAGACGGCGGCCCATTACGCCCGACTCCTTTGGGTATCTTTCGGGGCAACGCTCGCCATGATCCTTGTCGCGATCCCGCTCACCTCCGGAGACGGCAATCTCATTCTCGCCCGAATCTTGGTGGCCGTTCTAGCGTCCGGTGCAGCACTGACCCAACTCGGCGAAGTTCGGTCCTGGAAATCTGCCGAGGCCAAAAGCGAACGCCTCGACATCCGCCTTGACTCGCTATCCTCGCTCTCCGAAGAGGAACTGAGGGAGGAGAAGCTCGGGACGATCCTCGCCATCTATGGTGACTATCGAGTCACCACGGCCGGTGCACCTCCAATTCCCAAATGGATGTACGACCGCGAAAGAGATCGCCTGAATGATCTCTGGGCTAGACGGGCGGACTCCACGTAACAGAAGAGGGAGGACGATGGCGACCGTCCAAGAGAGTTCCAAATCTCAGAAGGTCGCCACTCTCCGACTAGTTACACTCGCTCGGTCCACCCCATAGCTCGTTCAATCTTCGAATTGTTGACTTCTTCATGGCCGTCGATGCAGCCCTCATTGCGGCGGTGAATGACCTCGGGTGAATTGCCCGCTCGACGGGCTACCTCGGCGCCAGGAACGCCCGCGTTCAGCCAGTTGGTAATGCAGGTGTGCCGCAGGTCGTACGGACGGTGGGCGAGCGGGGATTCCACTTTGTCCGGCGGCAGGGCAATCGGGCGGGCTTCCTGCCAGACCCTCCAGTCGCTGGACGTCCCGAGCACGGCGCCCCGCTCGTTGGCGAACAGCCGACCGTCCTTCGCCGTGCCGAACTCCGCTTTGTGCGCGCGGAGCATGGCGACAAGTGTCGGAGGAATCGGGACGGGGCGATCCGCCTCGGGCTCCCGAGACTTGAGCCCGCGCTTGTCGTGGCGCTGCCCCGAATCTGTCCACCGCTTGCCGGACACCGGCCGGGACTCTTTGAGGGTGAGCGTCCCCCATCCCTTCTCGGGCAGGTAGCAGTCCTTCTGCCGGAGCCCCACCGTCTCGGCCGGCCGCATCGCCGCGTAGAGCTGGCAGGCGAAGAAGGCGACGAGTCGCCGCCCGCGGTTCCGGTGGACGGAGCCCACATACGAGACGGCCGTGAGGAGCTGGTCACCCTGGACTGTGTTGACCAGGACACGGGGGTCCACGACGTCCCCCTTGGTGGCCCCCGCGCGCTTCACCCCCGCGAGCGGGTTCTCCTCTAAGTACCCGCACTCGATGGCGTACTCCATGGCCGTGTTGAAGCCGCGACGTCGGCGCTTGTAGGTCTCCCCCGCTGCTGGGGTGTCGTCCAGCTTGAACGAGAGCCGGTACTGGACATCTCGAACCACCTTGGGGTCAGTGAGGGCCGAGAGCCGCAACGATCGCGCCCGGAGCCACGCGCACGCCGCCACAAACTCCGCGGGCGGCTCCTCTTCCTGGTGCGCCGGCACGACCGCCCACCGCATCGCGAGCCGCGTCTCCTCCGGCGTGGGCGCCTTCTTGCCGTCCTCCACCATCGCGAGCGCCACCGTGGCAAGGCTGTCGGCCAGCCCTTCGCGTGTCTTCGCCGCCGCCGTACGCCATCGGCTCGCCATGTACTCACGGCTGAAGTCCCACCACGACGGATCGGGCTTCTCGTTCTCCCTCGCGGCAGCCGCCCGGAGTTCCGACTCCGGCAGGCCGGACGCCACGTCGAACGCCTCGCCCTTCCGCATTGCCTGCCACAGCTCGGACCGGCGGCTCTCCGCAAGAGCCACGGTGGCGAAGCTAGCGGCCTTCACCTTTCCGGCGACCGTCCAGCGGGTCTGGTACGGGGCCTTCTTGCTCCGCACCTGGTTGACCTTCCAGACCCGTACGTCCGTGGAGAGAGTCAGGTCCCCCGAAACGGGCGGGCGCCCGGGGTCTTGCTGGACTTGCGATAGGTCACGCGGCTTCCTCCAGGGTCTCGATCCAGCGCTCCAGGTCCAAGCGACGGATGCGGACCGCGCCGTTCGGGAGCTTGATGGCCTTCGGGCCCTTCTTGAGCTGACGCCACCGGTAGAAGGTGGCTCGGGGCACTCCGATCTCCTCCACGACCTGGGGGATCGTGAGCATCTCGTCACGCGTCGCGGACACGGGTCCTCCTAGACCAGCTACCGAAGACAGGGCGGGGCGCCGCAGAAACCACAGAAACCGCAGAAAGCTGCGAATCCGGTGTCTGACCTGCGGCGTTGGAGGTGCTGGGGTGGTTGCCGCAGGTGGGCGCAGACGCTCCGAGGATTCTGCGGTTTGTGCGGCGGGGGTCCCTTGCGCGGGCAGGAGGGGAGGCTCATGCCTTGGGCTCGCGGACGCTCGGGTGGATGAGGTAGAGGGGCCCCGGCGGTCGGCCCCGTTTGCCGGTGCGGGGCGGGGTCTCGCTGCGGAGGTAGCCGTGCTCCTCGAGGACGGCGGCGACCGGCTCCAGTTCGGCGATGGTGGGGAACTCGGAGCGGGAGAGCTTGGCGAAGAGGTCGCGACGGCTGACGCTCTCCCAGCCGTTGTCCTCCAGGACGGCCAGCAGGCTGCGGGCGCGAGCAAGGGTGGCGTCGGCGCCCATGAGGTCGAAGACGGTCAGGGCGTGGGCGGCGAAATACTCGGCCAGCTCGATCGAGGCGGCCATCGTGGTCGCGCTGATCGGAGTCTTGGTACCGCCGTCAATGTGCTCGGCGAGGTGCAGCAGACCAGCGATGCGGGCCGCGGCGCCCACGAGCTTCCCCGCCCATTTCCCGATGTGCCCGAGGCGCCCGCCCTTGGTGCGGAGCTGCGGCTCCAGACGCTCGGCGTACGCCTTGAGGGCCGCGTCTGCTTCGGGGCCCACCTGGACAACGAGGGGGTCGGTCCAGTCCGCGAGCCTGAGCGTGAGCGCGTAGACGTTGCGCTCGTACGTGGCCCCGATGGTCGCCGGTACGGGGTCGGGGTCGATCTTCCGGAAGCCGACCGCCGCGGTCCGGGAAGTCCGGGAGGAGACGGGGATGGAGGTGGAGGTGGAGGTGGACAACATCGTCGGCCTCTACACGGACCCGGACCACGTCTTGGCGTACGACGACGGTGAGGTCCGCCAGCAGTTCTCCATCTGCTTCCGGGCCCACCCGGTCGGCGGAACCCTCCGCACGAGCAGCGAATCAAAGGAGGTCCGCTGGGTGAACCCAGCGGACCTCGAAGACCTGGACATCCATCCGTCCATGATGCTGCGCATCCGGCACGGCCTGGACGAGTCGCGGCGGGAGCCCTACCTCGGCTGAGCGCCGGCCGCGGCAGCAGCCAAGCGCTCAACCCGCTCATTGGCGGCGTAGATCTCGGGCGCCGCGCGTTGAATGAAGCGCCCCACGATGGTGTCCGGCCCGTATCGCTGCACGATCTCGTCCAGTCGGGCGATCGGGGTGGTGTGCCCGCCGTCTGGTGTCGTCGTCATGTCGGAGACGATCAGCGCGTCCACCAGCTCGTGCCGCTCAAGCTCGAACTCAGTCTCAAGCTCTTGCCGGAGTCCTCGCTCCTCGGCCTCCAGGAGCGCACAGGAGTGATGCGCCACGAGCCGCAACACACGCTCGTCGGCGCCCTCCTGGTCCCGCAGGAACCGGGCCCCGTCGAGCGGGTGGAAGCCGGTGGTCGCGATGGCCGGCGAGTACCCGACGTCGTGCAGTACGGCCGCGGCCTCCAGCAGCTCGGCGTCGGCGCCGAGGATCGGGTTCAGAGACCGAGCCCGCTTGGCGACGCCGAGGGAGTGTGCCCAACGACGCGGCAGCGGCTCGGACAACATCGATTCGGAGAGCGAGTACGCCCACTCGGTAAGCCCCATGGTCGCCAAGGCTACGGGTGCGCGGACGAACCTGGGAGGGCACGTACCGTACGCCCCTTCCCATGCACGGTGCCGAGCAAGCCGTTTCCCTCCATTCGCGCCAGCACACGGCGCACTGCCGTGCGGGATGCCGCGAAGCGTTCACAGAGCCTCGCCTCAGATGGGTAGGCATCACCGACGGCAAGGGATTCCTCCATGATGAGGTCAACCATCCGCTGAGTAAGCGATCGACGGTCGCCGTCTCGACGGACGCGCCAACCGACCCCTGGTTCGGATTCGAGCACCCCCTCGGCTGCAAGCCTCTTCAGCGCGCACGACGAATCGTGTTGCGAGCAACACCAAACGTCCGCCCAAGTTCCCCTTCTGATGGAAAGGAATCAACCAGCTCTCCGTGCTCAATTTTCTCTCGAATTACCGCAGCGATCGGCCAGGTAGGTGTCACGCGGGCTGGAGTCGGTCACGGGCCCCGCTCCTCGTATCGAAGGTCACGATTTGCATCACCATCAGCCGCCTGCAGGTCCACTGCTCTCCAGCGCTCCCTGCCAGCCTCGATCCTAGCCTGCACATTTTCAAGATCTGCCCGAACGTGGGCAATCTGCCGCTGCAGGTCGGCAGCCATGGAACGAGCGCCTTGAAATTCAGATTCAGCGACCTCTCTCTCCATTACCTCCTCACGCGCCCGGGATTCAATCAACCGCGTCTCAGCTTCAATTTCCAATGCCCGCGCTTGATGATATTCTCGCTCAAGGAACGCCAACTCGCGCCTTAGTCGCATCGCGCGCCCAGTAAAGGAATTCCCGGGAAGCGAATCGAGATTAATGCGCCGATCCCTATTGGAAGCGACGGTGGCGATTCGCTGAACGTAAGCCCACTGACGGGGTGTCATGGTAACCGTCACATCACCGTTCTCCCCGAAGTCGGCACCGTTACCATTAGAGAGATTGTCAATTATCTTGATCAGGTAACCGCCCTCCCTGTGGGCTCGACCTGCGTCCCCTCTTGCAGACTTCCCCAATCGCGCCTCATTGGCCACCCTGCGATACTCGGCGGTCAGAGCCGCGATGAGGGCATCGTACTCATCACGAGGAAGCACGTACTCTTCTTCGAAACCACCAACGCGACGCAGGTCTGCGCTCTCGGCTTGAGCCACCGTGGAAGCACTAATTGCCGCGCCCAGCTTCCCCTTAGCGACCTTCAGGAAGAGCGCCAGATTCACGAGAAGGAAGTCCTCTCCGCACCTCCCCTGGAATTCAGCGATCAACTCCGGCCTGGGTCCCACTACGAGGCCAGCTTGTTTATGGACCCAATCCTTCTTCTCATCGTTCGTTACGAATATGACCGAAGACTTTCGCTTTTCCGCCTCACGAAGGAGCTGCTCCCAAACAAAGAAGTCACCATGCCCATTTTCCGACTTCCGCGCATCTTCGAACCCTGGGGGAATTCCCTGCTCTACCCTCTCTTTGAATTTCTCCTTAAATTCCTCGACCTCCTGATCAGTGAATGGACCCCCCGTTCTTCCGTCTAGAATTCCAGCCAGCGCGGCAAGAACCGGGTCATTCGTGACCACTTTAACCAAATCCAGGTCGAACGACTCACTGCGCTTATTGATATCTTCGATGACTCCCTTGAAGGCAGCCTCTAGCGGTTGAGTGAGCTTTTCTCTTTCATCGCCAGGGATTGAACAGCGTCGCGCAAACTTGTTGAGTTCTTGAAGCGCCTTGGATTCTGCCTCACGTAGCGCATTCGGCACGGAGGCGTAGAGGTCAAGATGTTCCTTAATCGCATCGACCCTTCGGCCGTAATACTCCTTCCCGACCTGATGAGGAATCCAAAGGCGATCTTTCACTCCGTCGAGAACATTGATTAGCTCATTGCGGGCGTTCGAGGTGAAGCGGTACAGCTCAAGAAGCACATTCGTATCCAAGACGACGAGGTACTCAGAGACCCCGCGCTCGTAATCCTGGACGGGCCGTCGCCACATCCCAGCAAAGTCGGCAAGAAACGACGAAACCACTCAGACCCCCCTTAGAGTCACTTACGTACAGACCACGATAGCGATCCCCTCAGAGGTGTGTCCGGCTTCGCGCGAGCTGGCCAGGCAGCTCGCGCGACACGAAGCACTGGCAGTCCTGATGCCTGGACTGCGAGTGAGCAGCGAGTGAAGTGCAAGTACCAGTCAGCCTGCCCTGGCGTCCGTGCAGCTCAGAGCAAGGTGTTCACTTCAAGAGCCGACGGCCTCCGGAGCCGTGTGCGCAGGTTCGAATCCTGCCGGGGGCACTTCGCAGGAAGTGCCAACAAGACCCCGCCGTCAGCGGAAACGCTGAGGACGGGGTCTTGTTGCATGTGCAGCCGGATGCCGCCCCGAGCCGCCGTATGTCGGGGCCGGGGCCTATTCGTGGGCGTGGAGGCTGCGGCTTCAGGGAGTCGTGTTCGAAGGGGTCGGGTCGGGCGTGTCCCTGCCGCAGAGTGCGCGGTGATAGCGAAGGTGGGCCTCTTTTATCTTGTGGGCGGGGTGCCGGCGGAGGCGGCCGATGGTGGTGTCGTCCGCGGTGGAACGAACGGTGCCCTCGGCGTCGACGTAGATCGCCAGGGTGTCGAACTGGACGTGGTGGTTCGGGCACAGGACAAGCAGGTTGGACTGTTCGTCGGGACCGTTGTGTGGCCGGCCGAGACCGCGGATGTGTGCGGCCTCGCTGTACGTGCCGAAGCGAGTCGCGAGCCGTAGGTCGCAGACCTGGCATTGGTCGCCGTGCAGCTTCTTCACCCTGGCCGTCAGGGCGGTGTCGCGGACGACGCGGGAGGAGGAGGTTGTGCGTCGTGGGGCCGGGCCCCACTCTGTCGCCTGGTCCTCTTCGAGTTGGTCGACGCCGCTCGCACTTTCGTAGCCGGCCAATCCGAGCCGTTCCATCAGCGCGTGCTGATCGATGTCGGCCAGGTAGGTCTCCCGCAGGACGGCCACGGCCTGGGATCGCACGAAGGGGTCCCGCAACAAATGCTCGGCCTGTTCGGTCACGCCACCGGTGGGATTGAGCCGGTCGAACGTTGCGGCATGAGCCGCGACGGCCTGGCCGGACGGAAGGCCGTGGACGCCCCACAGTTGGCTCGTCCGGAGATGCCAGAACGGATATTCGGGGGTGACGGAGGAGTCGGGAAGGCCGAACTCGGACAGTATCTCCCCCACTTCGTCGCGGAATTCGTGCCATGGCGCAAGGTGTGACTTGCCCGCGGCGACCCTGGAGATGCCCCACAGCAGAGCCAACGGCTTGTGCCTGCTCGGCCGGCCGTTTCTTGTGTGGACCCTGAGGTTCCTCAACCTGTCCATGAGCGTGCTCACCGTCAGCTCGGCGGATGACGGGCCCGATGCGACGGAGGCAGGATCGGGAGCAGGTCCACTCGGCCCGCGGGGCGAGAGAAGCGAAGGCACGGCCACGCGACCATGCCCCTCGGGTCGAACCACGTCTCCCCGCTCCACCCACTCGCGCCAGGAGCGTGGCGCGAGCTCGAGCGTCTCATCGGCCGAGAGATCAGGATTGCCGCGAGCTTCGATCCAAGCCCAGTCGACCCGGTCGTTCTCAGACCTGAGGTCCAGGACCGACAGGTCGTAGCGGTAGTTGGGGAAGGACACGCCCCGCGCCTGCTGCTCGATCTCCACGGCGCTTTCGATGACGGCCACACCGCAGAACTCGACGTATCCCTTGTGCGTCCCGTTGCGCGACACCGAGGAGAAGACCAACAGCGGTGCGGCCAGTGCCCGCTGCTCTGCCGTGAGACCCCGATGTTCCGCCATCGCCTCCAGCAGCACCGCATTGCCCTGCGTGGTTCCCACGGGGACCGTGTGGTCGACCCTGTGGTCCCCGAAGTAGCTGATGCGGTTGTTGTCGAGGTCGAACGAATCGTGCCAGGGAGTCTCGGCCGTACCGGCCTTCCAGAGGCTGGAACGGATCAGGATGCACGGTCGGCGCCGCCCGCCAGGTGCTTTGACCTTCGCGGTCGGATTGATGCCCTTGCTGAGCTGAACCTGAGCGAGGGTTTCGGAGGCCGTGACGTGATGGAGGTTCGGATAGCCGTCGATGAGCACCACGGCGGGGTCGCGGTTCCGGGCAGATCGGAACACCTCACCGACACGCAGATGACTTCCCACTGGCCCTCCCCCGGACGACGCGCCTCGCTTCCCGATCTTGCCATCCTCGCGACGTCCTACGGAGGTGACGTCACCCGACTCACCACCAGTCACGTCCCGTACCCGATCCGCGGAGGTCAGCCCAGGCGGAGTTCCTGTTGGGCGTGGGCCACGCGGAAGAGGGCCTCCGCGATGGTGGTGGATTCGTCGTCGGTGAGGTGGCGGGAGAAGTGTTCCCAGATGCCGGCCATGTAGGCGGGGGCCGTGGCGTGGATGGCGGCGCGGCCGGCTTCGGTGATGGTGGCCCAGGTGACGCGTTTGTCCGTGGGGTCCGGGCGCTTGGTGACCAGGCCTGATCGGGCCATCTCGTCGACCAGGCGGCTGACCCGGGTGCGGCTGAGGACGACCCGTTCGGCGACCTCCTGCATGCGCAGGCCCTGGTCGCCGCCGCTCCTGACTTCCAGGAGGACGTCGTACCAGGTCAGCGGGATGGTGCCGTTGCGCGCCACATCACTCTCGATGGCGCGCACGGCGGCGCTGTGGGCGAGAAGCAGTGCTCGCCAGGCCTCGAGTCGGTGCTCACCTTCGTTCACAGGGACGAGTGTAACGGGACTTGCGTGCGTGCGCACGCATTGATTAATGTGTGTGCGGACGCACTGATTAACCACTCATGCTGGAGGCACGGACATGGTCCAGAAGATCACCCGCGACGAGCTGCAGAAGAAGATCGACGAGGGCCTGGTGACGGTCGTCGAGGCGCTGCCGCTGTCGTACTACGCCGACAAGCACCTCCCCGGCGCCCTCAACCTGCCGCTCGACCAGGTGGACGAGCTCTCCCCGACCCTGCTCCCGAACAAGGACGCGGCGATCGTCACCTACTGCGCCGACGGCCCCTGCCCCAACTCGGGCATCGCCGCTGAGCGTCTGGTGGAGCTCGGCTACACCGACGTGCGCGAGTACTACGAGGGCAAGGCCGACTGGGTCGAGGCCGGCCTGCCGACCGAGTCCGGCGCCTGAGACCGCCGGTCTCCGACCTCCGACCTCCGAACAGAGGACGCGACTGACATGACCACTTCCCCGACTCGTACCGTCGACGGCGTGGAGCTGCCCGCCGTCGGCACCTGGAAGATCGACCCGGGCCACGCCGAGGTCGGCTTCCTCGGTCGCCACTTCATGCTGACCAAGGTCCGCGGCCGGTTCACCGGCGTCGACGCCACCATCGAGATCGGCGAGCGGCCGGAGGACAGCAAGGTCACCGCCGTCATCGACATGGCGAGCGTGGACAGCGGCGACCAGACCCGCGACGACCACCTGCGCTCGGGCGACTTCTTCGACGTGGAGAAGTTCCCGAAGGCCACCTTCACCTCCACCCGGGTGACCTGGGACGGCAAGCGCGGCACGCTCAGTGGCGACCTCACCATCAAGGACGTCACCAAGCCGGTGACCCTGGAGGTCGACTACCTGGGCCACGCCCGCGACCCGTGGGGCAACGACCGTACGGTCTTCTCCGCCCACGGCAAGGTCAACCGCGAGGACTGGGGCCTGACCTGGAACATGGTCCTGGACTCCGGCGGCATCCTCGTCTCCAAGGAGATCGAGCTGTCCCTGGAGCTCGAGGCGATCAAGGAGAACTGACCTCCTGACGCCCGCGCCACGAAGGGCCTCGGTCGTGCCTGCTCGCACGGCCGAGGCCCTTGCCTCGCGCCACGCGCTCAGGCGCCGGTGATCCGGGCCACCAGGGCGAGCAGCGCGCCCCGGATCCGTTCGCCGTCGAACTCGCCCTTCCGCAGCGCGTGCTGGAGGTCGGAGTCCAGGGGCGCGAGAAGCAGATGCGCGCCACAGTCGGCGTCGAGATCCGGACAAGCCTCGCGGAGCAGAATGGTCAGATGCACGCGCCAGAAGGCGTACGAACCTATCTGGTAGCGCGCGCCCGGCGCGGCCGTCTCCGAGAGCCGTACCAGCTCCAGGTTCTCGTCCAGAAGGTCCAGGTAGGCGCCGAAGAAGGCGGTGACGCGCGCCGCCGCCGGAGCGCCCGGGCCGAGCGGTGGCGGGCCGTGCAGGATGCGCTCCTGAAGGCGGCTGTCCTGCGCGTCGAGCAGGGCGGCGGCCAGCCCTGCCTTGCTGCCGAACCTGCGGAAGAGCGTGCCCTTGCCGACGCCGGCCGCGGCGGCGATGGCGTCCATGGACACGTTCGCCACACCGCGCCGGTCGAAGAGTTTCTGGGCGGCGGCGAGGATCCGCAGCCGGTTGCGCGCGGCGTCCGAGCGCTCGGCCGGCGGCTCGTGCAGGGCGCAGGGCAAGGGCGCGCAGGGCAAGGGCGCGGGCGAGAGGTTCTGCACGCGGGGCCTCGGTTCTTTCTCCGTGGGGATGTCGGAGCGGGGGCGGCGTAGGTGCAGTGTACGGGGAATGGTCCAGGCCGGACCGTCGCGGCGCCGTGGCGCCGTGGCGCCGTGGCGCCATGACCCGAGCACGGAGCGCCCACCGACCGACCCTCGGACCGATCACCCGTCCGCCCCCGTCCGACCGCAAACCGACCATCGTGCGACGGCCATATGACCATCGCGCAACCGGCGTCCAGAAGATGGCCCACTCCTTGGCGAGCCGCTTGTACCGCCGCCGCCGACTGTGACAGAGTCCCCAATCGGACCGCAGTCCGTTTACGGGGGTAATCATGGCTGTAACGCGATCCGGCAGGAGCCCTTCGACCTCCTCCCGCAGACGCATTCACTCCACCGTTCCGTAGGACATTCCTAGGGACGTCCCTAGGACATCCCTAGGACATCGCCGCACCCGCAGCCCCGTCCGCATGGACGGTTCCCGCGTGCCCCGAGGCCGCGGCCTGCAACGAGAAATCCTCTTGAGCACGAGCCGGACCGGCCGGCGCCGCCATGCGCCCGCCCGCCCACCCGCCCGTGCTCCTCATCCGTACGCCGTACGACCGGAGGAACCATGACCGTGCACGCCGACACCTTCCTGGACCTGACCCAGCACGAGATCCAGGCGCTCCGCACCGAGTTCAACCTCGCCGACGCCCACACCCACCAGCGCCAGTCCGCCTCCCAGCACGGGATCGTCGAGCGGCTGCCGCAACTGTGGTACGAGGCCGAGGAAGGGCTCCAGGCCACCTACGAACAGCGTTTCACCGAGGCCTTCTTCCGCCTCCACCGCCAGCCCACCGCGCTCGAGAAGAACAAGACGCTGCTGTCGTACGCGGCGTCCATCTCCACCATGGTCGTCGCGATGTACCTCAAGCGGCAGCGCATGGCCGTGACCCTGGTCGAGCCCTGCTTCGACAACCTGCACGACGTGCTGTCGAACATGGGCGTGCCGCTCTACCCGATCGACGAGTCCGCGCTGCACGACGTCGACCGCATCTACACCGAGCTCAAGCGCCGGGTCCGCACCGACGCGCTCTTCCTCGTCGACCCCAACAACCCCACCGGCTTCAGCCTGATGTCGCACGGCCGCCGGGGCCTTGAGGAGGTCGTCCGGTACTGCAAGGACCACGACAAGCTCCTGGTCATCGACTTCTGCTTCGCCTCCTTCACGCTGTACGACGAGGAGCTCGCCCGCTTCGACGTGTACGAGCTCCTGGAGGACTCCGGCGTCCGCTACCTGGTCATCGAGGACACCGGCAAGACCTGGCCCGTGCAGGACGCCAAGGCCGCGATGCTCACCGCCAGCGACGACATCAAGGAGGACGTGTACAACCTGCACACCAGCGTCCTGCTCAACGTCTCGCCCTTCGTCCTCAACATGCTGGCCGAGTACATAGAGAACTCGGCCAAGGACGGCATGGCCTCGGTCCGCGACCTCCTCGACGTCAACCGGGCCGCGGTCAAGGAGGCGCTGGCCGGCACGATCCTGGAGTACCAGGAGCCGGTCGCCAAGACCAGCGTGGCCTGGGCGAAGATCCGGCACCCCGAGCTGACCGCGACCGAGCTGCAGCGCGAACTGCGCGGCGAGGGCGTGTACGTGCTGCCGGGTCGCTTCTTCTTCTGGAACGAGCCCGGCAAGGGCGAGCCCTACATCCGGATGGCCCTGGCCCGCGAGCCGGAGATGTTCGCCGGGGCGATGAAGCGCCTGCGGGAGGTGCTGGACCGCTATGCCGGCTGACACGACCAGCACGACACCCCTCGACGACGCCGAGCCGTTCATCGACGCCGATCTCTTCCTCGGCATGAACAGCGCCGACGACGACATCCGCATCGCCTGCAAGGCGTTCTTCGTGGAACGGCTCGGCGGGCGGGTGACGATGAGCCTGGAGCAGGTGGGTCGCTGCGACGACGTCATCTGGGGCTACTCGCGCGAACTCCAGGACCTCTACTACCCGTTCATGGACCACCTCCACACGGTCATGGACATCAGCCGGGAGGGGTACGAGCCCGCCGACGCGCAGCTCGCCCTCGCCGAGGACTCCGGCCTGCCCGCGCGGCTGCCGTTCACCGACCGGCTGCTGCTCGCCCAGGTGATCCATCGCAAGGGCCTGCTCCACACCGCAGGCCCGCGCCTGGACACCTTCGGAGGGCTTCCGGTCCGCACGGTGGCCGCCCGGTCGGCCGGCGCGCCGGAGCCCTCCTTCCCCGAGCCGCTGGAGCGGCTCTACCGCACGTCACTGGCCCTGCGCCTGCCCCTTCCCCCGTCCCTGCCCGAGGGAGCGTGAGATGTTCCAGGGAGTGATCGCGGCCCTGGTGACGCCGCTCTCGGAGACCGGAGAGGTCTCCGAGAGCGGGGTCGCCCGGCTGCTGGACAGCATCCGTCCGCACGTCGACGCCCTGCTGCCCAACCTCAGCACCGGCGAGGGCCGGTGGCTGACCGACCGCCAGTGGGAGGCCATGCTCACGGCGACCGTGAAGCACGCGGGCGGCCTGCCCGTCCTCGCCGGCGTGCTGCGCCCCACCACGGACCAGGTCCTGGAGCGGGCCCGGGTCGCCGCCGACCTCGGCGCGAACGGGCTGGTCAGCACCACCCCGTACGGCTCCGGCGTCAGCCAGGACCAGATCCACCGCCACTTCGCCGAGCTCGACGCCCGCGCCGGGCTCCCGGTCGTCGCGTACCACGGCACCGAAGTCGCCGACAACTGCGCCGACTTCGAGACGCTGCTGCGCATCTGCGAGCTGCCGTCGGTGGTCGGCGTCAAGGACTCCTCCGGCAGCTCCGCCTTCACCCGGCGGCTCGTCGAGGCCGCGCCCGGCGCCCGCGTCTACGCCGGTCTCGAGCACCTGCTGCTCGAGTCCGGGGCCGTCGACGGGTACGTGGTGGCGCTCGCCAACCTCGAACCGGCGCTGTGCGCCGACCTGTTCGCGGGCCGTCTCGACGACCCGGCCGCGCGGCTGACCGAGGCCGTGGAGCGGTACGGCCTGGAGGAGGACGACTGGTACGTACGGGTCAAGACCGCGCTCTACGAGCGCGGTGTGCTGGAGACGGACCGGACCGTGGACACGGGAGAGGTCGGGGGATGAAGGCAGCCACCACCACGACGACAGACCGCATACCCGGCCCCCGCCCCGGCGAGGCCGGGGCCGACGCCGAATCGGCGCACCGCGAGCTGTTCCGACTCAACCGTTCGCGTCTCGACTCCCGGCTGCTCGCGCGGGTCGAGGAGATCGAGAAGGGCTGGATCCTGCCCCTGATCGACTCGGTCGAGGCGGCCGGCGAGCCGGTGCCCGACCGGGCCGCCTGGCAGCGGCTGCTCGACGGGCTGCTCGCCGAGGAGCGCGAGCCGAGCCCGGCCGGCACGTACCTGGCCGACGAGGCGACCCGCGAGGAATTCACCCTGGTGGTACGGGAGTTCGCGCTCGACGGGCTGACCGAGGCGCAGAACTTCTTCCCCGCCGTGCCCCGGCTGCCGATCAAGTCCCAGATGGCGGTGATGCGGGTTCTCATCGACGAGTTCGGCTGCGGAAACCTCCAGCAGGCGCACTCCCAGCTCTACCGGCTGCTCCTGGCCGAGCTGGGTCTGCCGACCGAGCCGGAGCACTTCGTCGACACCACCGCGGACGAGACCTTCCAGTTCCTCAACGTCTTCTACTGGCTCACCCAGCGCGCCCCGCACGTCGAGTACTTCCTGGGCGCCCTCGCCTATCTGGAGGCCTCCATCCCGGACGCCTTCACCTACCAGGCGCGGGCCTGCGAGCGGCTCGGCATCGCGCACGGCCGCTACTACACCGAGCACCTGCACATCGACACCTTCCACATGCAGGAGATGCAGCTGGCCATCAAGGAGTACGAGGCGGCGCACGGCCTCGATCCGGCGCGGCTGTGGACCGGTGCC
This sequence comes from Streptomyces fradiae, assembly GCF_041270065.1. Taxonomy (NCBI): domain Bacteria; kingdom Bacillati; phylum Actinomycetota; class Actinomycetes; order Kitasatosporales; family Streptomycetaceae; genus Streptomyces; species Streptomyces fradiae. The sequence goes on along the minus strand of NZ_CP065958.1, from coordinate 5,501,709 downwards.
CGGCTGCTCTCCGGGCTGATCGGCGGCGCCTTCGACGCGGCCGTGGCCCGCGCTCGGGAGCTGGCCGGCGGGGCGGTGGCATGAGCGCGCCCGATGAGAACAGGACCCCCGGACCGCCCCGCGAGCCCGCCCTCGAAGAGCTCCCCGGCGACCGGCTCCGGGTCCGCGTCGCCGGGCAGGAGTTCGTCGTCGGCGCCTCCTGCCCGCACCGCAAGGGCCGGCTCGTGCACGGCTACGTCAACCCGCGGACGCTGCGGATCAGCTGCCCGCTGCACCACAGCGCCTTCGACCTGGCCACCGGCTGCCCGGCCGGCGGCCCGACCGAGGACGCGCTGCCGGTGTACCGGGCGGGCGTCTGGCCCGGCTACTACCGGGCCGAGGAGGTCTGGCTGCCCGCCTCGGAGCAACTGCTCGACTGGGGCGAGGAGTTCCATGAGCTGATGCTCGGCGACGACCTGCGCATGGCGGCCTTCAAGACCGCCGTGACCGAGGCCGTACGCCCCGGGGACACCGTCCTCGACCTGGGCACCGGCACCGGCATCCTGGCCATGTGGGCCCTGGAGGCCGGGGCCGCCAAGGTCTACGGCATCGACCTCAACGAGAAGGTCCTCGACGCGGCGGTCGAGCGGCTCGACGCGGCCGGCTTCGCCGACCGGTTCGAGCCACTTCTCGGCCTCTCCTTCGACCTGGAGCTGCCCGAGCGGGTCGACATCGTCATCTCCGAGATCATGGGGAACCTCGCCGACAACGAGAACTTCTCCGCGATCCTCGACGACGCCCGCGAACGGTTCCTGCGCCCCGGCGGCCTCATGCTGCCGCGGGTCGTCGACAGCTTCCTGGTGCCGGTGGCCGCCGAGGAGGCGCACGCGCAGCTGACCGGCGAGGGGCCGCGGGACGCGGGCGGGCCGGAGGCGTTCGCCGCCCTGCTCGCGGCGCGCGGCGCGAAGGACCCGTACGCGCTGTACTACGACGTGATCCTGCCGGTCGCCGGGCATCTCGCCGCGCCCCGGCTGGTCCGCCGCTACGAGCCCGAGCGGCCGGAGGCCACCCCGACCTCGTACGACGTGCCGCTCGTCTACACGGTGCAGCGGGACGGCGTGCTCACCGGCTTCAAGGGGTACTTCGCCGCCCGGCTCTCCGAGACCGTCTCGCTGGACATCTCCGGCGACGACATCGCGGGCCGCACCACCTCCGACAGCTGGAAGCACTGCTATCTGCCGATCGGGCGGCCGGTACGGGTGCGGCGCGGCGACCGGATCGCGATGACCCTGGCCCGGGCGGCGGGCCGCGACGGGAGCCCCTTCGGCCAGACGTACACGTGGAAGGGGCGGGTCCTCTCCGGCACCCGGGTGGTGGCCGAATTCGATCACAGCACCGGCACCGCCGAAACCGCCCCGCCCGACTAGCCGTCCAGCACAACAACCAATCACCACGGGGGAGTTCACCAAGGATGACGAACAGCACAGCATCGGCGGCGGCGACGGAGCGGCACCCGGACGAGCACGGGCGGCCGGTCCGTACGTACGACGTCGTGGCCCTCAACGTCCCGATCGCGTACAACGCCTTCGGCGACCACGACCGCAACGGCGCGCTCTACACGCTCGCCTCGGACGCGCCGGAGCTGCGGGAGCTCGCGGCCTCCTGGCCGCAGCCGTTCCCCAGCTATCTGGAACACCCCGAGCTGGTGCCCGGTCCGCACCCGCTCGCCCGCCCGCTGGTCCTGCGGGTCCGGCGCGGCGAGCGGCTGCGGGTGCGGCTGACCAACGAGCTCTCGCGGCGGGCCGGCATCACCCTGCAGGGTGTGCGGTACGACGTGCGCACGATGGACGGCCTGGCGGCGGGCGCGAACCCGGACACGAGCGTGGCGCCGGGCGACACCCGGGTGTACGAGTGGCTGTGCGAGCACGAGGGCGTGTTCCACTTCGGCGACATGTCCGACGCGCGGGGCGAGGGCTCGCAGAGCCACGGCATGGTCGGCGCGGTGGTGGTCGAGGCGCCGGAGGCGACCTGGACCGACCCGGAGACGGGCGGACCGCTGGCCACCGGCCTGTACGCGGACGTCCACCTCCCGGACCGCAGCTTCCGCGAGTTCGTGGTCTTCATGATGGAGTACCCGAGCAACGACAACCCGGTGACGCCGCCGCCGATGCCGGGGCACGGGGGCGGGCACGGCGGCGGGAGCGGCGAGGGCGGGCACGAAGGGCACGCGCTCGCCGCCGTGGCCGACGCCTCCGCTCCGGCCGCCGACACCGGCATCTACCGCCCCTCCGCCACCGGCGCCCCGGCGCTCCGGCCCGGCACCTCCGACACGATCGACGACCTCACCCCGCTCAACAACGCGATGCTGCCGGTCAACCACCGCATCGAGCCGATGGAGTGGCGGATGTACCGCTACCACCAGCTCCTGGAGCAGGGGAAGATCGACCCGGTCCGCGACGCCATGATCGGCGAGGAGATGCACCACAGCTCCTGGCTGTTCGGCGACCCGGCGACGCCCGTACTGCGCGGCTACTCCGGCGACCCGACCGTGATCCGGCTTGTCCACGGCGGCATGCGCGACACTCATGTCTTCCACACCCACCTGCACCAGTGGCGGGTGCGCGCGGAGGACGAGAACGCGCCGATCGTCGACTCCGTCAGCATCGGCCCGCAGGAGGCCATGACCCTCGAACTCATCGGCGGTCTCGGGTCGAAGCAGGGCGCGGTCGGCGACTCGATCTGGCACTGCCACATGTACGTCCACTTCCACATGGGCATGTGGGGCCTGTTCCGGATCTTCGACACCCTCCAGGACGGCACCGGTCACTACCCCGACGGGCGGCCCGTGCAGGCGCTCGTACCGCTCCCCCACCGTGCGGCACCGCCGGAGCCGACGCCCGAGCGGCCCGGCTTCCCCGGCTTCATCACCCAGTCGGCGACCTTCCCGCAGAAGAACCCGCGGCCGCCGCGGACCCCGCTCCAGCCGCCGGGCATGGGCCGGGAGCCCACTCCCCTGGAGCTCGCCGCGTTCGTGGACGACCCGCAGCCCGGCGAGGCCTTCACGAAGATCGGGCCGGCGGACGCGCCCGTACGCCGCTTCCACCTGGTCGTCACCAACGGCACGCTCTACTACCACGGGGACCCGACCGACGAGCACGCCACGACCTGGCACGACCACAACGCCCACTTCTACGTCCTCGCCGAGGAGATCGAGGAGGCCGGCGGCCTGGAGCAGTTCAAGCGGCAACTGGCGGCGGGCGAGCGGACGTTGGAGCCGCTGGTCATTCGCGCCAACAAGGGCGAGGTGCTGGAACTCACCCTCACCAACGCCCTGCCGCCCGGCCCGCAGAAGGAGTCGGCGTTCGACGCGCCGCTGCCCTTCCAGCCCGAACTCGGCCTGCACACCCACCTGGTGAAGTACGACCCGCTGGTCTCCGACGGCTCGGCGGTGGGCTGGAACTACCTGTCCGCGACCACGACCGCCGACCAGGGCGAGGAGGCGTTCGGGCAGTACAACTCGTGGACCTACCGCTGGTACGTGGACGAGGAGTTCGGCACCGTCCTCTTCCATGACCATCTGCTCGCCAACTACCGCCAGCGGCACGGCCTGTTCGGCGCGCTGATGGCGGAGCCGGAGGGCGCGACCTGGGTGTCGCCGGAGGATCACGGCAAGGAGCTGCGGCGCGGTACGCAGGCGGTCGTCAAGCTCGCCGACGGCACGTCGCACCGCGAACTGGTCCTGGCCATCGGCGACTTCGTGCCGATGGTGCGGCACGGGCACGGCGACCACGGCGGGCCGATCAATCCGCCGCCGGCCCCCGGCGCGCCCGACGACCAGGGCGTGATGGGCGTCAACTACCGCAGCGAGCCGCTGTCCGAGCGGGGCGGGGACCCGGCGCACTGGTTCTCCAGCGCCGAACACGGCGACCCGGGCACGCCGCTGCTTCGCGGCTACCCCGGCGAGGACCTGCGCGTGCACGTCGTGCAGGGCTCGCACGACCTCCAGCACAGTTTCACGATCTCCGGGGCGCGCTGGCGGGAGTGGGCGGGCCGGGATGACACCGCCTGGCGCAACCAGCAGACCTTCGGCATCTCGAACGTCGCCCAGATGCGGCTCGCCCCGACGCTGAGCGCCGGCGACCACCTGTGGTCGTTCAGCGCGGGCAACGACCTGTGGCTGGGCTGCTGGGGTCTGCTGCGGCTGCACGAGCGCCCGCAGGCGGACCTGCCGCCGCTGCTGAGGCCGGGGCACCCGGCGCCGGTGCCGGCACCGGTGCCGCTTCCGCCGCGCCGCCGGGTGCGACGGCACACCGTACGGGCCCGTTCCCAGGTCATCGAGTACAGCCCGCTGCGCACCGACCCGTACGGGCTCGTGTTCAGCGCCGAGGGGGACGGCGGCCCGGAGGAGGGCCCGCTGGTGCTGCGCTGCCGGGCCGGCGAGTGGGTGGAGGTCACCCTCGTGAACGAGCTGGACGGGCCGCCGCCCGCCAGCCCGCTGGACCCGCGGCTGATGAACGAGGCCGACCCGGGAGCCCGTACGGTCTCCGGCCGGGTCTCGCTGCACCCCACCCTGCTCGACTTCGACGTGCGGACGGACGACGGCGCGCACGTCGGCCGCAACTCCGACTCGACGGTGAAGCCGGGATCCTCGCGGACCTACCGCTGGTTCGCCGGCGAGCCGGGCGTGGTGCTGCTGCGCTCGCACGCGGACGTGATCTCGCATCCGCGGCGCGGCCTGGTGGGCGTGCTCGTCGTGGAGGAGGCCGACGCCACGCCGTACGACCCGGACACCGGCCGGGAGCGGTGGACCGGCGAGCGGGCCGTGGTCCGCCGGCCGCACGCCGAACCCGTACGGGAACTGGTCCTGGTCACGCAGGACGGGCTGCGGCTCTACCACGACGGCGACCTCACCCAGCCGGTCACCGACCTGTTCTCGGACAGCCCGGACGACGCCGGCCAGAAGGCGTACAACTACCGCACCGCGGCCCTGCACCCGCTCGACCCGGTGCTGTCCGACCCGGAGCCGCCGACCCCGCTCCTGACCGTCCGTCCCGGCGACCAGGTGGCCGTCCATCTGGCGATCGGCTCGCACCGGATGCGCAACCAGGGCTTCACGGTGCACGGGCAGGTGTGGGACGCCTCGGAGACCGGCCTCGGCTGGTACGTGTCGACGATCGGCGCGCTGGCCTCCGGAAGCACCCGGACGGTGCGCTTCCGGGCGCAGCATCCGGGCGACCATCTGTACCGCACCAGCAACATGCACTGGGGTGTCAGCGAGGGCTGGTGGGGACTGATCCGCGTAGAGGAGGGCCCATGACATCCACGCCCGACGTCGTACCCGAAACGACGACCACCGACCCGCGGCTGCCCGCCGCGCCCGACACCATCGCCGTCTACACCGACCTCAACTGCTCCTTCGCCCATGTCGCCGTGCACCGGCTGCACGAGACGCGGCGGCGGCTCGGCCTGGAGGGCAGGGTCTGGTTCGACTTCCGGGCCTTCCCGCTGGAGCTGTTCAACCGCGAGGTCAACGCCCGCCCGGGCGTCGACTCGGAGATCTCCGTCCTCGGCTCCCTGGAGCCCGAGGCCGGCTGGCAGCTCTGGCAGGGCCCGGACTGGACCTACCCGGTGACCACCCTGCCCGCCCTGGAGGCCGTCCACGCGGCCAAGTCCCAGAGCTGGCACGCCAGCGAACAGCTCGACCGCGCCCTGCGCCGCGCCTTCTGGGCGCAGGGCCGCTGCATCTCGCAGCGCCACGTGATCCTGGAGGTCGCGGAGGAGACCGGCGCGGTGGACGTCGACCTCCTCGCCGCCGCCCTCGACAGCGGCACGGCCCGCCCGGCGATCATGTCCCAGTACGACTCGGCCCGCGACGGCCGCGTCAACTGCAGCCCGCACGTCTTCCTCCACGACGGCACGGACGCGGCCAACCCGGGCATCCGGGCCCGCTGGATCAACGGAGGCTTCGGCACGGGCTACCCGTACATCGACGAGGACCGCCCGGAGATCTACGAGAAGCTGCTGCGCCAGGCGGCGGAGCTGCTGTAGACGGGGCGGGGGAACGACCGCGGGGCCGTACGGCAGGACTGCCCATCCTGCCGTACGGCCCCGTTTCATGGGCGATCGGTGTTACTTGACGTTGACCGCCTTCCAGGCGGAGGCGACCGCGTTGTACTCCGCGCTGCCGGCGCCGTAGAGGTCCGTGGCGGCGGACAGGGTGGCGGCGCGGGCGCCGGCGTAGTCCGTGGAGGAGGTCATGTAGGTGGTCAGGGCCTTGTACCAGATCTTGTAGGCCTTCTGGCGGCCGATGCCCGTGACGGTGGAGCCGTCGTAGGTCGGGGAGTTGTAGCTGACGCCGTTGAGGGTCTTGGCACCGCTGCCCTCGGACAGCAGGTAGAAGAAGTGGTTGGCCGGGCCCGAGGAGTAGTGGACGTCGAGACGGCCGACGCCGCTGGACCAGTAGTCGGCGGAGTTGCCGTCCTTGCTGGGCTTGTCCATGTAGCGCAGCGGGGTACCGTTGCCGCGGATGTCGATCTTCTCGCCGATGAGGTAGTCACCGGTGTCCGAGGCGTTGTTGGCGTAGAACTCGACCGAGGTGCCGAAGATGTCGGACGTGGCCTCGTTCAGGCCGCCGGACTCGCGACGGTAGTTGAGACCGGCCGTGGAGGCGGTCAGGCCGTGGGACATCTCGTGGCCGGCGACGTCGAGCGAGGTCAGCGGCTTGGTGTTGTTGGTGCCGTCGCCGTAGGTCATGCAGAAGCACTGGTCGGACCAGAAGGCGTTGACGTACGCGTTGCCGTAGTGGACCCGGCTGTAGGCGGCGACGCCGTCGCCACGGATGCCGTTGCGGCCGAGCTCGTTCTTGTAGAAGTCCCAGGTGACGGCCGCGCCGTAGTGGGCGTCGGCGGCCGCGGTCTCCGGGTTGCTCGCGCTGCCGTTGCCCCAGGTGTCGGTGCTGTTGGTGAACAGCGTGCCGGTGCCGGACGTGCCGCCGTTGAGGTTGTACGTCTTGTGGCCGCCGCGGGTGGCGTCGGTCAGGGTGTAGCCGGCGGAGGTGCCGAGGGTGACCTGGCCGCTGTACTGGGTGTTGCCGACGCCGGTCTCGATGGCCTCGTAGGAGTAGAGCTCCTTGCCGGAGGTGGCGTCCGTGATGACGTGGCGCTCGCTCGGGGTGCCATCGGCTTGCGTGCCGTGGACCACGGTCTCCCACGCGAGGGCGGGCTTGCCGTCGGCCGCCCAGATCACCTTGCGGGCGTCGGCGGCGGCAGCGGCGGCCGGGGCGGCGGCGGCCTTCGTGGTGGCCACGGATATGCGGGCGTTGGTGCCCTTGGTGGTGGAACGGGCGCCGTTCTTCTTCTGGTGCACGACCAGGTCGCCGCCGAGCACCGGCAGGCCCTGGTAGGTGCGCTCGAAGCGGGTGTGGACGGTGCCGTCCGCGTCCTTGACGACGTCGCGGGCGACCAGCTTCTCCTGGTCGGACAGGCCGATCGCCTTCGCGGTGGCGGCGGCTCCGCCCTGGGCCTCCTGGATGGCGGCGGCGCGCTGCGCACCGCTGAGCACGAGCGCGGTCGCGCCGGCCTCGCGCTGGGCGTCGGCGCTGGCGGATCCGGTCTGGACTCCGACGACGACCATGGCGGCGGACGCGATGAGGGCGGCGGCTCGGGCGGTGGTACGAGAGGTACGGCGCGAGGACTGCTGGCGGGTCACGCGGGCTCCTTCGCTGATGAAGCGTGGGGGTTTCATGTGGGGGGTGGTGCGGGTGCGAGCGTGCCAGCGAGCAGGCCTGATTGACAGGTATGCAACAAGGATTTGACCAACCGTTGTCCGAAGGGCGGCCAACTCCGTCCGCTATACGGCGAGCTGACCGCTCCAAGGGTCAATGAGGGTGGAGATAGGGGTGACCGAGGGGCGCCGGAGGGGGTCTGAGCGGCGTCGGAGGGGCGTCGGAGGGGCGGCCGGGAGGTTACGGAACGATGAGCTCCGCCGTCGCCGACAGACGGTGCACCGACGGAGGTTCGGCGAGCGCGGCAGGGGCGCGCAGCGCCAGGGCGGCGTCGTGGGCCGGGCCGCAGGGCAGGTCGTACAGGCTCCAGCCGGCCGGCGCGGGCGCCGCCGCGCTCAGGTCGTCCAGGTGCGCGGCCCGGCCGAGGCCTGTGCCGAGCCCCTTCAGATACGCCTCCTTGCGCGCCCAGATCCGCCCGAAGGCGGCGGCATCGCCGTCCGGTCCGACCTCGGCCCGCTCGGCCGGGTGCAGGACGGCGACCAGTTCCCGTACGGCCGCGGGCTCGGGGCGCAGTTCGACGTCCGCGCCGACCGGGACCGGCGCGGTGGCGATCAGCACCCGGCCGCGCGTGTGCGAGAGAGAGAAGTGCAGCGGGGGCCCGGGCAGCGCGAGGGCGGGCCGGCCGTGGGGTGCGTCGCAGCACGGGCAGGGTTCGCGCGTGAACTCCAGGTCCGCCGGCCGCTCGCCGAGCAGACCGGCGAGTACGGTGCGCAGCGCGACGTGCGCGGCGACGTAGAGCACGCGGTCGGCGGGCCGCAGGAACGCCGCCGCCCGCCGGCGCTCCCGCTCGTCGAGGACGCCCTGGTCGAGGAAGGGCGGGGCGAGCGACGGCGCTTCTGCGGTTTCGTTCAGTTCCAGCAGCCAGGCATCGGCGCGCATTGGTCGGTGGCCCCCCGTCCTTCCGGTCCGGCCCCGACCGTACACGTATGTGACGGTCGAACGGTCGAACTCGTCTGCCAGGGGGCGGGTTCAGGCCGTGCGGACAGGTCAGGCCGTGCGGACGGGTCAGGCCGTGCGGACGGGTCAGGCCGTGCGGACGGGTCAGGCCGTGCGGACGGGTCAGGCCGTGCGGACGGGTCAGGCCGTGCGCTTGTGCGGCGTCGTCTTCTTCGCCGTGGCCTTCTTCGCGGTGGACTTCTTCGCCGTCGTCTTCTTGGCGGGCGTGGGCTGCTTCTTGGCCGGCTGCGTCTTGGCCGGCTGCGTCTTGGCCGGCTGCGTCTTCTGCGCGGTCGACTTCCGGGCCGGCGCCGCCGCCGTCTTCTTCGCCGCGGTCTTCGCCGTCGACTTCTTCGCGCCAGTCTCCTTCAGCGTCGCCGCCGCCGTCCGCTTCCGCGGGCGCAGCTCCGTGACCGGCGCCGCCTCGCCCCGGGCCTCCTTCGCCGCCCGGACGCTGCTCTCCAGGGCCGCCATCAGGTCGATGACCTGGCCGCCGCCGCCCGTCTCGGGCTCCGGCGGGGCGACGCCCGCGCCGCCCTCCGCCTTCGCGGCGATCATCTCCTCGACGGCCTCGCGGTAGTCGTCGTGCAGGGACGAGATGTCGACCTCGCCGAGGGTGGCCATCAGGGCGTCGGCCAGGTCAAGTTCGGCCTCCCGCACCGTCACCGGGGTCTCCGGGGCCACGCCCTCCGGGACGCGGATCTCGTCCGGCCAGAGCAGCCCGTGCATGGCGATCACGTCGTCCACGACCCGCAGCATGCCGAGCCGCTCGCGCCCGCGCAGGGCGTATTTCGCGACCGCCACCTTGTCGCTGCGCTTCAGCGCCTCGCGCAGCAGGGTGTACGGCTTGGCGGCCGGCACTCCGTTGGCGGAGAGGTAGTACGCGGCGTCCATCTGGAGCGGGTCGATCTCACCGGCCGGGACGAAGGCCACGATCTCGATCGTCTTCGCCGTCGGGAGGGGCAGCGCGGCCAGGTCCTCGTCGGTGATCGGGATCATGGTGCCGTCGGCGTCCTCGTACGCCTTGCCGATCTCCGCCTGGGTGACCTCGGCGCCGTCCAGCTCGCACACCTTCTTGTAGCGGATGCGGCCGCCGTCCTCGGTGTGCACCTGGCGGAAGGAGACGGACCGGCTCTCGGTGGCGTTGACCAGCTTGATCGGGATGCTGACCAGGCCGAAGGATATGGCTCCGTTCCAGATGGATCGCACGCTTCATCCCCTTCGCGCCGGCGGCTTGCCCTGTATGTACTGATACGTCCCGATATCCGTGGGATTCTCATCGTATGACGCCCATCACAGAGGTGGAGGGGCGCCGGCTGTCCCTCAGCAACCTGGACAAGGTCCTCCACCCCGCCACCGGCACCACCAAGGGCGAGCTGCTGCACTACTACGCCACCGTCGGGCCCGCGATCCTGCCCCATCTGCGGGACCGGCCGGTCTCCTTCCTGCGCTACCCGGACGGCCCGGACGGGCAGCTCTTCTTCACCAAGAACCCGCCGCCCGGCACGCCCGCCTGGGTGAAGACCACGCCGGTGCCTCGTTCCGACGCCCCGCGCGCCCGGCAGGTCATGGTCCAGGACCTGGCCTCGCTGATGTGGGCGGCGAACCTGGTCGTCGAGTTCCACACGCCGCAGTGGCGGGCCGGCGCGCCCGCCGTGGCCGACCGGCTGGTCCTCGACCTCGACCCGGGGCCGCCCGCGACCGTCGTCGAGTGCTGCCGGGTCGCCCTCCACCTGCGGGAACGGCTGGCGGCGGACGGTCTCACGGCGTACGCGAAGACCTCCGGCTCCAAGGGGCTCCACCTGCTGGTTCCGGTCACGCCGACGCCGTCGGAGGAGGTGTCGGCGTACGCGCGCCGGCTCGCCGTCGATGCCGAGGCGGAGCTGCCGCGGCTTGTCGTGCACCGGATGGCGAAGGCCCTGCGGCCCGGGAAGGTCTTCGTCGACCACAGCCAGAACGCCGCCGCCAAGACCACCGCGACCCCCTACACCCTGCGGGCCCGCCCGCTGCCGTCCGTCTCCGCCCCCGTGACCTGGGACGAGGTCGCCGACACCGCCGAGAGCGGCGCGCCGGAGCGGTTGGTCCTGCTCCTTGACTCGATCGGGCCGCGCCTGGAGACGTACGGCGAGCTGCTCGCCCCGCTGTTCGACCCGTCGGCCGCGGGGCCGGTGCCGTGAGCGGCGGGGGCGGGGGGGGGGTGGGGGGGGGGGGCGGGTTCGGGTTGGGGGGGGGGGGGGGGGGGGGGGGCCGGGGGGCGGGTGCGGAGGCGGGTGCCGGTGCGGGCCGCGGGCCGGGTTCGGGGGGGCGGGTGCCGGTGCGGGCCGCGGGCCGGGGGGGCGGGTGCCGGTGCGGGCCGCGGGCCGGGTTCGGGGGCGGGTGCCGGTGCCGGTGCCGGTGCCGGTGCCGGTGCCGGTGCCGGTGCCGGTGCCGGTGCCGGTGCGGATGTGGGTACGGGCGCGGGTACGGGTCCAGTTGCAGGTGGCGGTACGGGGTGGGGGCCGGGCCCTCAGCCGTACCCGGACCGCGATCCGGGCCGAGCCCCTGCCCGCGGCCCCACGGCCGAGGCCGGCACCGCCCGGGCCCCTGGCCCGGACCCCGAACCCAGCCCCGGGCCGAACCCGGGCGGGGCAGGCCCCGCCTCGGCCCCTGCCCCGACTCCCGACCCCGAACCTGGCCTCGGCCCTGGGTCAAACCCGGGCCGTGCCGCCGGATCCGGCCCGGAGGCCGCAGGCTCCGCCGCAGACTCCGCCTCTGGCCCTGACCCGACTCCGGACCCCGAACCTGACCCCAACCCCGGCCCGAGAGCCACAGGCTCCGCCGCGGACCCTGACCCGGGCCCTGGCCCAACTCCGGGATCCGGCCCCGACGTTGTTCTTCGGCCGCCGGTCGACGTCATGCGGCCGCGCGCCGCCGACGTGCTGCCCCGGCAGGGCGAGGTTCCGGGCGGGTACCAGTACTCCCTCAAGCTCGACGGTTTCCGCGCCCTCGCGTTCGTGCTCGACGGCGGGCAGGTGTTCCTGCAGTCCCGGGCCCGGCGCGACCTGGCGCCGGAGTTCCCCGGGATCGCCGCCTATCTGGGCGAGCGGTTGCCACCCGGGATCGTCCTGGACGGCGAGCTGTGCGCGTACCGCGACGGGCGGCTGAGCTTCACCGACCTGCTGCGCTCGCACCGGGACCGTGAGCGGGCCGGCATCCCCGTCTCGTACATCGCCTTCGACCTGCTCGCCCTCCCCGGCCACGACCTGCGCGCCCGGCCGCTGCGAGAACGCTGGGAACTGCTCGGCGCCGCCCTTGCCGACACCGGGCCGCCGCTCCAGCGGGTGCTCGCCACCGAGGACGAGGCGACCGCCCGCGACTGGTTCGACGCGCTGCGCGCGGCCGGGGTCGAGGGGGTGGTGGCGAAGGCCTGGAACTCTGCGTACCGGCCGGGCGGCACCTGGGCCTGGCGCAAGGTCCGGCACTCGGACACCGTCGACGCCCGGCTCGTCGGGCTCTTCGGGCCGCCCGGCCGGCCGCACGCGCTGCTCGTCCGGCTGCCCGACGGGCGCGAGTTGCGGACGGCGCCGCGGCTCACCGGACAGCAGGCGCACGAGGTCGCCGGGCCGGCGGCCGAGGCCGGGGTCGCCGCCGATCCGGTCGAGCATCCCGAGCACGGGCCGGTACGGCCCCTGGCCGCGCCCGTGACGGTCGAGCTGCGCGTCATCGCCGGCCGCCAGGACACCGCCCGCTTCATCCGCGTACGGGAGACGGAACCCTGGCCCGACCTCGACCCCTTGGACCCGGACGCCGACCCGGACACAGGCCCGGACACTGCTCCGGGCGCCGACTCGGACTCGGGTCACCCGGACTCCGCCCCCGACCCGAACCCGTACCGCGACCCCGCCGGGAACCCCGATCCCGAGGCCGCCCCCGGCCCCGCCCCGGACCGGCACCCGGATCCTGACCCCGACCCGGACACAGCCCCGGACCCCGACTCGGACTCGGGTCCCCCGGACGCCGACCCGGAGGCCGCCCCGGCCCCGGGCACAGACCCGGGCACAGACTCGGGCTCGGGTCCTCCGGGCGCCAACCCCCATCCGGACCCCGCCGCGGATCCCGATCCCGAGGCCGCCCCCGGTCTCGACCGGGACGCCGCCCCGGACTCCGCCCCGGGCGCCGGCTCAGACTCGGGTCCCCCTGACCCGGACCCCAGCCCCAACCCCGGACCCGGACCCCAACCCCGCCCCCCACACCCCCTGACCCGACCACCCCTCCCCCGGCCACCGAAACCGCGCCCCCTGGCCTGAACCCGGCGGCCGCTCTGCTCCGTTCCGTTCAGGACAAAGTCCCCGGACGGGGGTCGCGGGGCGCCCGGGGCGCACTCCGGCGCACAAGTGCGCATGTCCAGCGGGCGCGGGGCGGGCCGGGAGGCCGGGGAAGGGGGCGCGCGGGGGCTCCGGAACGGCCGGGCGGGGGTCCGCCGGGGCTCCCGGCGGACCTGCGGATGGCGCAAAGCGAGCGGCCGCACCGGGCTCGCGGGACCGCGTCCGGCCGGTGGGGCCTTGTGCGGGGTGCGTTGGTGCACACTTGCTGCCTGGTACAGCGCTCACGGGGAAGGCGGCGGCCTGCATGCTGACGGGGATCGAGGAGGTCGACTGGGCCTCGCTGGGCCATGCCTACGGCCCCGCCGACGATGTGCCGGAGCTGCTGCGGGGGCTCGCCTCCGCGGATCCCGCCGAGCGCGAGAACGCCCTCGACGGCATGTACGGAGCCGTCCACCACCAGGGCGACGTCTACGACTCGACCCTCGCCTGCATCCCCTTCCTCCTCGAACTCGTCGCCGACCCCACGGTCCAGGACCGGGGCGGCATCGTGGAGTTGCTCACCAGCATCGGCGGCATCGACCTCTGCGGCGACGAGGAGCTGGACGAACTCGACCCGGACGACGCCGAGTTCACCCCGGCGGCGAACTACGCGATGGCCGCTGCCGCCGTCGCCGCCGGCGCCGACGTCTTCCTCGGCCTGGTCCACGACCCCGACCCCGAGGTGCGGCTCGCGGCGCCGTGCGCGCTCGCCTCGCTGCACGGCGACCCCGTCCACGTACTCGAACTGCTCCGTGAGCGGCTGACGATCGAGCGGGACACGGAGGTACGGCTCGCGCTCGTCGCCGCCCTCGGGCGGATCGCGCTGCGGCACGAGTCGCTGCGCGCCGAGACAGTGGAGTGGCTGGACTGGCTGTCGCGGGTCGCGCAGGCGCCGGGTCTGCGGCTCGCCGCGCTCGCGCAGCTCGCCCGGGTGGCGCCCGCCGAGATCCCGTACGACGTGGTGGAGCGGGTGACGGTGCTGCTCGACGAGGTGCGCACGGCGCCCGCCGACGTCCCCGCGGAACCGGCCCGTACGGCCGCCGCCCCCACCCTCGTCGGGCAGGTCCGCGAACTCCTCGAAGAACACTCGACGGGCCGCCCCACCCCCTGGACCGAGGAGCTCCTCCGCACCCTGCACACCGCCCTCGACGACCGGGTCGACGACCGCATCGCGCTCATCCTGGCCCAGCTGCGCAGCCCCGACTGGGGGCAGCGTTCGGACGCCATCTGGCTGTGTGGCGGTCTGATACGAGTGTGGCGCGGGCGGTACGACGAGGTGGTGCGGCTCGTCGGGGCGCAGCTGGGCGACCCGGAGCCGCGGCTGCGCGAGGCGGCCACGTCGTTCCTTGAGCGCCTCTTCGAGCTGGCCGCGCCCTCGGCCGACGCGCTCGCCGCCCGGTTGACGGCCGGGGCGAGCGGGCCGACCGGGGCGACAGGCGCGACCGGGGTGAACCGGGGGCCTGGCGCGCGGGCCGGCCGGGGCGGCGCGCTGCTCGCGCTCGCCCGGTCGGGCGACTCGCGGGCGATCCCGCTGCTCGCCCGCGCCCTGGAGGAGGAGCGCGAGGTGCGGCGGGAGCTGCTGTACGCGGTGGACGCGCTGGGCCCGGCGGCCCTGCCGCTCGCCCCCGTACTGCGGCGCCGGCTCGCCGAGGTGGAGCTCGACGACCTGCTGTACGACCGGGCGGCGCCGCTGCTGTTCGCGCTGGGGTCGGTACGGGGCGCGCAGGCGCTGCCGGAGGTGCTGCGCGTCCTGCGCGGGGCGCCCGCGAACCGGCGGGACTGGGTGCACGAGGCGTGTCTGCGCACGCTGACGGCGTTCGGCCCGGCGGCCCGGGAGGCGCTGCCGGACGCGCGGCGGCTGCTCGCCTCGCCGTCGGCGGCGGTCTCGGCGATGGCGGCGCGCGCGGTGTGGGCGCTCGACGGTTCGCTGGACGAGGCGCTCGACACCCTCGACCAGTGGCTGCGGCCGGGCACCTCGGGCGAAGAGTGGTGTGCGGCGGCCCTCTCCCTGGGCGCCATCGGCCCGGCGGCGGCACGGACGGCGCCGGCCCTGCGGGCCGGGCTCGGCGCGCGGGAGCTGTGGGTGCGGGTGCGATCGGCGGCGGCGCTGTGGCGGGTGACGGGCGACTCCGTGGACACCCTGCCGGTGCTGCTCGCGGCCTGGGAGGAGAACCGTCACACCCGGGTGGCCGTGGCGGAGTGCCTGGCGGAGATGGGTCCGGCGGCGGCGGGCGCGGAGCCCGCGATCCGCGCGGAGCTGTCCCGGCGGCGGCGCCACAACGCACGCGAGGACGGCGCGGGCTCGCACGACGTGCACGACGACGAGAAGCTCCTGACCTTGTGCCGGGCGGCCCTGTCGCAGCTGGAGCGCCGCGCGGTGTGAAGCCGAGTGCTCACCGTCGGCCCACTGTTACACAATCGCAAAATCGGACATTTACCTTCGTATCCGGTCAGCAGTCACTAGTCGGCAGTCAGCAGTCGGCAGTCGCGACCAGCCCAGCCGCCCGGATCGGAGTCCGTCATGCCCCGCGCCCGCACCGCGCCCCCGTCCCGCCCCGCCCGCCGCCGCGCCGCCCTCGCCGGGGGCGCGCTCGCGCTGGCCGTCGGCGGCGGGCTGCTCGCCTGCGGGGGCGCGGCAGGGGCTGGAACGCATACGACTACGGCTACGGCTACGGCTACGGCGCCCGACGTGGTCGTACGGAATGTGACGGTGGCGCCGGCCGGGCGCGACAAGGCCGCTCCACCCATGGCGGCCTCGGAACCGACCCGCCTGGTCGTACCGTCTGCGGGGGTGGACGCCGGGCCGGTGCTGCGGCTCGGGCTCGACGCGGATCGGGAGATGCAGGTGCCGTCGGAGGAGCAGGCGGAGCAGCCGGGCTGGTACACCGGGAGCGTGACACCGGGCGAGCGCGGGGCCGCGGTGCTGGTCGCGCACTACGACACGGCGCGCGGCCCGGCCCTCCTGCGCGACGTCGCCGGCGTGCGGACCGGGGACCTCATCGAGGTGGGTCGGGCGGACGGCTCGACGGCCCGGTTCGCGGTCCGGGAGATCCAGCAAGTAGACAAAAAGGACTTCCCTACGAATAAGGTCTACGGGAAGACCGAGCGTCCCGAGCTGCGCCTCATCACCTGCGGCGGACCCGTACGGGACGGTCACCGCACCGACAACATCATCCTCTTCGCCGACCTGGTGAAGTAGCGGTGGTGACGTAGCACCGGACACACACAGGAGCAGCGTGGGAATGCGCCGCCGGCGGCCGATCGCCGTCATCACCGCCGCGGGCGGTGCCGTCGGCGTGCTCGCCCTCACCGCGTTGCTCGGCGTGCTGCTCGCCGGCTGCGGCGGGCAGGGCGAGCTGCAGAGCGCGGGGCGCGCGCCCGGCGCCGTCGGGCCGGTGCGGCTCTGGCCGGATCTGCCGCCCGCGACCAATCCGCCGATCGACTACGGCGAGAACACCACGGAGCGGGTCCCCGGCATCGAGGTCCGGGACAACGACGTGCGCTCGGTCGACCCGGTCGCCGTCGTCCAGGCCGAGGTGCGCGGGCACGAGGACGCGCGGTCCGGGCAGGACGGGCTGTACGAGGAGACCGTACGGGCCATCGAGAAGTGCCCCGCCGGCACCAGAGGCACCACCGGCACCACCACCCCGGCCGACAGCCCCGACAGCGCCGCCCGTAAGAACTGCCCCCTCCTCACCCCGTACTACCGCGACCTCACCGGCAACGGGCGGGACGAACTGATCATCGGCATTCGCATGCCCGACCAGCAGCTCGGCCTGCGCGTCTATCTCGCCGAGAACGACGGGCTGACCCGGATCATGTCCACGGTCGACCAGGTGGTGAGCATCGAGCTGGCCGGCCGGGACCTGATCGTACGGGCGAGCTCGGCCGGGATCCCGGGCTACGAGTACCGGACCGCCTGGTCCTGGGACGAGCAGCAGCGCACGATGCTGCCGGCCCGTGACGAGATCGTCCGCGTCAAACCGCGCGGCCCCGGCGCCTCGACCGTCCCCGCACCGGACCTCGTCAGCCCCACCGCGTCCCCGGCCCCCCGCGCCGTACCTCCGCCGGGGGCCTCCGGCAGCCCCTCGCCCGGGCCCACCGCGGACCTCGCGCCCGACGCCTCCGAGGGCGGCCCGTGAGCCGGGCCCCGGGCGCCGGCGCAGCCGGGAGCGGCGGCGCCCGGCGTCGGATGCCGCGGCAGCCCGCCTGGACGGCGACGCTCACCTTCAAGGCCGCCGTCTTCATCGCCGTGATGTGCTGCGCGCTCGCGGCGCTGCTCGGCGTGCTCGTGCACGTGTCGGTGGCCGGGCAGACCGTGCGGGACTCCCGGGACAAGGCGCTGGCCCGGCTCGACGAGGTCGGCCGGCTGTACGAGTCGGGCGAGCCGCTGCCCCGGTTCGCCGGGGTGGACCCGGCGGGCCTGCCCGCCTCGCTGCGGGCGCTCGCGGCGGGCGGCGAGCGGGGCACGATGGTGGCGGATTTCGAGGGGCGCCCGACGATGTGGGCGGCGGGTCCGGCGGACGGGCGCGCCCTGGCCGTACGCATCGACTACACGCAGAGCGCGGCGACGATCGACCGGCTCGACCGTTCGATCCTCGGCTCGTCGGTGCTCGCCATCGGGGCCACCCTGCTCGTCGGGGCGTTCGCCGTCACCCGGGTCACCCGGCGGCTGCACGCGACCGCGACGGTGGCGCGCCGGATCAGCGCCGGCGACCTGGACGCGCGCGTCAACGACCCCCGTACCAAGGACCCTTCCCGCCCCCTCGACGAGGTGGCCACGGTCTCCGGGGCGCTCGACACGATGGCCTCCTCGCTCCAGCGCAAGCTGCAGAGCGAGCAGCGCTTCACGGCGGACGTGGCGCATGAGCTGCGCACCCCGCTGACCGGGCTGTCCGCGGCGGCCGAACTGCTGCCGGAGGGACGGCCGTCGGAGCTGGTACGGGACCGGGTGCGGACGATGCGGGCGCTGACCGAGGACCTGCTCGAGATCTCGCGGCTCGACGCGGGCACCGAGCGGGTCGACCTGGCCGTGCACGACCTCGGGCCGCTGGCCGAGCGGGTGGTGCGCGCCGCCGCGAGCACCTCGGGCACCGTGACCGAGGTGCGGATGGTGCGGGACGCGACCGTGGAGACGGACAAGCGGCGTCTGGAGCGGGTGCTCGGCAATCTGGTCGCGAACGCGCACCGGCACGGCGCGGCGCCGGTGGTCCTGTCGGTGGACGGGCCGGTGGTGACGGTGCGGGACCACGGCGCGGGCTTTCCGGACTATCTGCTCGCGGCCGGCCCGCAGCGGTTCCGCACCGAGAGCGGCGGCAAGGGCCACGGGCTCGGGCTCACCATCGCGGTCGGGCAGGCGGAGGTGATCGGCGCGGAGCTGGTGTTCGCCAACGCGCCGGAGGACGACGAGGGCGGCGGTGCGGTGGCGCGGCTGACGCTGCCGGAGTACGTACGCCTCGCGGAGCCGGACGACGAGGGGCCGGAGGAGCAGGAGGACCCGGAGGAGCCCGAGGCCCCCGAGGACCCGGCGAAGGCGTAACGCCCCGGACGCCCCGAACGCGGCACACCGCGGCACACCGTCACACAAAAGGGACATAAGGCTTACTGCTTGCTACGTTGCGGTCCATGACCGCACCGCCGCCGACGGACGCGAAGGACATCAGGGACGCGCCCCCGCCCGGGGTCCGGGTCCCGAAGCGGCGCGGTGTGGAGTTCTCGCTGCTGGTCGGCGCGGTCCTGATCTCGGTCCTGGGGTACGCGGAGGTCGGGCTCGCCCGCAACGGAGCCGTACCGCCGGACGCCGCCCGTTACGGTGCCGGGCTCGGCACGCTCGCGCTCCTCGCGCATCTCGCCGTACGGCTGCGCGCCCCGTACGCCGATCCCTTGCTGCTGCCGATCGCGGTGCTGCTCAACGGGTTCGGTCTGGTGCTGATCTACCGGCTCGACCTGGAGTCGGCGGCCGACATCGCCGCGCCCACCCAGCTGGTCTGGTCGACCGTCGGGGTCGGACTCTTCATCGTGGTGGTGCTGGTGATCCAGGACCACCGGGTGCTGCAGCGCTACGCCTATCTCTCCGTCACCGCCGCCCTCGCGCTGATGATCCTGCCCATCTTCTTCCCCGCCGTGAACGGGGCGAAGATCTGGATCCGGATCGGCGGACTGTCCTTCCAGCCGGGCGAGTTCGCCAAGATCCTGCTGGCGGTGTTCTTCGCCGCCTACCTGGCCGCCAACCGCAACGCGCTCGCCTACACCGGGCGGAAGATCTGGCGGCTGCAATTCCCGACCGGCCGGGTGCTCGGCCCGATCGTGGCGATCTGGGGCCTGAGCGTCTGCGTCCTCGTCCTGGAACGGGACCTGGGGACCTCGCTGCTGTTCTTCGGCCTCTTCGTGATCATGCTGTACGTGGCGACCGGCCGCACCGGCTGGATCGCGGTCGGGCTGCTGCTCGCCGCGGCCGGCGCCTTCCTGGTCGGCTCGCTCGAACCGCATGTGCACAGCAGGGTGCAGGACTGGCTGGACCCCTTCGCCTCGATCCGCGCGGGCGACGGGCCGGGGCAGCTGGCGCAGTCGCTGTTCGCGTTCGCGGCGGGCGGGATGCTGGGCACGGGTCTGGGCCTCGGGCACTCGGTGCTCATCGGCTTCGCCGCCAAGTCGGACTTCATCCTGGCGACGGCGGGCGAGGAGCTCGGCCTGGTCGGCCTCACCGCGCTCTTCCTGCTGTACGCGCTGCTCGTCGCCCGCGGCTACCGGGCGGGGCTCGCGCTGCGCGACCCCTTCGGGCGGCTGCTGTCCGTCGGCCTGGCCTCGATCCTGGCGCTGCAGGTCTTCGTCATCGCGGGCGGGGTGATGGGGCTGATCCCGCTGACCGGCATGGCGATGCCGTTCCTCGCGCAGGGCGGCTCGTCCGTCGTCACCAACTGGGTGATCGTGGCGCTGCTCGTGCGGGTCTCGGACTCGGCGCGGGCGCCGCGCCCGGACATGGCGGACACGGGTGTGATCGCCCCGATCGCGGAGGACGCGGCGTGATCAGGTACATCCGGCGGGCCGCGGCCCTGTGCTTCCTCCTGCTCGTGGCTTTGCTGGTGAACGCGGCCCGGGTGATGGTCTTCGAGGCCGACTCGTACGACGACAACCCGGCGAACCGGCGGGTCGCGATCACCCGCTGGGGCCAGCCGCGCGGCGAGATCCTGGTGGACGGGCGCCCGGTGACCGGCTCGCGCGACAGCCGGCAGCAGCTGCGCTGGGAACGCACGTACACCCAGGGGCCGTTGTACGCGCCGGTGACCGGCTACGCCTCGCAGACGTACGGCACGACGCTGGTCGAGGACGCCGAGGACGCCGTCCTGTCCGGCACAGACCCGATGCTCGCCCCGCTCCCCCTGTGGAACGACGTCAGCCGCGGCCTGCAGCCCGGCGGCGACGTGGTCACCACCATCCGGGCCCGGATGCAGGAGGCGGCGTACCGCGGCCTCGACGGCAAGCGGGGCGCGGTGGCGGCGATCGAGCCGTCGAGCGGCCGGATCCTGGCGCTCGTCTCCTCGCCCTCGTACGACCCGGGGGTCCTGTCCGGCACCGGCCCGGCGGTGGCGGAGGCGTGGCAGCGGCTCAACACCTCCCCCAACCAGCCGATGCTGGACCGGGCGATCCGGCAGACGTACCCGCCGGGCTCCACCTTCAAGATCGTGACGGCGGCGGCCGCCCTGGACACGGGCGCCGTCACCGACCCGGACGCCCCGACCGACACACCCGACCCCTTCATCCTCCCCGGCACCCGCCAGGTCCTCCCGAACGAGGCCACCGGCTGCGCGAACGCCTCCCTCGCGTACGCCATCCAGTGGTCCTGCAACACGGTGATGGCCGGCCTCGGGGTGAAGGTCGGCCTCGCGGACATGGTGGGCACGGTCGGCAACTTCGGCTTCAACGACCCGGGGCTGCGCATCCCGTCCTGGGTGGCCAAGTCCAACTTCGACACCGATATGTCCGAGGACCAGCTGGCCCTCTCCTCCATCGGCCAGTTCGACACGGCGGCCACCCCGCTGCAGATGGCCATGGTCGCGGCGGCCGTCGCCAACAACGGCGAGATCGCCGCCCCCCACCTGGTCGAACGCACCACCACCTCCGCCGGCACCACCATCGACACCCCGGCCCGCCGCACCTACCGCCAGGCCATGCGCCCCTCCACCGCCACCCGCCTCCAGGACCTCATGATCCGCGCCGTCGAGGACGGCACCGGCACCAACGCCGCCATCCCCGGCGCCCGCGTCGGCGGCAAAACCGGCACCGCCCAACACGGCCTCGGCAACACCGGCACCCCCTACGCCTGGTTCATCGCCTGGGCCCAGGCCCCCGACTCCGCCCAGCCGGCCGTCGCCGTCGCCGTCGTGGTCGAGGACGCGGAGGCCAACCGCACGGACATCAGCGGCGGCGGCAGCGCGGCCCCGATCGCGAAGGCGGTCATGGAGGAGGGGCTGCGGCTGGAGGCGGAGGCGCGGGGGCGGTAGCTCCGGTTATCAGCCGATCTCGGCAGTCGCTGGTGCACACGATGATTGCCGCGGCCCCAACGACTGCCATCAGACATCACGATGGCCCCGCCGGAAGCGCTCTCCGGCGGGGCCACACATGTTTCGAGTTACATCAAGTTACAGCGGGGCATCGGCATCAGTCAGCCACGCTTCGAAGTCCTCGACACCGTGAAGGTAGGACTCCGGCGACTGTTTGAGATCTGCACCTGCCAACCGATCCAAAAGCGTCCACAGGACAGCATTGGAGGAGTAGTCGGCACTCTCGTCCCTGATTTTCTCCATTGCCCAGTCGGCAGCTTCCGCCCGGTCCACCTGGCCGGAAATCAATCCGGCCAGGAGCCTTCGCGCCTCGATGAATGTCTCGTCCATGGCTAGAAGGTACCCGTGAAATTGCCCAGGGCGTCGAACACGTAGTGCACCTTGGTCCCGCCTGTCACGTTCACGTCCGGTCGAACAATTCTCACTCGTCCGGCATGGTCGACAGTCTCGTGCCAGATGCGAGTGGCGCCCGTTGCAGGGTTCCACTCACGAACCAACCGGCGCCCAAGCATCTCGCCGGGCGTACGAGCCACGGCTACCTCGCCGTAGAAGCGGAAGCGTCCATCCGGAAGCTCACGGACTCCAGCCTTGCCATACTTCGCCGCCTGATCCAGAAACTCCCTGGGGTAGGCACTGAAATAGGACTCCGCGCTGTTGCCGCCACCGCTGTCTCCGCTGCCTGAGCTACCGCTGTTGGAGCTTCCGCTACCGCAGTTGTGAACCAGGACAGAAGTGCTGGCCGCCGCCACGTAGTAGGTGTGGAGGTCGGAAACGGTGAGGTTGTGAACAACGGCGGTCTGGGCCGTCCAGCGCCGGACCGCGGTGACCTGGACAAGCGTGCCGCTACTGGTCTGGAGCCACTGGCCGGACTTCAGGTCGGTGGCCTTGATCCAGTCGCCGAGCTCGGGGACCCAGATCGGGTGACCGTCGGTCGCGGTGATCTGAGCCGTCTTTTCACCGGTCTTGCCGTCGACATCGATCGTGATCTTGACCAGGTGCTTGAGACCCTGGCCCTTGATCTCGGCCGTGACCGTCTCGACCCGGGTCTCCCCGGTTTTCGGGTCGGTCGCGACGACCTTGTCGCCGGCCTTCACCTGCTCGATCGGCTTGGTGGAGCCATCGGCCATCAGCACCTTCGTGCCGGGCACGAAGCTGTTGCAGGTTTCGCCGTCGCCGCCGCCGTCGCCGCGCTCGCCGCCACCGCCGTCGGCCTTGCCTGAGCCACCGCTTCCGCTGGAACCGCCCTTACTACGCGCGGAGCCGCCGGACTTGCCGCCGCCTCCACCGCCGGAGCTCTTGCTTCCGCCACCCTTGCTGGATGCGGGGTGGGAGGAGGACTTCGGTGCTGACTTGGCCTGGGCCTGCTTGTGGACGGGGTTACCCGTCTTCCGCTTCGCGGCGGCCGCTGCGTCGGCTCGTCTCTTGGCGGCTTCTGCCGCCTTCTTCTTGGCTCTTTGAGCAGCTTCCTTCTTGGCCTTTTCAATGGCCAGTTTCTTGGCCCTCAGCGCGGCTGCCTCGGCGGCCTTGGCTGCCTTCAGGACCGCTTCCGCCGCCCGCTTGGCCGCCTTGAACGCCTTGATGGCGTCGATGGTGCGGTTGACCGCCTTGATGACGGACGGGATCTTGCCGAGCTTCGTCCACGGAATCGCGTCGATGATGAGGCTCGCGCAGGACCACATGTCACCGCCGAAGCAGGCCATGGCGTCGTTGATACCGATGAAGTCCTTCAACGTCTCCCAGGCCACAGCCAGGATGACCGAGGTGAGGGACTTGCCCTGCATCGCCTGCGCCTGCGCAACCTGAGCTGCGGACAGACCCGCGCCGGCCAGGGCCGCAGCCTTCTCCGAAGCGGTCAGGCTGATCGCGAGACCGGTCGGGTCGGAATACGTGACCGGGTTGTTCTGCGCGTACGCGTACCCGTTGGACTGCAGCGGGTCGTTCAGGTCGAGCACCGGGTCGACGGACAGGAAGCGCCCGACCACCGGGTCGTACAGACGAGCACCCAGCGGCTGGAATCCGGAGGCGTCGTCCCGGTCCTTCCCCAGGAAGCCCTTGTGGTTCTGGAGGTTCTGACCGGCCGTGTCGGCGCCACGCTGGTTGCCGAACGGGTCCTGCTTGCGCACCCGCACCGGCATGCCGGTGTAGAGGGCGACCTCCGCGTACACGCTGCCCTGGTGGTCCATGGCGAGCGCGTTGAGCGCGTCGCCACCCGTGCCGTTGGCGTAGCGCAGAACCGCGCCGCCGGGGCTCGCGTAGGTGCGCTCGGTGCGGACCAGGACACCACCCTGCTGGACGGTGACCGTCGCCTCGCCCAGGTTCAGCGTGGCCTGCTTGCCCTGGATGGTCAGCAGGCGCTCGCCGTCAGGGCCGTAGATGTGACGGGTGTCGTTCTGCGGCAGCCACTGCTGGGCGGCCTGGGCCGCGTCGCAGGTGGCGAGCACGATCGCGGTGCCGTTGACGTTCGCCGCGCCCTGCACCGCGAGGCACAGGCCGGAGGCGACATGGGTCAGCTGACCGGAGGCGTTGCGCTTGACCTGCTGCGCGGTGGTGCCGTTGCACTTCTGCACCTGGAGCGCGGAGCCCGCGGTGTTGGCCGCCGGCTGGACGCACCAGGTGTCGTAGACCGACAGCGTGCCCAGGTTGGCGTCCGTCTGCCCCGGGGCCGGGGTGAAGCGCCAGTTCTGCGCGACCGTGGCATTGCACTGGTACAGCTGGATCGGCTGACCGGCGGCCGCAAGACCCGACTTCAGGTCGAGGCACTTCTGGCCGAGACCCACGTACGGGGTCTTGCCTCCCGTGCCCTGGCCGGTGATCCGGTCGACCTTGCCGTCGTACGTCCAGGTCAGGTCCTGCTTGTCGCCATTCTGGACCGAGGTGATCGACTTGGTCTCGCCGGTCAGCTCGTACAGACGCGTGGCCTCGGCCGTGACCTGCGCACCCGCGGGGGTGGTGTAGGTCTTCGACACCTTGGTCAGCGAGTGCGGCTGGCTGCCGTCGGCCTTGCCGTACGCGTAGGTGCTGACGGCGTCCTTGGCGGTGTTGCCGGAGAGGTCCTTCTCGGTCAGCTTGGTGCGGTTGCCGAGCAGGTCGTACTCGTACTCCTGCCAGTAGCCGGAGGCGTCCGGGCCGGCGGCCACGTTGAGCGTGCCGTCGGCGTTCTTCGGGGTGGTGCAGTTCTGCGTCGCCGGGTCCTTGGAGGTCCAGGCGGACTTCAGCTGCCCGATCGGGTCGTAGACGAAGCACTGGCGCTCCTCGATCCCGACGGACTTCTCCTGGATCGAGGTGACATTGCCGGCCGGGTCGTAGGTGTACGCCCGGTTGGAGACCAGGTTGCCGCCGACGAGACTGGCGTCGTTCTTCTCTCGGTAGACCGACTGCTCCTTGAGCTCACCGCTGCCCTCGTCGTACGAGTTCTGCGTCCACACCCGGTACGGCTGCGCACCGAGGGTGGAACGGAGCACCTGGCCGTAGGGCGAATAGACGGTCTCGGAGCCGTACCAGTCCTTGCCGGAGATCGAGACCGGCTTGCCGTCCTTGTTGTAGCGGACGACCAGCTTCTCGCTGGCGAACTTGCCCACCGCGGGAAGGGTGGATTCGTTCAGCATGCCGTTGTCGGAGTACGCGTAGTCGTACGTGTAGTCCTTGGCGAAGCCCCAGGTGTCGACGATCGACTGCGGCAGGGAGAGGGTGGTCGAGGTCGGCTGGTAATCCTTCGTGTAGCCGTTGACCTTCTGCGTGTACGCCAGCGCGTCCGTGTAGCGGGTGGCGGTGGCGGGCATGCCCTTGCCGCCCGGAGCGGTGTCGTACGTGAAGTCGGCCAGGAGCTTGCCGGTGGAACTGTCCTCACGCTGCTGGGTCGGCCGCGACAGCTCGTCGTAGCCGTTCCAGACCTTGCTTCCAAGGGCATTGGTCGTCGTGAGGACACGGCCCCGGGCGTCGTACTCGGTGCGGGTGGTGCCCGAGTCCGGGTCGGTCGCCGTCTGCATCCGCCCGTTGTGGTCGTACGTCCACGTCCAGGGGTGCGTCGGGTCGGCCGAGGCGGTCGCCTTCACCGGCTGTCCGTGCGAGTCGTACTCGTAGCGCGTCGACGTGAACCCGCCGGGCGCGGCCGGGTTGAAGGTGTCCGTGCGGGTGGTGCGGCCCAGCGCGTCGGTCCAGACGCGGTAGGACGAGTCGCCCTCCGGCTGGATGACCTTCGACCAGTCCTCGCCGTACTCGTAACGGACGGCCCGCTCCGGGTACGCCCTGGAGATGGTCTCCTGGGTGCTCGGGTCCACGTACTTCATGTACGGGGTCTCCTGGAGCACACGGCCCAGACCGTCGTACGTGTAGCGCGTGATGTTCGGGATGGCCGTGTCGGAGAGCGGCGTGAACAGCTCGCCCGGCTTGGCCTCCTTGGTCAGGTAGGCGTTGTTGGTCTGCCAGACCTCACCGGAACTGTTGTAGAGCGTGTCGGTGACGAGGTAGCCGGCGTCGTTGTCGGCCTCTTCGAGCGACTGACGCTCACGGCCGAGGCCGTCGTAGAGGGTGACGGAGGTCTCGATCCGGTCCTCGTAGCCACGCGAGTAGGTGGTGACGTACGGAGGCTTACGGATCTTGATGTTCTCGTCGGTGGGGTCGGTCTCCTCCGCCGGGATGGTGTAGACCGCACGGAAGTCC
This sequence comes from Streptomyces fradiae, assembly GCF_041270065.1. Taxonomy (NCBI): domain Bacteria; kingdom Bacillati; phylum Actinomycetota; class Actinomycetes; order Kitasatosporales; family Streptomycetaceae; genus Streptomyces; species Streptomyces fradiae. Next base: position 5,475,448 of record NZ_CP065958.1, on the reverse strand, counting down.
GGCACGCCGTTGCCCGGCGTACGGCCCGGGGCCCACGCCTCGGCCAGCCGGCCCATCGGGTCGTACACGGCCTCGCTGACGAGATTGTTCGCGTCGGTCGTCTTGAGGGTGACCGCGCGGCCCGGCTCCAGTTCCTGAACCTGCGTGTGACCGAGCGAGTTGGCGGTCGTGACCTTGAAGACCTGCCCGGTGGGCGGGTCGAACGTGAGCGTGGACGACTTGCCGTCCGGGTCGGTCTCCCTGGTCACACGGCCGATAGCGTCGAAGCCGGTGGTGCCGGCGGTCTGAAAGCCGGTGCCTGCGCCGTTCAGCAGCCACGACTCGGTGGCCAGGCCGCGGCTGGTGGAGCCGAGGGCTGTGCCGTAGGCGGTGCCGTCGTAAGCGGTACGAGCACCGCCGCTGAGCGTCGACAGGTCCGCCCAATTGGCGCTCGCGCACGTCGTCGGCGAGTTGAGCACCTGCTTCGACAGACCGATCAGGTTCTTCGTCGTCTCGTGCAGGTACTCCAGCTTGGTGCAGGACTCGTCACCGCTCTTCCCGGTGTCACCGAGCGACTCCACCAGCGTCGGCAGACCGTACGTCGAGTCGTACGTCGTCACCGTCTTGACCGAGCGCACCGTACGCGGGTCGTCCGTGTTCGTACCGGACGACTTGGTGTACGCGATCTCCTCGGGCTCCGTCACGCGCCATGCCTGCAGCGGGCTCAGGCCGTCGCCGAGGTCGCGCCGGGCGAGTTCGGTCGCCGCGGGCTTGGTGATGGAGCGGCTGAGCCAGTCGGTGTCGGCGTCGGTCGCGTTGGAGTAGGTGAGCTCCTCGGCGATGCGGCCGGCGAAGGGCTCGGCGTCCTTGGCGATCTCGGCGCCCGTGATGTCCTTCACGGACACGGTGTCGCCCATGCCGCGGAAGAAGCGGGTGACGGCCTTGGACTGCTTGCTGCCGATGGCCGGGTCCTCGGTGCCGGTGAGCACCGTGGTCTGCTCGAAGCCCGCGAACCGCGAGTACGTGCGGGTCGACTTCTTGGTGAACTCGGCCTCGGCGAGCTTCCAGCCGGGGTTCTTGTACGCGTACGCCGTCTTGGTGGCGAAGGCGCCGTCGACGTTCGGGAGTTCCTCGATCGACTCGACCACGTACTTGTGGAACCAGTCGATGTCCTCGACCTCGGGGTCCGGGTTCCAGTACGACGGGTAGCAGAGACGGGTGTTGGCCTTGAGTGCTGCCGTCTCCGTCTTGCTGGGGAGGTTCTGTCCGGTGGCGCAGTCGTTGGTCTGGCCGGTCGGGTCGTTCGCGTCGGGCGTCTTGTACGTGACGATGGTCTCGCCGCCGTACTCGTTGATGACGCGCGCGATGCGCAGCCGGGAGAAGCCGGGGCGCTCCGGGTGGTACGCCTTGACGCGGTTCGGCATGTCCTCGGCGTTGGGCTCGAACCGCACCGGGTTGAGCGACACGCTCGCGTCGGTGGAGCCGTTGCGGGCGTAGCCGGTGCGCTGGACGGACTCCAGCCACAGGGCGGTGTTCGGGCCGGTCCGCAGCTCCGCGAAGCTCTGCTTGAGCTGGTAGACGTCGACGACCTGGCGGGCCTCGGTGTCGGTGCGGCGCTGGGCCGAGGTCTGGATCTTGTCCAGGCGCTTGCGGGACCAGAAGGTCGGACCCGCGTTCCAGCACATCTTGGCCTTCTCACACCGGAGGTCGCCCGGGGTGTCGTACCAGATTCTGTAGTTGCCGGGGTCCTTCGAGGTGAAGTTGGCCTCGGTGCACTTCACCGCGTCCAGGCAGCGCTCCGCGACGGTGAAGCCGACGCGGGCCGGAGCCGTCGCGCTGAAGATGTTGTCCTTGCGCTGGCCGTAGTAGATGTGGTCCAGCCAGCCGTCGCGGTCGTAGACGACCGGGCCCTTGAAGTACAGGTTCCGGGCGTAGTAGTTCTGGTCCTTGTCCCACCACAGCGTCATGGCGTTGCCGTGGACGTCCTCGACGTAGTCGAGGCCCCAGCGCCAGCCCTGGTTGCAGTAGGACTTCTTCCAGTCCTCGACCGTCGGACCCTGGTAGCAGTCCTCGCCCGCGTGGTTGCCGTACACCGGGACGGTGAGCACCGACTTGGTGGTCGGGTCGTCGTCGGCGGTGTCGGGGGTGCCCTTGTCGGACCAGCCCGGCAGACGGTTCTTGCCGAAGTGGTACTTGGTGCCGTCCTTGGTGGTGACGATCCAGTACTCGCCGTCCTTGGCACCGTTGCCGGTGCTCTGGCCCGTGACCTGCTCGATCTTGGAGCCGTCGCCGTTGGCGGTGAACCACTTGTTCTTGGTGGCGTCCCACACCAGCTCGGTGGTCATGCCGCCGAGCGAGAGGGTGGCGTTGTTGGAGCCCCAGCACAGGTCCGGCGTGCGGTGGGTGGAGTTGTTGGAGCCGGCCTTCTTGGAGTCCTGGCGGCAGTTGTTGTACGTCCGGGTGATGGAGCCCGGGTTGTAGTCCCAGCCGTCGCCGATCCAGGAGGCCTGGTTGTTGCTGGCGGAGGTGCGTCCGTCGACGGACTGCGAGGAGTAGCCGAGGGAGATCTTCGGCATCAGACCGCCGGCGGTCTCCGGGACCTGCACGTCGTACGAGTACGTGAAGGCACCCGAGGACGAGCCGGCCGACCAGGCGCCGGAGGACAGCAGCGGGGAGGCGGTGAAGTCACCGGACACCGAGGAACCGGTGTCCATCATGCCGACCGCGCCCGAACCGCTCGTCGCGCCGGCCGTCTTGAACGACGCCTTGTTCGCCGAAGCACCGTCGGCGCCCTCGGCCTTGCTGTCGGCGTCCTCGGCGAGCAGCTTGCCCACCGGGATGGTGCCGGTGACGATCTTGCGGGTCTTCGCCGACTTGGCGGTCTTCGTGTGGGTGGGCGCGTCCTTGGCGGCCACGGTCTCGACCGTCGAGCGGAGCCGCTCGAACTTGCCTTCGGTCTCGGAGCCGTCGGAGCCGGCCATGGTCTGCGTGCTCGGGTCGGCCTCGCAGTCGCCCACGCCCATGCCGTCGATGACACAGTCGGGCAGCAGCACGAGACCGAACCGGTCGGCGGCCTGCGGGCCGTAGAGGTCGGCGAAGCCGGTGGTGTCGACGCTGAGCGCGACCTGGGCGGCCGGGTCCACGCCGGCCGGCGGCGTGACCTTCATGATCAGACCGGAGACGCCCGCGTCCTGGGACTCCACGGGGGTCTGCAGGTCGACGGTCCAGTCACCGGCGAGCGTCGCCGGGTCCCCGCCCTCCGGCACGCCGATGGCGATCGGCAGATCGCCCGACACCGCCTTCATGGTGCCCGGCGCGTCGGTCGCCTCGAGCGGCGCCGTGCCCACGCCGGCCGTCCACGGCACCGCGTTCTTCGGGTCGTACGGGTCGACCGGGACCTGCGGGGCCAGGCTCAGCTTCGTGTCGGCCGTCTCGTCGCCGGCGGCCTCGGTGTTCTTGGGCAGGTCCGGCAGGTCGACCTGGGAGATCGACTCCTCACGGCTCATGCCCGGGCCGGGGATGGCGAGTGCCTGCCCGCCCAGGCTTGTCACCGTCAGAGTCGAGGACAACAAAAGGACGATCGCCGCGCGGCTTCGCCGCCGGCGCCGTCGTTGTGACTCTGTCAGGGCTGGGCGTCCTCGCCCCAGCCATGACAGCGGACCTGAAGCACGCATGCGCGTCGACTCCCACCCTGGCAACTTCGATACGGACGAGGTGCGGAAACACCAAAAGGCACACGTCTGGCTCAGGCGCGTGCGTGCGCACTCTCTGTCATGCTCCGGGCACTTATCAAGATCGCCGGCAGCCACGTAAAGCCGGGATAAGTGATCTCGATCACGGGATGAAGTCGCGCGGACCGGCACAGTGACGACGCGCCAGACAGATCATTCGAAGTCGACCCATCACAGGCGATTACGGTCCCGAAATGCCGCGAACCGGGCTTCGTTGACGCTTCGTCAAGCACCTTCCATGTTTGCGTAACGGATTCATAAATTCTTCACGCGTAGACGCAATGCTTCACATGTGTGATCGTGTGCGCGCCTTATGCCCCGCGGCTTGCCGTCCGGGGCTCTCTGTGTTGTCCCCATCCATATGGTTCCCACGGGAGTAGACCGCCGTGACCGCGCCGCCCCGATATCTCAGCCCCTTCGTGCGCACGCGCACGCGGCTGTCCCTGACCCTCGGCCTCGTCCTGGCCGCCCTGACCGCTGCCCTGTTGCCCTGGTGGCAGCCCTCCACCCCGCCCACGACCACCGGTTCCGGGGCGGTGGACGCCAAGCAGGCGTCGACCGGCCCGAAGGACGAGGCCACCGCGGTGGCCGAGGCCGCTCGCACCGGCAAGAAGGTACTCGTCGAAACGGCCACCTCGGCCACGGCTCTGACCTGGGCCCTGCCCAACGGTCAGCTCCGCACCCAGACGCACGCGCTGCCCCAGCGGGCGAAGAACGCCGAGGGCCACTGGGCCCCGATCGACAACACGCTGAAGCGTTCCGCAAAGGCGCCCCGTGGACTGGGCATCGCACCGGTGAACGGTGCCGTGCCCGTACGGTTCGCCAGTGGCAGCGCCGACGCCTCACGCGCCAACCGCTCGTACGCCCGCGCCCCGCAGCCCGGTGAGACCGTGCTGGCCGAGGTCGAGTTCGAGGGCCACACCATCGCCTACACCTGGCCGGGCACCCTGCCCGAGCCGGTGCTCGACGGTTCCCGCGCGCTCTACCCCGAGGTACTGCCCGGCGTCGACCTGCTGCTGATCGCGCGCGAGGAGGGCGGCTTCGGCCAGCTCCTGATCGTCAAGACGCCCGAGGCCGCCAAGAACAAGGCCCTCGCCAAGGTCGGTTACGGGCTCCGGTCCGCCACGGCCACCTTCCACAACGACCCCGAGCACGGACGTGTCCAGGTCCTGGACAAGGCCGGTAAGGAGATCGCCGCCGTCCCGACGCCCTTCGCCTGGGACTCGAACGGCCGCGACACCGAGCTCCCCGCCGGCACCACACAGCGCACCGCCACCGGCACCCCGGCGGACGTGCTGAAGCTGTCCGGCCTGACCGGTGTCGAGCCCGGCACCAAGGCCGCTCAGCTGCCCGTCGCCCTGGACGGCGACCGCACCGGCGCCGCCCGCATCGAGCTGGACGTGGCGGGCACGGGCCTGCTGTCCGGGACCGGCGTGAAGTACCCCGTCTTCGTCGACCCGTCGATCAACCCCGGCACCGCGGCCTGGGCGCTCGTGGTCAAGAACTACCCCAACTCCAACTACATCAACGGCACCAACTACAGCGGTGGCACGTCCGAGGCCCGCGTCGGCCACGAGAACGACACCGGCATCACCGCCCGGTCCTTCTGGCGCATGGGCTTCTCCAGCTCCCTCAAGGGTGCGACGATCACCCGCGCCGTCTACAAGGTGAACAACACCCACTCGTGGTCCTGCTCCACCCGCGAGTTCCAGTTCTACCTGACCGGCTCGATCTCCTCCGGCACGACCTGGAACGCCCAGCCGTCCTGGTCGACGCAGCTGAAGCGATGGAGCTTCGCGCACGGCTACTCCTCGTCCTGCCCGGACGCCTACGAGGCCATCGACGTCAAGAGCGCCGCGCAGTCGGCCGCGAACGGCGGCTGGTCGAACATCACCTTCGGCCTGCGCGCCACCACGGAGACGGACTCGTACACCTGGCGCAAGTTCACGGCCAAGTCCGCCGTCCTGGAGGTCGACTACAACCGCCCGCCGACCGAGCCCACCGACGGTGAGATCAACGGGCTCGACTGCGTCGTCAGCGCCACCGGCCCGGGCCAGACCATGGGCAAGACCAACCTGGTCCTGAAGGCCAAGGCCACCGACCCCGACGGCAACCTCCTGGGCCTGCGCTTCAAGTTCTGGAAGAAGGGCGACGCCGTCCCGGCGGGCACCCTGGCCACCAACCTTTCCAGCGGCTACGCCTCGACCACGATCGCGTCGACCACCCTGGTGGACAAGGCCACCTACTTCTGGGCCGTGCGCGCCGAGGACTCCGGCGGCCTCTCCTCCAGCTACTTCCCGGCGAACACCGCGGACAACTGCGCCGTCACCATCGACGGCTCCGCTCCGCCGCCGCCGGCCGTGACCAGCAACGAGTTCAAGCGGGCCACCTCCGACGGCGCCACCTGGGCCACCGTCAAGTTCGGCTCCACCGGCTCCATGACGTTCACCTCCACCGGCGCGGCCAAGTTCCGCTACGGCTGGGAGGGCGTCAACTACGTCGACGTCGCCGCCACCAACGGCTCCCTCACCGTCACGGGTCTCAAGCCGCTGCACGCCGGCCCGAACTGGATGCACGTCTTCGCCCTGGACTCCGTCGGCAACGTCAGTGCCCGCACCGACTACGCCACCTACGTCCCGCCCCGCGACACCGCGGACGGCCCCATGGACGTCGGCGGTGACGGCGTCCCGGACCTGATGATCATCGACGCCAACGGCAACTTCTTCTCCTACCCGGGCACCCCGGGCGGCGAGCTGTACGCCGGCCTCACCGGCTCGTACACCATCGGCACCGACGGCAAGCCGGTCCTCGCGCCGAAGACCCCGTGGTGGAACGGCACCAAGGCGGCGCTGATCTCCCACTACCAGGACGTCTACCCCGGCGACGGCTCCACCGACCTGTTCGCGGTGGACCCCGACGGCACGTTCTACCTGTACCCGGGTGACGGCTACGGCACCTTCAACGTGGACCAGCGGCTGAAGATCCGCCTCCCGTCGAACGCCCCGGCGCCGTCGACCTGGCTGCAGATGAAGGCCATCGGCGACATCACCGGCGACAAGCTGCCCGACCTCACCCTGCGCACCGCGAGCGGCGGGTTCTGGGTGCTCTCGGGCTACACCGGCGCCTCGTTCCAGAGCGCGACGCTGATGAACTCGGACGCCTGGGCGCGCCGTGACATCGTCAACCTCGCGGACATCAACAAGGACGGCACGCCCGACCTGCTCTGGCGCAACCTGGACGCCGGCAGCATGTACGTCCGCCATGGCAAGCCGGGCTCCGTGGCCGGCAGCGTCGACCTCAACTCCCTGATGCTTGCGGCCAACTCGCTCAACGGCGACGTGGCCTACGGCACCAGCTGGACCGAGGCCAACGTGTCCACGGCGATCGGCATCCCGGACGTGAACGGCGACGGTGTCCCGGACATCTGGGCCCGGTTCGCGTCCGACGGCCACATCTCCCTGTACTACCCGTCCACCACCAACACCAACGCGCCGGTCAAGACGGTGCTGTCCTCCAACTGGAACGGCATCAAGTCCTTCGGCTGATGCGTCCGCTCCCGTGAGCAAGGGGTGAGCCCCCGGTGCCGGAATCCCGGCACCGGGGGCTCACCCCTTTCCGTGCGCTCCGCAGACGGCACCACCGGCCGCTGCGGCCACCGACTCCGCCCAGCCCGCCGTCGCGGTCGCGGTCGTCGTCGAGGACGCGGAGGCCAACCGCACGGACGTCAGGGGCGGCAGCCCCTCGGCCGGGCGTTCCGCACATCACATCTGGCACATCACGTCAGGCGAGTTTGAAGTCGCTTCGAATGACGCCGTATTCGGTGGGCTCCACCCAGCAGGTGTACGAGCGGCCCACAAGGTCGGATACATCAATTCCCAGTTGTCCCGCGAGGTCGGTGGCACCGGTCTTGAACGTCCGACCAGGGTCATCGGCCGCCTGGAAATGGGCAGTGGCCCCGCGCAGCTCTACGACGACATACGCGACACGACTTCCTTTTCGGGCGGGCTTGTCGTCATGGTGCTGCTTATGGTCGCCATGGGCATTCATCGGCTGACCGCAGATCCCGCAACGCATCTCGTCTCGCAGAGTGTCCATGGAGGAAATCGTACCTCCACATGGCAAAGCTCCTGCCGGAGCAGCCCTGTGAGAAGACTGTCCGGCAGGAGCCCGGTGAAGTGATCCCTACCCGTCCGTCGAGAAGATGTTCATTCCACCATTTCCATCAGGCCACAGATATTCAAAGGTCGAGGCCGTGTCCTCTGCTGAAGTCCTCATCTGCGCCTGGCAGGGCCCACATGGCGGCTTGGTGCCGGTAATTCTCACCCGTCCGCCGTCAGGAACAGGACTGGCCATGAAGAAGGGGTCGTCCTGAATGACCGTGTCCTTGATCATGGGCGCACCGCCGGCTGCGCGCGCCGCTCGGTTCTCGGTGTGGACCGCCTGCCGTGCGCGTCCCACACCAATGGCCGCCTCCTCCGGGGTGGTGGCACCGCTCCGAAGGGAATACGAGTCGATCTGGGTTCCGTCGGCGTCGAAGACTTCGACATCGGCGTAGTGCGTATTCTCCGTGACCGGACCACAGACCTGCGGAAGGTTGGCGTTGTGGACCAGGACCGGGGTGGCACCCGCCAGCACGTAGTACGTGTGCAGGTCGGAGACGGTCAGGTTGTGGACCGTCGCGTCCTGCGCGGTCCACCGCTGGATCGCGGCGACCTGCACGTGGGTGCCTGCGCTGGTCTGGAGCCATTCGCCGGACTCGAGGTCGGTGGCATCGACCCACTTGCCGAGCTCGGGGACCCAGAAGGGGTGGCCGGCGGTAGCGGTGATCCGGGCCGTCTTCGAGCCGTTCTTGCCGTCGAGGTCGATCGTGACCTTGACCAGGTGCTTGAGGCCCTGACCCTTGATCTCCGCGGTGACCGTCTCGACGACGGGCTCACCGGACTTCGGATCGGTCGCGACGACCTTGTCGCCGGCCTTCACCTTCTCGATCGGCTTGGTGGAACCGTCGGCCATCAGTACCTTCGTGCCGGGCACGAAGCTGTTGACGGGACAGGAACCGCCACTGCCGCTGCTGTCGCCGTCGGCCTTGCCGGAGCCGCCGCCACCGCTGCTGCCGCCGTTGCTGCGGGAGGAGCCGCCGGACTTGCCGCCGCCACCGCCCCCGGAGCTCTTGCCGCCGGAACTCTTGCCACCACCGCTCTTGCCCGCACTCGGGTGCGAGGAGGCCTTCGGCGCGGCCTTGGCCTGGGCCTGCTTGTGGACAGGGTTACCTGTCTTCCGCTTCGCTGCGGCTGCCGCGTCGGCCTTTCTCTTGGCCGCTTCGGCTGCCTTCTTCTTGGCTCTTTGCGCGGCCTCCTTCTTGGCCTTCTCGATGGCCAGTTTCTTGGCCCGTAGCGCTGCCGCCTCGGCCGCCTTGGCCGCCTTGAGGACCGCTTCCGCCGCCCGCTTCGCGGCCTTGAAGGCCTTGATGGCCTCGATGGTGCGGTTGACCGCCTTGATGACGGCCGGGATCTTCCCCAGCTTCGACCACGGAATGGCGTCGACGGCGATGCTGACGCACGACCACATGTCACCGCCGAAGCAGGCCATGGCGTCGTTGATGCCGATGAAGTCCTTCAGCGTCTCCCAGGCCACAGCCAGGATGACCGAGGTGAGGGACTTGCCCTGCATCGCCTGTGCCTGTGCGACCTGAGCTGCGGACAGGCCCGCGCCGGCGAGGGCCGCGGCCTTCTCCGAGGCCGTCAGGCTGATCGCCAGTCCGGTCGGGTCGGAATACGTGACCGGGTTGTTCTGCGCGTACGCGTACCCGTTGGACTGCAGCGGGTCGTTCAGGTCGAGCACCGGGTCGGCGGACAGGAAGCGTCCGACCACCGGGTCGTACAAGCGAGCACCCAGCGGCTGGAAGCCGGAGGCGTCGTCCCGGGTCTTGCCCAGGAATCCCTTGTGGTTCTGAAGGTTGGCACCGGCGGTGCCGCGTTCGTTGCCGAAGGGATCCTGCTTGCGAATGCGCACCGACTGACCGCCGTAGAGGGCGACCTCCGTGTACGCGCTGCCTTGGTGGTCCGTGGTCTGGGCGACCAGCGTCTCCGAGCCGGTGCCGTAGGCGTAGCGCATGACCGCGCCGCCCGGGACCCCGTAGGTGCGCTGGGTGTTGACGAGGACGCCGCCCTGCTGGACAGTCACCTCGGCCTCGCCCAGGTGGAGGGTCGCCTGCTTGCCCTTGATGGTGAGCAGGCGGGCGTTGTCGGGGCCGTAGATGTGACGGGTGTCGTTCTGCGGCAGCCACTGCTGGGCGGCCTGGGCCGCGTCACAGGTGGCGAGCACGATCGGCGTCGCGTTCACGTTCGCCGCGCCCTGCACCGCGAGGCACAGGCCGGAGGCGATGTGGGTCAGCTGACCAGCCGCGTTGCGCTTCAGTTCCTGTGCGGCGGAGCCGTCGCACTTCTGGATCTGGAGCGCCGACCCGGCCGTGTTGGCGGCGGGCTGGAGACACCACGTGCCGTTCACCGAGAGCGCGCCCCGGTCGGCGTCGGTCTGCGGTGCCGTCGCCGTGCCCGGGGTGGGCGTGAACTTGAAGTTCTGCGCCACGGAGGTGTTGCAGGCGTAGAGCTGGATCGGCTGGCCGGCAGCGCCCAGACCCGACTTCAGGTCCAGACACTTCTGGCCGAGACCCACGTACGGGGTCTTGCCGCCGGTGCCCGCTCCGGTGATCCGGTCGACCTGACCGTCATAGGTCCAGGTCAGGTCCTGCTTGTCGCCGTTCTCGACCGAGGTGATCGTCTTGGTCTCGCCGGTGAGTTCGTAGAGCCGGGTGGCCTCGGACGTGATCTGTGCCCCGGCCGGGGTCTTGAGGGTCTTCGACACCTTGGTCAGCGTGTGCGGCTGGTCCTTGGCGGCGTTCTTGCCGTACGCGTACGTGCTGACCGCGTTCTTGGTGGTGTCGCCCGTGAGGTCGTTCTCGGTCAGCTTGGTGCGGTTGCCGAGCAGGTCGTACTCGTACTCCTGCCAGTAACCGGAGTTGTCCGCGCCCGCGGCGACTCGGAGCGTGCCGTCCGCGTTCTTGTTGAGCGAGCCGTCCGGGTTCCTCGGGTTGACGCAGCTCGTCTGGTCCTTGGCGGTCCAGGCGGACTTCAGCTGCCCCATGGGGTCGTAGACGAAGCACTGACGCTCCGCAATCCCGTCAGACTTCTCCTGGATCGACGTGATGTTTCCGGCCGGGTCGTAGCTGTAGGCCCGGTTCGAGACGAGGTTGCCGCCGACGACGCTCTTGTCGGTGGCGGGGTCGTTGGAGCCCTTCTCGCGGTAGACCGAGTGTTCGATGAGCTCACCGCTGGACTCGTCGATGGAGCTCTGCGTCCACACGCGGTACGGCTGGGCACCGAGCGTGGAGCGGAGCACCTGGCCGTACGCGTCGTAGGTGGTCTCGGAGCCGTACCAGTCCTTGCCGGAGATGGAGAGCGGCTTGCCGTCCTTGTTGTAGCGGACGACCAGCTTCTCCGAGCCGAACTTGCCCACCTCGGGAAGGGTGGTCTCGTCCAGCATGCCGCGGTCGTTGTACGTGTAGTCGTACCTGTAGTCCTTCTTGAAACCCCAGGTGTCGACGATGGACTGCGGCAGGGTCAGCGTGGTCGCGGTCGGCTGGTACTCCTTTGTGTAGCCGTTGACCGCCTGGGTGTACGCCTCGCCGTCGGTGTAGCGGGTGGCAGTGGCGGGCATGCCCTTGCCGCCCGAGACGGTGTCGTACGTGAACGAGGACAGCAGCTTGCCGGCGGCGTCGTTCTCACGTGCCTCCTTCGGCCGCGACAGCTCGTCGTAGCCGTTCCAGACCTTGACACCGCGGGCGTTCTCGGTCGTCAGGACACGGCCGAAGGCGTCGTACGTATTACGACTCGTGCCCGCGTCGGGGTCGGTCGCCGTCTCCACCTGACCGTCGTGGTTGTACGTCCACGTCCACGGATGGGTCTGGTCGGCCGACGCAGTCGCCTTGACGAGCTGGCCGTGCGGGTCGAACTCGTAGCGGGTCGACGTGAACCCGCCGGGGGCCGCCGGGTTGAAGGTGTCCGTGCGGGTGGTGCGGCCCAGCGCGTCGGTCCAGACGCGGTAGGACGAGTCCCCCTGCGGCTGGACGACCTTCGACCAGTCCTCGCCGTACTCGTAGCGGACGGCACGGTCCTCGTAGGCCTTGGAGAAGGACTCCGTGGTGACCGGGTCGACCCACTTGAGGTACGGCGTCTCCTTCACTACGCGGCCGAGACCGTCGTAGTCGTAGCGCGTGATGTTCGGGACGGCCGTGTCGGAGAGCGGGGTGAACAGCTCGCCCGGCGTGGCCTCCTTGGTCAGGTAGGCGTTGTTCGTCTGGTAGACCTCACCCGACGTGTTGTGCAGGGTGTCGGTGATCAGCCAGCCGGCGCCGTTATCGGCCTCCTCCTGCTTCTGCCGCTCGCGGCCGAGGCCGTCGTAGAGGGTGACGGAGGTCTCGATCCGGTCCTCGTAGCCCCGCGCGTACGTGGTGACGTACGGAGGCTTACGGATCTTGATGTTCGCGTCGGTCGGGTCGGTCTCCTCCGCCGGAATCGTGTAGACCGCGCGGAAGTCCGCTATGCCGCTGCCCGGCGTACGGCCCGGGGCCCACGCCTCGGACAGCCGGCCCATCGGGTCGTACACGGCCTGGCTCACGTATCCGTTGACGTCGGTCGTCTTGACGGTGACCGAGCGACCCGGCTCCAGCTCCTGGATCTGGGTGTGCCCGAGCACATTGGTCGAGGTGACCTTGAACACCTGGCCCGTGGCCGGGCCCTCGGACGCGTAGCTGATCGTCTCGGACTTGGGGGTCTGCTGGGTCAACTGGTCCGCGGGGGTCTGCTTGACCACGCGGCCGACGGCGTCAAACTCCCGGGTGCCAGTCGTCTGGAAGCCGGTCCCGCTGCCGTTGAGCGTCCAGGACTCGGTGGCCAGACCCCGGGACGTGCCGCCGAGCGCGGTGCCATAGGCCGTACCGTCGTATGCCGTGCGGCTGCCGCTGCTCAGCGACCCGTAGTCCGCCCAGTTGGCGTTCGCGCAGAGCGTCGGCGACACCAGGACCTGCTTGCTCAGGCCGATCAGGTTCTTCGCCGTCTGGTGGACGTACTCCGACTTGGTGCAGGACTCGTCACCGGTCTTCCCGGTGTCACCGAGGGACTCCACCAGAGTCGGCAGCCCGTACGTCGGCTCGTACGTCGTCGACGTCTTCACCGTGCGCACCGTGCGCGTGTCGTCGGTGTTCGTGCCGGACGACTTCGTGTACGCGATCTCCTCGGGCTCCGTGACCCGCCAGGCCCGCAGCGGGGTCAGGCCGTCGTCGCGGTCGCGCTTGGCGAGTTCGGTGGCCTCGGGCTTGGTGATGGAGCGGGACAGCCAGTCGGTGTCGGCCTTCGTGGAGTCGAGGTAGGTGAGCTCCTCGGCGATCCGGCCGGCGAAGGGCTCGCGGTCCTTGGCGATCTCGGCGCCCGTGATGTCCGTGACGGGCACCGTGTCGCCCATGCCCCGGAAGAAGCGGGTCACGGCCTTGGAGCGCTGGCCGGGAGCGTCCGGGGTGCCTTCGACGACCGGGCCCGTGAGGACCGTGGTCTGCTCGAAGCCGGCGAACTGCGAGTACGTCCGGGTGGACTTCTTGGTGAACTCCGCCTCGGCGAGCTTCCAGGCCGGGCTCTTGAACTCGTACTCGGTCCTGGTGGCGAAGCTGCCGTCGATGTTGGGCAGTTCCTCGACGGTGTCCACGACGTACTTGTGGAACCAGTCGATGTCCTCGACCTCGGGGTCCGGGTTCCAGTACGACGGGTAGCAGAGCCGGCTGTTGGCCTTCAGGGCCGCCGTGTCCGTCTTCGTCGGGAGGTTCTGTCCGGTCGCGCAGTCGCCCTCGATCGGCTTGTAGCGGACGATGGTCTCGCCGCCGTACTCGTTGACGACGCGGACGATGCGCAGCCGGGAGAAGCCGGGGCGCTCCGGGTGGTACGCCTTGACGCGGTTCGGCATGTCCTCGGCGTTGGACTCGAACCGGACCGGGTTCAGCGTGACCTTCGCGTCGGTGGAGCCGTTCCGGGCGTAGCCGGTGCGCTGGACGGACTCCAGCCACAGGGCCGTGTTGGGGCCGGTCTTCAGCGTGGCGAAGCTCTGCGTGAGCTGGTAGTCGTCGACGACCTGGCGGGCCGTGGTGTCGGTGCGCCGCTGGGCCGAGGTCTGGATCTTGTCGAGGCGCTTGCGGGTCCAGAAGGACGGGCCGGCGTTCCAGCACTTCTTGCCGGCCTCACAGCGCAGGTCGGCCGGGGTGTCGAACCAGGGCCGGTACTGGCCGGGGTCCTTCGAGGTGAAGTTGGCCTCGGTGCAGGTGACGGTGCCGACGGTGTAGCAGCGCTCCGCGACGGTGAAGCCGACCCGGGCCGGGGCGGTCGCCGTGAAGATGTTGTCGCTGCGCTGGCCGTAGTAGATGTGGTCGAGCCAGCCGTCTCGGTCGTAGACGACCGGAGCCTTGAAGTTGAAGTTGCGGGCGTAGTAGTTCTGGTCCTTCTTCCACCACAGCGACATGGCGTTGCCGTGGACGTCCTCGACGTAGTCGAGGCCCCAGCGCCAGCCCTGCGTGCACCAGGAGTTGGTCCAGTCGGTGGTCGTCGGACCCTTGTAGCAGTCCTCGCCGCTGTGGTTGCCGTAGACGGGGACCGTCAGGACGGAGTCCGTGGTCGGGTCGTCGGCGGCGGTGCCGTGGTCGGACCAGCCCGGGAGCTTGTTCTTGCCGAAGTGGTACTTGGTGCCGTCCTTGGTGGTGACGACCCAGTACTCACCGTCCTTGGCGCCGTTGCCGGTGGCCTCGCCCTTGATCACCTGGACGGTGGAGCCGTCGCCGTTGGCGGTGAACCACTTGGCCTTGGTGGCGTCCCACACCAGCTCGGTGGTCATGCCGCCGAGCGAGAGGGTGGCGTTCTCGGAGCCCCAGCACAGGTCCGCGGTGCGGTGCGTGGAGTTGTTGGAGCCGGCCTTCTTGGAGTCCTGGCGGCAGTTGGCGTACGTACGGGTGATGGAACCCGCGTTGTAGTCCCAGCCGTCGCCGATCCAGGAGGCCTGGTTGTTGGTCGACGAGGTGCGGCCGTCGACGGACTGCGAGGAGTACGCCAGGTTGACCTTCGGCATCAGACCGCCGGCGGTCTCCGGCACCTGGATGTCGTACGAGTAGGTGAACGCGCCCGAGGACGAGCCCGCCGACCAGGCGCCCGAGGAGAGCAGCGGCGAGGCCGTGAAGTCACCGGACACCGACGAACCGGTGTCGAGGCCACCGACGGCGGCGCCGCCGTTCGCGGAGACCGCGGGCTGGACGCCGTCCCGGTAGGAGGCCTTGGTCGCGCTGGAGGGGACGAAGCCCTCGCCGACGAGGCTGGAGACCGGGATGCTGCCGCTGAGGATCTTGCGCGTCTTGGCGCTCTTGGCCGCGGTGGACTTGGTGGGCGCGTCCTTGGCGGCCACCGTCTTCACCGAGCTGCGCAGCCGCTGGAAGTTCTTCTTGCCGTTCTTGACGTCCTTGTCCGCGTCGGAGAACGACATCGGCTCCGTACCGCCGCCGTCGGCGCAGTCGCCGGTGGTCGGGGACGAGTAGACGCAGTCCGGGAGCAGCATCAGACCGAAGCGGTCGGCGGCCTGCGGCCCGTACAGGTCGGCGAAGCCGGTGGTGTCGATGCTGATCGCCACTTCGGCGTTCGGATCGACCGTGGCCGGCGGGGTGAGCTTCATGACGATGCCGGAGACGCCCGCGTCCTGCGAGGTCGTCTGCGGGGCCACGCCCACGGTCCAGTCACCGGCGAGCGCGGCGGGGTCCCCGCCCTCCGGCACGCCGATGGCGACCGGCAGGTTGTTGGTGACCGGCACGGTGGTGCCCGGCGCGCTGGTCCCGGAGAGCGTGGCGTTACCGGTGCCCGAGGTCCACGCCGCGGTGTTGGCGGGGGCGTACGGGTCGACCGGGACCTGCGGAGCCAGGGTGAGCGCCTTGTCCGCGGCCACGTCGCCCTCTGCCGTGGTGGCCGTCGGCAGGTCCGGGAGATCGACCTGGGAGATCGACTCCTCACGGCTCATGCCCGGGCCGGGGACGGCGAGCGCCTGCCCGCCCAGGCTCGTCACCGTCAACGTCGAGGACAACAGAAGGACGATCGCCGCGCGGCTTCGCCGCCGGCGCCGTCGTTGTGACTCTGTCAAGGCTGGGCGTCCTCGCCCCAGCCATGACAGCGGACCTGAAGCACGCATACGCGTCGACTCCCACCCTGGCAATTCAGACAACGGACGAGGTGCGAAAACACCAAAGAGCACACGCCTGACCAGGCGTGTGCGTGCGCACTCTCTGTCATGCCCGGAGCGGATTTCAAGATCGGTCCGAGTCCCGGAAGGAGATATGAGTGATCTGCGTCACAGGGCGAAATGGATCATTCCATTTCACCGACGCCCAATCAGAGAGTTGGGGCCTTTCTGCCGATCACGGCCAATACAGCCCCATGAAAGCCCTAAACCAGACCCAGTTGACGCCGCGTCGCATCGGTTCCACCTTCGCGTAACGGATTCATAAAACCTTCATACATGGACGCCGTCCTTCGCATGTGTGACCGTGTGCGCGCCTTCTGCCCCGCGGCCTGCCGACCGGGGCTGTCTGTGCTGTCCTCAATCCGCCTGGTTCCCACGGGAGTAGACCGCCGTGACCGCGCCGCCCCGATATCTCAGCCCCTTCGTGCGCACGCGCACGCGGCTGTCCCTGACCCTCGGCCTCGTCCTGGCCGCCCTGACCGCCGCCCTGTTGCCCTGGTGGCAGCCCGGCGGCTCTTCCCCGTCCACCGCCGGTGGCGCCACCGACGCCACCCGGGCCTCGACCGGTCCGCGCGACGAGGCCGCCGCGATGACCGAGGCCCTGCGCACCCGCAAGCAGGTGCTCGTCGACACGGCGACCACCGCCACCGCGCTGACCTGGGCGCTGCCTGACGGGCAGTTCAAGACCCGGGTCACGGCCGCGCCGACCCGGGCCAGGAACGCCGAGGGCGAGTGGGCCCCGATCGACAATCGTCTGAGGCGGAGCGCCAAGGCCCCCAAGGGCCTCGGCATCGCGCCCGCGAATCCGGCCGTTCCGGTCCGTTTCGCGAGCGGAAACGCCCAAAAGCCCCGTGCCGACCGTTCGTTCGCCCGCGTCGAGACACCCGGCGAGACGGTGCTCGCCGAGGTGGAGCTCGACGGGCACACGGTCGCCTACACCTGGCCGGGCGCACTGCCCGAGCCGGTGCTCGACGGACCGCGCGCGCTGTACTCGGAGGTGCTGCCGGGGGTCGACCTGCTGCTCGTGGCCCGCGAAGAGGGCGGCATGGCGCAGGTGCTCATCGTCAAGTCCCCCGAGGCGGCACGGCAGGAGGCGCTGCAGACCGTCACGTACGGGCTGCGCTCGACCACCGCCGTGTTCAGGCAGGACCGCAAGGCCAGCCGGGTCCAGGTTCTGGACAAGGCCGGCAAGGAGGTCGGCTCGATCCCGACCCCGTTCGCCTGGGACTCCAGTGGCCGTGACCCCGAGCTGCCCCCGGGCACCCCGAACCGCACGGCCGTCGCCACCCCGGCCGACGTGCTGAAGCTGTCGGGCCTCACCGGCATCGAGCCGGGCGCCCAATCGGCCGCGCTGCCGATCGCCCTGGCCGGCGAGAACACCCACGCGGCCCGGCTCGGCCTCGGCTTCGCCGCCACCGGCCTGACCGCCCGCAAGGACGTCACGTACCCGCTGTTCGTCGACCCGCCGCTGAACACCGGCTGGGACGCGTGGACGGTGGCCTACAAGCCGTACCCGAGCACGAGCTTCTACAACGGCACCAACTTCTCCTCCGGCACCTCCGACGCCCGCGTGGGCCACGAGTCCGACACCGGCGGCACCGCCCGCTCCTTCTGGCGGATGGACTGGTCCAGCAGCATCAAGGGCGCGGAGATCACCAGCGCGACCTTCAAGGTGCTCAACAACCACTCCTGGTCCTGCACCGACCGTGAGATGCAGCTGTGGCGCACCGGCTCGATCTCCTCGGGCACGACGTGGAACGCGCAGCCGAGCTGGTCCGCCGAGATCCAGCGCAAGTCCTTCGCGCACGGCTGGTCGACCTCGTGCCCGGACGCGTACGAGGCCTTCAACGTGAAGTCCGCCGCCCAGTACGTCACCGACAAGGGCTACTCGACGCTCACCATGGGCATGCGGGCCACCAGCGAGTCGGACACCCAGACCTGGCGCAAGTTCCGGGCGACGTCCGCGACCGTCGAGGCCGTCTACAACCGCAACCCGAAGGAGCCCTACAACGGCACCTCGACCCCCGGCGGCGCCTGCACGCCCGGCCCCGGCGCGGGCGTGACGGTCGGCAAGACCAACATCACGCTCAAGGTCACCGCCACGGACCCGGACAACAACATGAGCAAGGTCCGCTTCCGGTTCTGGAAGACCGGTGGCACCGTCCCGGCCGGCACGTACGTGACGATCGGCGCGAGCGGCGGCACCGCCTCACTGACCATTCCGGTCACCGACCCGCTCCTGAAGGACATCACCGCCAACACCACGTTCTCGTGGGACGCGATGGGCCAGGACTCGGCCGGCGCGACCTCCACCAACTACCCGCCGGGCACCGAGCCCTGCCGGATCACGGTCGACCCGAGCGGCCCGTCCCAGCCCATCGTCGAAAGTGACGTGTTCCTCAAGGCCACCTCGGACGGCGCCACCTGGGCGACCGTGAAGTTCGGCCAGACCGGGCCCATCACCTTCGAGTCCCCCGGCGCCGTGAAGTTCACGTACGCCTGGGGCGGCGTCACCCCGGTCACGGTCAACGCCGATGCCAACGGCCTGGCCACCGTGTCCGCCCTGAAGCCGCTGAACGCCGGCCCGAACACGCTCCAGGTCTACGCCTACGACAGCCTCGGCAACCCGAGCGTGCGGACCGACTACACCACCTACGTCCCGCCGAAGGAGAGCGAGGACGCCCCCGGTGACACGGGCGGCGACGGCACGCCCGACCTGCTGGTCATCAACGCCGACGGCACCCTGCGGACGTACCCGGGCGCGCCGGTCGGCGGCACGGGCCAGCCGGGCGGCGAGCTGTACAGCCAGTTGTCCGCCTCGTACACCATGGGCGCCGACGGCAAGCCGGTGCTCAACCCGACCGGGCACTGGTACGACGCGACGACCGGCAAGGCCGCGCTGATCGCGCACTACCAGGACGCCTACCCCGGTGACGGCACGACGGACCTCTTCGCCGTCACCCCCGACGGAGGCTTCTGGCTCTACCCGGGCGACGGCTACGGCTCCTTCGACGTCGGCCAGCGGATGAAGGTCCGCCTGCCGTCGAACGCGCCCGCGCCGTCCACCTGGACCCAGCTGAAGGCCGTCGGTGACATCACCGGCGACAAGCACCCCGACCTCGCGCTGCGGGCCGGGACCGCCTTCTGGGTGCTCTCCGGCTACACCGGCGGCGCCTTCCAGGCCGCCACGCTGATGGAGGGCACCGCGTGGGCACCGCGTGACATCGTCAACATCGCGGACATGAACAAGGACGGCACGCCCGACCTGCTCTGGCGCAACACCGACAACGGCAACATGTACGTCCGCCACGGCAAGCCCGGCGCGGTGGCCGGCAGCGTCGACCTGGAGTCCATCAAGCTGGCGGCGAACTCGCTCAACGGCGACGTCTCCTTCGGCACCAGCTGGACCAAGACCAACGTCGACTGGGCCATCGGCATCCCGGACATCAGCGGCGACGGCATCCCGGACATCTGGGCCCGTTTCGTGTCCGACGGTCACATGGCGATCTACCACCCGTCGACCACCAACACCAACGCCCCGGTGAAGACCGTCATCGGGTCCGGCTGGAACGAGAAGCTCGGCTTCGGGTGATCCGAGGCCCTTCGGGTCGTGTACGAGTGAGCCCCCGGTGCCGGATTCCCGGCGCCGGGGGCTCACCCCGTCCTCGCGGGTACTACTCGGAGCCCTCCGCGATCGCCTCCGTCACCTCGGCGACCCGCAGCGCCTCCTCCGCCGCGAAGCGTTCGCGGTCGAGGGCCTCCGCGATCTCCTCGTCCTGGGTCATGAGGAGGTCGAGGTTGGAGTCGCCGAGGTCGAAGACGCCCATGTCGAGGTAGGCCTTCTGGAGGCGCTCGCCCCAGAGGCCGATGTCCTTGACGCAGGGCACGATCCGGCTGAAGAGCAGCTTGCGGAAGAGGTGCAGGAACTCGCTCTGTTCGCTGAGGTCCTCGGCCTCCTGCTTCGGGATGCCGAAGTTCTCCAGGACCTCGACGCCGCGCAGCCGGTCGCGCATCAGGTAGCAGCCCTCGATGACGAACTCCTCGCGCTCGCGCAGTTCGGCGTCGGTGAGCTGCTTGTAGTAGTCGCGCAGCGCCATCCGGCCGAAGGCCACGTGGCGGGCCTCGTCCTGCATCACGTACGCCAGGATCTGCTTGGGCAGCGGCTTGTCGGTGGTGTCGCGGATCATGCCGAAGGCGGCGAGGGCGAGGCCCTCGATCAGCACCTGCATGCCGAGGTAGGGCATGTCCCAGCGGGTGTCGCGGAGGGTGTCGCCGAGCAGGCCCTGGAGGTTGTCGTTGATCGGGTAGAGCATCCCGATCTTCTCCTGGAGGAAGCGCGCGTAGATCTCGGCGTGCCGGGCCTCGTCCATGGTCTGGGTCGCCGAGTAGAACTTGGCGTCCAGGTCGGGCACCGACTCCACGATCCGGGCGGCGCAGATCATCGCGCCCTGCTCGCCGTGCAGGAACTGGCTGAACTGCCAGGAGGTGTAGTGCCGGCGCAGCTCGCCCTTGTCCTTCTCGGTGAGCTTGGCCCAGTGCCGTGTGCCGTACAGGGACAGGGCCTCGTCAGGGGTGCCGAGCGGGTCGTACGGGTCGACCTCCAGGTCCCAGTCGATGCGTTTGGCGCCGTCCCACTGCTTGTCCTTGCCCTTCTGGTAGAGGGCGAGGAGGCGGTTCTGGCCGCTCTGACCGCTCTGGCCGTCGTCGGCCTGGGGGTCGTACTCCCAGGTGAAACGGGCGGCGCCGGACGCCGGCACCGACCAGATCGGCTCCCCCGGGGCCCGGACGTAGAAGTCGTGCGTCGACACTGACGGCTCCTTCCCGCTGTCTTCCAGCAGGCTCACACGTTGGTAGACGCAGGGTCAACAAGTCGTGCGCGAGGGATTGACCGAGTTACTGACGAGGAGTCTTATAAATGGCATGCCCCGCCTGACCGAGCCCGACTTCAGCCTCCTGCGGGACGCCCTCGGGCCGCTGCGCGACCGCGAGCAGGTCGCACAGCGGCTCCTGGAGTCCTCCCTCAAGCACTCCTACGACCCCGAGACCGAGCTCGACTGGAACGCGCCCTTCGAGGACGGCAAGTGGTTCTGGCCGCCGGAACTGGTCTCCCTCTACGGCACCCCGCTCTGGCGCCGGATGTCCGAGGAGCAGCGGATCGACCTGTCCCGGCACGAGGCCGCGTCGCTCGCCTCGCTGGGCATCTGGTTCGAGATCATCCTCATGCAGCTGCTCGTCCGGCACATCTACGACAAGTCGCTGACCAGCAGTCATGTGCGGTATGCCCTCACCGAGATCGCCGACGAGTGCCGCCACTCGATGATGTTCGCCCGGCTGATCCGGCGCGGCGGCGCGCCCGAGTACCCGGTGCCGCGGATCTACCACAACCTCGGCCGCGTCCTGAAGACCGTCTCCACCACCCCCGGCTCCTTCGCCGCGACCCTCCTCGGCGAGGAGATCCTCGACTGGATGCAGCGCCTGACCTTCCCGGACGAGCGGGTCCAGCCGCTGGTCCGCGGGGTCACCCGCATCCACGTGGTCGAGGAGGCCCGCCACGTGCGCTACGCCCGCGAGGAACTCCGCCGCCAGATGATCACCGCCCCGCGCTGGGAGCAGGAGTTCACCCGCCTCAGCTGCGGCGAGGCCGCCCGGGTCTTCTCCACCTGCTTCATCAACCCCGCCGTCTACGACAACGTCGGCCTGGACCGCCGCGAGGCCGTCGCCCAGGTGAGGGCCAGCGGCCACCGGCGCGAGGTGATGCAGTCGGGCGCGAAGCGGCTGACGGACTTCCTCGACGACATCGGCGTGCTGCGGGGCGCGGGCCGGCGGCTGTGGAGGTCGTCGGGGTTGTTGGCCTGACCTGACATCGCCCCTCGGGCGTCGCCCCCGCGGGGGTTACGCTGCGGGCATGACCAGTGCCGCCTCGCCCGCGTACCGCCGCCTCAGCGTCGAGGAGCGGCGGCGGCAGCTGCTTGAAGCCGCGTTGACGCTGTTCGCGCACCGGCCGCCGGAGGACGTGTCGCTCGACGACGTCGCCGAGGCGGCGGGGGTGTCGCGGCCGCTCGTGTACCGGTACTTCCCCGGCGGGAAGCAGCAGCTGTACGAGGCGGCGCTGCGCTCCTCCGCCGACGCGCTGGAGCGCTGCTTCGCCGAGCCGCCCGAGGGGCCGCCCACCGAGCGCCTTTCCCGGGTACTGGACCGCTATCTGGCCTTCGTGGACCAGCACGACGCGGGGTTCGCCGCCCTGCTGCGCGGCGGGAGCGTCGCCGAGACCTCGCGGACCAGCGCGATCGTCGACGAGGTGCGGCGGGCCGCCGCCGAGCAGATCCTCTTCCATCTGGGCGTGGGCGCGCCCGGGCCGCGGCTCGGGATGATGGTGCGGACCTGGATCGCGGCCGTCGAGGCGGCTTCGCTGATCTGGGTCGACGAGGGCAAGCGCCCGCCGGCCGCCGAGCTGCGGGACTGGCTGGTCGACCATCTGGTCGCGCTGCTCACCGCGACCGCCGCCGGCGACGCGGAGACCGCCGACGTCGTCGCCCGGCTGCTCTCCCAGGAGCGGGCCGCGGGCCCGGTGGGCCGGCTGGCCAGGCGCGTGATCCCCGTGGTGAGCCAGGCCGCGCACCTCCTCTGAACCGGCCAGAGGGGCCAGAGGGGACACTGGTGGGGTGAAGAGCGAGAACACCCCCTTCCGCGGCGGGCCCCTCGACGGCCGGGTCCTGCCCGTGCTCGTCGGCCCGACCGGGCACCCCCCGAAGTGGTACGAGGTGCCGGTCCCGGCCCACGACGGGCACCCGGCCACCGTGTACGCGTACCGCCGCGAGCCCGCCGGCTACACCAAGCGGCTCGGGCTGCAGCGCGGCTGGGTGTACGAGTACGCGCCGGGCGGGCGCGAGCGGCGCGAGCTGAAGTGGCCGTGGTCGAAACCGTCGCCCAGGCCCAAGCCCGAGCCCGGGCCCGGCCCCAAGCCCGCTGCGCCGTCCGAGTGAGCGCGCCGCGCACCGCGCCGATGGTCCGGTAATCACACCATCCGTCCCGTCATCATCCACCTGGAGGTGGTGACGTGCCGGGACGCCTGCTGCGCACGGTCTGTACGGGAGCACTGGCGGGGGTCCTCACGGGGGTCCTGGCCCTGTCGACGACGGTCGCCGGAGCGGCCGGAGCCGCC
This sequence comes from Streptomyces fradiae, assembly GCF_041270065.1. NCBI lineage: Bacteria > Bacillati > Actinomycetota > Actinomycetes > Kitasatosporales > Streptomycetaceae > Streptomyces > Streptomyces fradiae. The sequence goes on along the minus strand of NZ_CP065958.1, from coordinate 5,452,264 downwards.
GCCGCCCCCACCGACCCCACCGACTCCGTCGGCGGCCTCCTCACCCGGCTCCGCACCCTCTACCAGGAGACCGAACGCGCCAGCGAGGCCTACAACGCCGCCGACGAGGCCCTGAAGAAACAGGCCGCCGACACCCGGAAGACCGGCGCCCGCCTTGCCACCGCCCGCGCCGCGCTGCAGAAGGGCCGCGACGAGGTGGGGCGGCTCGCGCGCCAGCAGTACCGCAGCAGCGGCGAGCTCTCCCCGTACCTCGGACTGCTGCTCTCCGCCGACCCCGGCGAGGCCCTCGACCAGCGCCGGCTGCTCGCCCGCGCCGCCCGCGAACGGGCCGCCGCCGTCGCCCGCCTGCAGACCGCCGAGAAGCAGGCGGACGCCCTCGCCGCCGCCTCCCGCACCGCCCTGGAACGCCGCACCGCGCTGCTCGGCGGCCGGAAGAAGCAGAAGGAGACGGTCGAGGCGAAGCTCCGCGAGGTCGAACGGCTGCTCGCCGGCCTCTCCCCCGACCAGCTCGCCCGGCTCGCCTCCCTGGAGACGCAGGCGACCGCCGGCGCCCAGAGCGCCCTGCTCGGCTCCGGCGCGCTCGACGGCGCCCTCGACCCGACCCGTACCCCGTCGCAGGCCGGCGGCGAGGCGCTGCGCTTCGCGGTCGGGCAGGTCGGCAAGCCGTACGAGTGGGGCGCGGAGGGCCCCGACACGTACGACTGCTCCGGCCTGACCCAGGCGGCCTGGGCGGCGGCCGGCCGGGAGCTCCCCCGCACCAGCCAGGAGCAGTGGGAGACCCTCCCGCACGTGGCGCTGACCGACCTGCGCCCCGGCGACCTGGTGGTCTACTTCCCCGAGGCCACCCACATCGCCCTCTACCTCGGCGACGGCATGGTCGTGCACGCCCCGCGCCCCGGCGCCCGGATCAAGGTCTCCCCGATCGCCGCCAACCCGCTGCTCGGCGCCGTACGCCCGGACCCGGCGGCTCGGCCCCTGGACACGTTCGCGCCGCCCGAGCTCCCGGCGGGAGCCACGGACGGCGCGGACGAGGGTCTGTCGGACGAACCGGCTCAGCCGCCGGAGGGCAGCCGGGCTCAGGCCCCGGCCGCCCCGGCGACCGACTCCAGGTAGGCCGCGGTCTTCTCCGGCTCGAAGAAGAAGTTCTCGAAGTCCGCCGGGTTGTCGAAGCCGTTCGCGAACCGGTCGGCCACCGGCTGCAGCTGCCCCGCCGCGCCGATCAGGTTCAGGACGTGCTCCGGCGGGACGCCGAGCATCGCGTTGGTCCACTTCGTGACGTGCTGGGCGGTCTCCCAGTAGCGGTCGAAGGTGGCCCGCATCCACGCCTCGTCGAAGGGCCGGTCGCCGTGCTCGACGATCGCGTCGAGGTACGTGGCGGCGCACTTGGCCGCCGAGTTGGAGCCCTGGCCGGTGATCGGGTCGTTGGCGACGACCACGTCGGCGACGCCGAGCACCAGACCGCCGCCCGGGAGGTGCCCGATCGGGTTGCGCACGGTCGGGGCGTAACGGCCCGCCAGTGTGCCGCCCGCGTCGGTCAGTTCGACCTTCGTGGCCCGCGCGTACTCCCACGGCGTGAACTTCTCCATCAGTTCAAGCGTGAGCGCCAGGTGGTCCGCCGGGTCCTTGATGCCGCGGAAGGCGTCGACCGGACCGCCCGGGACGCCCTCCCAGAAGAGGATGTCGGCGCGCCCGGAGGTGGTGAAGGTCGGCATCACGAACAGCTCGCCGACGCCCGGCACCAGGTTGCAGCGCACCGCGTCGAAGTCCGGGTGCTCGGGGCGCGGGCCGAGCCCGTGCACGTACGCGACGGCGAGCGCGCGCTGCGGCTCCGCGTACGGGGAACGCTCCGCGTCCCGGCCGAACATCGACACCAGCTCGCCCTTGCCGGCGGCGACAAGCACCAGGTCGTAGCCGCGCGCGAAGTAGTCGAGGTCGCCGACGGCCGCGCCGTGGATGACCAGCTGGCCGCCGCGCTGGGCGAAGGTCTCCAGCCAGCCGGCCATCTTGACCCGCTGGTCGACGGACTGCGCGTAGCCGTCGAGCCGGCCGACCCAGTCGATCACGCGCTCGCCGGCGGGGCCGGCGACGGAGACGCCGAGGCCCTCGGTCCGCGGGGCCTGCGACTCCCAGAAGTTGAGGCCCAGGTCGCGCTCGTGGCCGAGCGCGGTGTCGAACATGCACTGGGTGGACATGACCCGCCCGGAACGGATCTCGTCCGCCGTCCGGTTGGACATCAGGGTGACTTCGTAGCCCTTCGACTGCAGTCCGAGGGCGAGCTGGAGGCCGGACTGACCGGCCCCGACTATGAGGATCTTCCGCATGGGCGGTGGTGCTCCTGTCGAACTTTTCAGGCTATTCGGGGGTGGCTTCGAGGGCGTGCTCGACCATCGCGAGCAGCGTCTCGACCACGCTGTACCGCTTGCGCGCGTCCATGATCAGGACCGGTACGTGCTCGGGCACGGTCAGCGCGTCCCGGACGTCCGGCACGTCGAATCGCTCGGTGCCCTCGAAGTGGTTGACGGCCACGATGTACGGCAGCCCGCAGCTCTCGAAGTAGTCGAGCGCGGGGAAGCAGTCGGTGAGCCGGCGGGTGTCGGCCATGACGACGGCGCCGATCGCGCCGCGCACCAGGTCGTCCCACATGAACCAGAAGCGCTGCTGCCCGGGCGTGCCGAAGACGTAAAGCACCAGGTCGTCGTCGAGGGTGATCCGCCCGAAGTCCATCGCGACGGTCGTGGTCAGCTTGTCCGGCGTGGCGGTGAGGTCGTCGGTCTCCTCGCTCGCCTGCGTCATCAGCGCCTCGGTCTGGAGCGGGGTGATCTCCGAGACCGCGCGGACGAAGGTGGTCTTGCCGACGCCGAAGCCGCCCGCGACGACGACCTTGGTCGCGATCGGGGCGCGGGTGTGGTCCAGCTGCCAGTCCCGGGCGCCCTCTTCGGGATCGGGTTCGGCCGCACGTTCAGGCTCGTGTTCGGGCTCGGCCGCGGATTCGGGCTCGGCCGCCGTGGGCTGGGCGGGGATGCCGGTGAGCACCGGCGCTTCGGTTTCGTCGGAGACGGAAGTCGCCTCAGAGACGGCGGAGTCCACTCAGCACCCTTTCGAGCAGCGCGCGGTCGGGCTGGCCGGTGCCGTGACCGGTCCCGTACACACGGATCTTTCCCTGGTCGGCCAGGTCGCTGAGCAGCACCCGGACGACACCCAACGGCATCTTCAGAAGCGCCGATATCTCCGCCACCGTCCGCATCCGGCGGCAGATCTCGACGATGGCCCGCATCTCCGGCATCAGGCCGCGCGCGGCCTTCCCGCCGTCCGTGAGGGCCTTGCGCCCCGGCGCGGCCTCCAGGGCCGCCACGAAGGTCTCCACGAGGAGGACGTGGCCGAAGCGGGTGCGGCCGCCGGTGAGCGAGTAGGGGCGGACCCGGGAGGGGCGGCGCCCCTCTCCGCGTATCGGCAGCCGGTGGCTGTGCGACGCGGCGGTCACTGTGCGCTCTCCATGGACCGGGCGGACTTGGCCAGTTCGCTGCGGAGCTCAGGGGTGAGGACGTGGCCGGCGCGGCCCACGAAGAGCGCCATGTGGTACGCGATGACGCTCATGTCGCAGTCGGGCGTGGCGTGCACGCCGAGCAGCGAGCCGTCGCTGATCGACATGACGAAGACGCTGCCCTCCTCCATCGCGACCATGGTCTGCTTGACCCCGCCGCCGTCCATCAGCCGGGCGGCGCCGATGGTGAGGCTGCCGATGCCCGAGACGATGGTGGCGAGGTCGGCGCTGGAGCCGCGCGGCCCGTCGGCCCGGTCGGCCGCCTCGGGCGCCCCGGTCGGGACGTCCGGGTCCGACGACAGCAGGAGCAGGCCGTCGGAGGAGACCACGGCGACGGAGCGGACGCCCGGCACCTCCTCGACCAGGTTGCCCAGCAGCCACTGCAGGTTGCGGGCCTCGCTGCTCAGTCCGAATGTTCCGGTCGCAGTCAACTGCGTGCCTCCTCGACTGTGTCCCCCGTCTTCTCCTCGGTACGGCTTGCGTCAGCGGCGCGGATCTCGGCCGCGACGTCGCGGCGGCCGTTCTCGGCTCCTCGCTGGAAGCCGCCCAGGCGCCTGCGCAGCGCCTCGGCGTCCACGCCGCCGCGTCGTATCGGCGCGGTGGGGGCACCGGCCTGACGCACTGTCCGCGGGGTGCGCTTGGGCAGTCCCTTGTCGGTGACCCGCTCCCACTGCCCGGAGCGCGGGCCGGACACGAGGTCGGCCTCGGGCTCGGGCGCGTACGTCACCTCGGGCTCCGGTGCCGCGAACTCCTCGGTGGCGCGCTCGTGCGCGTCGGGCTCGGCCGGCGGGTCGGGCAGGCGCACCTGGAGCGTGGTCTCGGACACGGACTCGCCGAGGCCGAGGGTCTGTACGGGCTCCTGTACGGACTCCTGTACGGGTACGGGTTCGGGCGCGGGCTCCTGAACGCGTACGGGTACGGGCTCGGCGGCCGGAAGCGGCGGCTCCGCCTCCGCCTGCGCGATGGCCCGCTCCGCCGCCTCGACCAGCGGGTCGCGGTGCGAGGGCAGGGTGTTGGAGTTCGCCTCGGCGACCGAGCCCGGCAGGGTCAGTACGGGCACGTGGCCGCCCGCCGCCAGGGTGACGGTCGGCGGGACGGTGGCCGGCGGGGCGGAGGGCAGCAGCGGCAGCGGAAGCACCACGACGGCGGTGGTGCCGCCCTGGGTGTGCTCGCGCAGCTCGACCCGTACGCCGTGGCGCTCGGCGAGCAGCGCGGTGACCCGGATGCCCAGGCCCTCGCCGTCCGCGCCGGTGCCGGCCGGGTCGCCGGGGTCGGCGAGCCGCGCGTTGAGCTCGGCGGTGCGGGCGGCGGAGATACCGATGCCCCCGTCCTGGACGGAGAGCATGACCTCGCCGGACTCCAGGAGCCAGCCGGACAGCTGGACCTGGGTGTCGGGCGGCGAGAAGGAGGTGGCGTTCTCCAGGAGTTCGGCGATCAGGTGGCTGAGGTCGTCCGCGGCGAAGCCGGCCACCTGGGCGTGCGGCGGCAGCGACTGGATGCTCACCCGCTCGTAACGCTCGATCTCGCTCACGGCGGCGCGCAGCACGTCGACCAGCGGCACCGGGCCGGGGTGGCCGTGGTGGTGCTCGTGCCCGGCGAGGACCAGCAGGTTCTCGCTGTGGCGGCGCATGACGGTCGCCATGTGGTCGAGCTTGAAGAGGGTGGCGAGCCGGTCCGGGTCCTGCTCGCGCTCCTCCAGCTTCTCGATGACGCCGAGCTGCCGCTCGACCAGGCCGAGGCTGCGCAGCGAGAGGTTGACGAAGGTGTGCTGGACGGTGCCGCGCAGCCGCTGCAGCTCGGCGGTGAGCAGCGCGTTCTGCCCCTGGAGCTCGGCGCGCTGGGCGGCCAGCTCGGCGGCGACGGCCTCGCGGGCGGCGGCCAGTTCGGTGCGCTCGCCGTCGAGCCGCTCGACCCGGGCGGAGAGCTCGGCGAGCCGGCCCTGCAGGGTGTTGAGGGACCGTACGACCTGGGCGAACTCGTCGTTGCGGCCGGTGAAGCGGATCGGGCTGCCGGCCTCGCCGTCCGGTACGGAGCCGGGCTCGGTCGCGGCGGCGAGCCGGGCGGCGCCGATGCGGAGCACGGCGAGCGGGCGGGTCATCGAGCGGGCGACGTAGGTGGCGATGCCGACGGCGACGAGCAGACAGCCGCCGAGGAAGGCGATCCGGACCTCGAGCGCGGTGACGTCGTCGTCGCGGAGCGCGGAGAGGGCGTCGACCCGCTGGGTGGCGAGGGTGGACTCGACGCCGCGCATCTGCTCGATGCGGGCGGAGAGCGCGGCGTCCAGCTTGACCGGGTCGGTGTCGAGTTCGGACTCGGAGAGCTCGGGCCGGTCGGTGAGCTTGCCGAGGTAGCGCTCGGCGCTCTTGACGTCGGGGCCGGCGACGGTGGCGGCGAGGGAGTCGCGGGCCGGGGCGGCGGCAGCCTGGTCGAAGTCGGCGAGGGCGGCGAGTTCGCGGACCCGGGCCTGCTGGGCGGCGGCGGTGAGCGCGTTGCGGGCGCGGTCGGCCTCCTCCGCGCCCTCGGGCTTGTCCGTGACGTAGGTGCCGGTGGCCGGGTCGTAGTGGGTCGTGCCGCCGGACTCGGGGCGCGGGACGGCCAGCGCGGCGAGCAGCAGTCCGCGCTCGGCGGAGGCCTGCTCGGTGGCGCGGCCGAGGGCGGCGGGGGCGCGCAGGGCCTCGGCGGCGCGGGCCGGGGTGCGTTCGGCGAGCGCGTCGGCGAGGGCCTGGAGCTTGCCGATGACGTCGGTGTAGGCCTTGTGGGCCTCCAGGGCGGTGCCCTTGCCGGTGAGCGCGGTGCGCCGGATGGAGGGCAGGCCGGCCAGGTCGCGGCGGAGTTCGGCGGGGGCGGCGGCACGGATCTCGTCGATCTGGCGGTCGACCCGGGCGGAGCGGGCGTCGGTGATCCGGCGCTTGTCCTTGGCGCTGCCGGTCTGCTCGTCGCGGCCGGCGGCGATGTAGGCGACGACCTCGTCGCGCTCGTCGGAGAGCGAGTGGGCGAGGGTGACGGCCTGGCGGTCGAGTTCGGCGAGGGCGACCAGGTCGACCGACTCGTCGAGGTCGGCGGAGGCGGTGAGGACCATGGGGGCGCCGGCGGCGAGCACGGTGACGCCGACCAGGGCGACGCCGGCGAAGAGCCGGCTGCGGACGCGCTTGGCGCGGCCGGCCGGGGCCGCGGCGGCAGGGGTCGTCGCACCGGGACCGGGGGTCGTGGCGCCGGGGGCCGCGGGGGTCGCGGGCAGCCCGGGGTTCTGCGGGTCACCGGGGGTCTGGCTCCGCGTGCCGTTGTTGCTCCGAGGCCGCTTCTTCTGCACCGGTGCTCGCATTCTTGACTCGTCCGCCCATGAAGCAGAGGTGACGACCGGTCACATGTAAGAGCCCCCACCCCTGGTGTGTCTTCCGACCATTTCAGCGGTTCTGGTCAGGGGTCTGGCATCGGCCGCTCCGCCACCCGAACGAGTGAACAACACTCCGTAGTTGGCGAACAACTCCCGCCCGCGGGTACGGGTGTGTCCGGCTTACCGCCGGTTGGATCTTCCGCGCGGGCTTTGGCAGGATGCCCGCCCGCAGCTTCCCGGAGCCTTCACTTCCGGGCCTCCACCCCCGTCAGGCGCCTTTGGTACAGGCCATTTTCGGGCGCCTGGAGGCGGTGTGAAGGAGTGATGCAGGCGGGTCGTCCGGCGAGGCCGCGCGGGGCAGACTGTGGATCATGCGCACGGAAGCGGTGACCCTCCCCGGCAGTCCCGAACGCCCCAATGAGGACTGGGCGGCCGCAGCTCTGCCCGCCGCGGGGGCGGGCGGGACGGTCGTGGTCCTGGACGGGGTGACGCCCCCGGCGGGCGACGACGGTTGTGTGCACGGGGTGCCCTGGTTCACCGCCCGGCTGGGCGGCGCTTTGACGGAACTGTCCGCTTCCCGGCGCGATCTGACGCTGTCCGGGATTCTCTCCTTGGCAATCCGGCGCACCGCGGACGCCCACCGGAACACCTGTGACCTTTCTCACGTCCGTACTCCGCAGGCGACGGTGGCCATGGCGCGCTGGGACGAGGCCACGGTGGAGCACCTGGTGCTGTCCGACGCGGCGCTGCTCCTCGCCGCCCCGGACGGCGCGGTACGGGCTGTGCTCGACGACCGGCTCGACCGGGTGCCGGAGGAGGTGCGCCGCTCCCTGGCGGCCACGGACCGGCTGCGCAACGCGGAGGGCGGCTTCTTCACGGCCGCCGCCGACCCCTCCGTCGCCGCCCGCGCGGTGACCGGGACGAGCCCGCGCTCGGCCGTACGGGCCCTTGCGGCGCTCAGCGACGGCGCGACCCGCTGGGTGGAGCTGTTCCGGGCCGGCGACTGGACGGACCTCTTCGCGGTCCTCGACAAGGAGGGCGCGTACGGGCTGCTGCGCCGGGTGCGGGTCCTGGAGGCGGCGGACGCGGCGGCCGGCGGCGTACACCGCTGGAAGCTCCACGACGACGCGACGGCGGTCTACGCGGAGCTGTGAGCGCCCCGGGCCGCCCTCAGCCCTCCGCCGACCGTACGTTGAAGTGGTGGAGCAGCCGGGCCAGTTCCGCGACCTCGGCGCGGTCCCAGTCGGCGAGCTTGCGGACGTACCGCTCGCGGCGGGCGTCCCGGACGTGGCGGAAGCGGCCCTGGCCCTCCTCGGTGAGCCGGACCAGGGAGGCGCGGCCGTCGGCGGGGTCGGGGTCGCGGGCGACCAGGCCGAGGTCCTCCAGGGCGCGCAGCTGGCGGCTCATCGTGGCCTTGCCGACGCCGAAGTAGCCCGCCAGGTCGGTGGCGCGCTGGGGTCCGGCGTCGTCGAGCCGGACGAAGAGTCCGTAGGCGGCGGGCTCCAGTTCGGGGTGGACCTCGCGGGCCATCTCGCCGGACTGGGCGCGGGCACGGCGCAGAAAGACCGCCAGTTCGCGTTCCAGGGCGAGGAATTCCTGGTCCACACCACTCCCGCTCTTGGGTCCGGCTTCACTCCCCGTACCGCTTACGTGCACGTCAGCACCCCTCGCGCGCTTTCCGCTCGCTGAAAGTTTCTTACGCCGGCGGCCATCGCCGCAGCTCTTTCAGTATTTCGCAGGCGTAGACCAACGGCAGCCGCCGGGCCCTCTTCCGCCCGGCGGGTCTACGTGCGTAGCGTCGTCTCCGGCGACACCGCATGACATGTCCGCGCCAGCTTTGACGCGGACAGCTCCGTCCTGGTTCCCCCGTCCTGGTTCCCCCGCCGAGCCCCTCGGAGGCACGCGATGCGTGTGCACAGATCCGGAACGACCCTCGCCGGCGCCGCTCTCGCGGCCCTGACCCTCACCCTCCCCCTCGCCCTCTCCGGCACCGCGAGCGCCGCGCCGGACCCCGACGCCAAGACCCCGAAGGCCGCCCCGGCCGCCAAGCAGGTCCCCGCCCGCGGCTCCGCCTACATGGGCATGGGCGTGATCGCCCACGACGGCCAGGGCACGGCGCCCGGCGGCATCTCGATCCAGGCCGTCCAGACCGAGGGCGTGGACGTCTCCAGCCACCAGGGGAACGTCGCCTGGTCGACGCTGTGGAACAGCGGGGTGAAGTGGGCCTACGTCAAGGCGACGGAAGGCACCTACTACAAGAACACCTACTTCGCGCAGCAGTACAACGGCTCGTACAACGTGGGCATGATCCGCGGCTCGTACCACTTCGCCACGCCAGACACCACGACGGGCGCGGCGCAGGCCGACTACTTCGTGAACAACGGCGGCGGCTGGTCGAAGGACGGCAAGACGCTGCCCGGCGCGCTCGACATCGAGTGGAACCCGTACGGCGCGACCTGCTACGGCAAGACGCAGTCGGGGATGGTCTCCTGGATCCGCGACTTCGTGAACCGCTACAAGTACCGGACCGGCCGCGACCCGGTGATCTACACGGCCACCAGCTGGTGGAAGCAGTGCACCGGCAACTACGGCGGCTTCGCCACCACCAACCCGCTGTGGGTCGCGCGCTACAACTCCACGGTCGGCGAGCTCCCGGCCGGCTGGGGCTACTACACGATGTGGCAGTACACCTCGACCGGCCCGACGGTCGGCGACCACAACCACTTCAACGGCGACCTCTCGCGGGTGCAGGCGCTCGCGAACGGCTGACGAAGCGATCCGTCCGCCGGTACGCGGCGGGGCTCCGGGGCGGCGGCACCCCGGGGCCCCGCCTCCTCGCGTTCACGGGTCACCCCCTCTTGCCTATTGGTATGGACCAATGCGACCCTCTTGGCGGCGCCACAGGGAGGCCGCAACTCCCGTGCGTCGCACGTGTGTTGCTCGACCCGTCCTCCCCCATGCACGAGAGAGAGCCCCCGCATGCCGTCCCCTCGCCGCACCACCGCCGCCCTCGCCGCGGTCTCCGCCGCCGCGCTCGTCTCCCTCACGCCGACCGCCGCGCAGGCCCACGGTGCCGTGTTCAACCCGGTCAGCCGGATCGCCGCCTGTTACGCCGAGGGGCCTGAGTCCCCCGACTCGCAGGTGTGCAAGGACCTCGTCGCCGACTCCGGCACCCAGCCGCTGTACGACTGGAACGAGGTCAACATCGCCAACGCCGACGGCAACCACCAGGCCGTCATCCCGGACGGCAAGCTCTGCTCGGCCAACCGCGACAAGTACCGCGCGCTCGACTGGGCCCGCACCGACTGGCCGGCCACCGCCGTGAACTCCGGCCCCTTCGGCTTCAAGGTCCGCGTCACCGCCCCGCACTCCGGCACGATGACGATGTACATCACCAAGCAGGGCTTCGACCCGACGCAGCCGCTCAAGTGGTCGGACCTCGACAGCACCCCCGCCGCCGTCTACAACACCACCCGCACCTCGACCGACGGCTACTACGCCTTCAACGGCACCCTGCCGTCCCGCACCGGCCGCCACATCGTCTACATGGTCTGGCAGCGCAACGACAGCCCCGAGGCCTTCTACAGCTGCTCGGACGTCACCTTCGGCAGCGCGACCACCACCACGGCCGCGCAGGCCCCGACGGAGTCGAAGATCGCCGCGGGCGCCTCACTCTCCACCGTCAGCCACGCGGGCCACGGCGGCGACGAACAGCCCCCGGCCCTCTCCGCCGACACCACCGAAACCCCCTCCTCCCCCCTCCCCCTCGCCCTCGCGGGCGCCGGCGCACTCGCCGCCTTCGGCGCGGGCAGCATCCTGCTGACCCGCCGCCGCAACGAGGGCTAAGGCGTCAGGCCTTCAGGGCGGCGACGAAGGACTCCCACGCCGGGGCGGCCACCACGAGGACCGGCCCGGCGGGGACCTTGCTGTCGCGGACCGGGACGACGCCGGGAACGTCGTCCCGGACCTCTACGCAGGAGCCGCCGTTGCCATCGCTGTAGGAGCTCTTGCGCCAGCCGGCGTCAGCGAAGTCATACGACGCCTCGACGCAACTTCCGCAGTCGCCGTCGCTGTAGGAGCTCTTGAACCAGTGGGCGTTGTTCAGGTCGTAGTCGCGCATCGTCTGTAGTCCTCCGCCGCCGATTCGATCAGGGCCAGGGACGCCTCCGGCGACAGCGCGGCGGCCCTCAGCAGATCGTAGGCCGCCTGGCAACGCTTCACCACTGCCGGATCGTCCAGCAGATTCCCCGAAAACAGCGCCTCCGTATAGGCCGTTGGAGGCGCGTCTTCGAACTCCATGAGCTGGATCATGTTCCCCATCTCGGTGTGGGCCCCCGCAGCAAACGGCAGAACCTGAACCAGCGCCTTGCGCTCGCGCACGTGCGCCGCGATGTGGTCCAGTTGCTCGGCCATCACCGCCGGGCCGCCGACCGGGATGCGAAGCGCCGTCTCGTGGAGGATGACCCAGTACACGGGCCGTGTCGCGTCCTTCAGGATCACAGACCGCTCCATCCGCCCTTTGACGGTGTCCTCGACGTACTCATCGGTGGCGAGCGGGTTGCTGGCGAGGGTGACGACCCGCGCGTAGGCCGGCGTCTGCAGCAGGCCAGGCACAACGGTGGGCGCGAACTCGCAGATCTTCGTCGCCACGGCCTCCAGCTCGGCCGCCGCCTGAAAATACGACGCGTACGGCGACTTGTTGATCAACCTCCGCCAGGTCTTCTCGAACAGGTGCCCCGTCTTCAGCACCTCGTCGAACATCGTCGCCAGCTCCAGCTGCGGCTTCCGGACCCCCTGCTCGAACAACCCGATGTACGCCCCGGAGACGAACACCCGCGCACCCAACTCGCTCTGCGTGAGCCCCGCCGCCTCCCGGTGCTCCTTCAGCAGCTCACCGAAGAACTCCCACGCTTCCTGCCGCTTAGCCTTGGCCATGGTTTAACTCCCCAACCCTGCAGCGCAGTTGCCACCCCCGTAGCCACCACCGACTCTACGGACTCCCCCTCACCCAAAGCACCCGGACCCGGAGATTCCCCCGAACGGGGGTTAACGGCGAACAGGAGGGTTCCACTTCCGGCCACATTGACGCCCTATCAGCCATTGACCCCCTGAACCTGACACAGTCCCCGTTTACATTCTTGCTCGTCGGCCGCGTAGCTGAAGAATCGCAGACTCATGCCAATTTGAAGTAAGTTGAGGATTCTCACATGCGCATATCGGCCTCCAAGGTTGCTGTCGCGGCCGCGATCACGCTGGTACCGGTACTGGGAGCCGCCTCCACAGCGAGCGCCGGAACCGCAGGCGCGCAGGTCACCACCTGCCCCAGCGACGGATACATCACGCGCGGCGATCGTTGCACCACGCTCTCCAACGGCTACCTCTCGATCCACCTCGGAGACGGTGGTAAGACGATCTCGGTCGTGTACCGCAAGACGGGCGGAAGCGCCATCACTGGGAAGTTGGGATATCTCCGTAGCGGCAGCACCCATTACAAGGCGTCCCAGACCATCACGACGTCGGTAGAGGCTTACGCCCTGTGGGGCGGGGTCGCCAATCCGTGCTACCCCACCAACGGGCTTCTCTACACATCCGGAACGACCTACCAGACGCCTGCCGCCACCTCCAGCAGCTGCTGACACGGTTCGCGTCCGACCTGCTTCCCGTCCCGGTGCGCTACCGCACCGGGACGCATCACATCGCGCTGCCATCGCCTAGAGAGACCCTGAATTGCTGTACGCGGTATTCAAAGGGCACGAGATGTTCGTGCTCTTGGCCACCCTCATCGCCTTGTCCGTGGGAGCTCTGCGCTTTCGCATCGCGCGATCGAGAGAAACCGAGCGCCCCGCGTTCCACGCCTTGCTCGCGGCAGCCGTCACCGCCGTCGTCTCTCTGACGCTGTGGTCGACCGGATCGCCCACGGAACAGTCGCGGATCTGCATCGTGAACAGCGACATAACCGAGCCCCTCACGACATCCCAGGGAATCCTGAACGCTGGACTCTTCCTCCCGGTCGGCCTCCTCGGCGTGTTGGCGACACGCAACATCCTGGGAACCCTCATCGGCGGCTTCCTGCTGACCACCGGCATTGAAACCGCCCAGGCCACACTGACCTTCCTGGGGCGGGGCTGCGACACGAGCGACCTGCTGATGAACACTCTCGGAGTTGCCGCCGGCGCCGCCGTCGGATGGGTCGTGACAAGGATCGACGACTCCGGAGGTTCGGTGCGCCTGCTTTACGCCACGCGCCCACTCGTCACCGTGTGGCTGGGTTCTGCCGCGCTCCTCATCGGCCTTTGGGTTGCGTTCATTCACCCCGAGAAAGTGGCATATACAGTCGCTGTCGTCGACGCAAACGAAGACCAGCAAGGCGCGGCTCGCAAGGCCGTCGCATCCGCATTCGGCAACCATTTCAAAATCAACAGCATCGATTTTGCGCGAGGCCCGAGTGGTGATGCCGGCACGGTGATGGCCAACCTCGACGTGGGGTTCGCCGAGTTGAGCTGGCCGGATCGCAGAACCTTCAAGGCGTCCCTCGACATGTCGAGCGGGAACGGCTCCACCGGGTATCCGCTCGGCGGCAAACCTGTCGGTCGCCCCATCAACGCGCAGGCGGCACAGGATCTCGCTCTCTCGTATGCCAAGGACCACGCCCCATGGGCCCTGGGCGGCGCCGAACCCGTCACGTCGCCCGTGGGGGCCAAGGCCGAGATGGGCTGGATGACAAGCTGGCGCCGCCACAACAAGGATGGCGTGATGATGCCGATGCGGCTCGACATTCAGGTCGACCCTTCCGGAGCGATGACCCAGCTCATCATGCGCGATATCGATGATCCCGCTCTTCCTGCCCCCAGAGTGACGAGGGAAGAGGCAGCCAGAATGTTCCGTCAGGCAGCCGCGGTCGGCTCGGGTACACCGGTCGAACTCGAGCTGGTCGCGAAATCAGTCGACGACGAGTGGAAGATTCACTGGCTCGCCTTTGGTCAGATCAAGGGAGGGAGCGGTCTCGCAGTCATCGACGCCGAGGCGCGAAATCTCATTAGTTTCAGCTCGCAATCAGCAGGCGTGCCCATCAATGAAGTGGTGGGCGAGGCGGCTCAGTAAACAGCGCCTGCCGCCCCGTCTGCCGGACAGGCCACGCGGGAGGCGCCCGAGGTGTGCGTCGCCCTCGTACCCTCCGTCGCTCCATCGGGTGTCGATTTCGCGCCATCCGCACCAGGACGGGTGGGAGTGGGTGGTTCCGTGGACAAGCTTCGGGAGAGCTCTGTTCGAACGGCCGTCAGCGCACGTCGTCCGATCGCGAAGGTGAGCACTCCATGCGGAAGCAGCAGCGGTGGGTCTACCACCGCGGAGATGGGCCGCGCACGGTCGGGGTGGAGGAGGAACTGCTCCTCGTCGATCCCGAGAGCGGGATGCCCCGGCCGCTGTCCGGCGCCGTCACCGAGATCGCCGCCTGGCACGCCGATGTGCTGCGGCCGGCGGAGCGGGGCGAGCCGGCGAAGTCCGAGTTGTTCTGCGAGATGCTGGAGATCGCCACCCCGCCCTGCGCCACCTCGGCCGAGCTCGACGAGCGGCTGCGGCAGGCCAGGACCGCCGCCGCGGCCGCCGCCAAGGAGGCGGGCGCGGCCGTCGCGGCCCTCGCGACCGCGCCGGTGCGCTTCGACCCGCTGCTCAATCCGGCCGACCGCTACCGGCGGATCGAGGACCGGTTCGCCCGGCTCGTCGACGACAAGCTCACCTGCGCCTGTCACGTGCACGTCCATCTCGCCTCCGCCGAGGAGGGCGTCGGGGTCCTCGACCGGCTCCGGCCCTGGCTCGCGCCGCTCCTCGCGCTCAGCGCCAATTCGCCGTACTGGCAGGGCCGGGACACCGGCTACGCGAGCTGGCGCCACCAGCTCTGGTCGCGCTGGCCGATGAGCGGGCCGAGCGAGCTGTACGGCGACGTCGCGGCGTACGAGGAGACCACGCGGGCGATGCTGGCGAGCGAGGTGCTCGTCGACGACCACATGGTCTACTTCGACGCCCGGCTGTCCCGCCGATACCCGACGGTGGAGGTGCGGGTCGGCGATGTGTGCCAGCACGTCGAGGACGGGGTGCTCCTGGCCGTCCTCGTCCGCGCCCTGGTGGACACCGAGGCGAGGTCCTGGCGGGCGGGCCGGGAGGCCGATCCCGTTCCGACCGCCGTGCTGCGCCTGGCGTCCTGGCGGGCCAGCCGATACGGGCTCCGGGGCGAGCTGCTGCACCCGCTGACCTGGCAGCCGGCCCCGGCGGCGGCCGTCCTGGAGGCCCTGCTCCACCATGTCACCCCGGCCCTGCGGGCCGCCGGCGACCTGGACCGGACCGTGCGCGGACTGGAGCTGCTGTTCGCCCGGGGCACCGGGGCCGACCTCCAGCGGGCCGCGCGGGACGGCGCCCCGGGTCTCGCCTCGGTCGTCGCCGACGCCGTACGCCGTACCACCCCCGCCTGAGACGGCCGGTGGGGCGCGCCCCACGCGGAACGCGCCCCACCGGACCGGCCGTCAGGCCGGACCGGCCGTCACGCCGCCGCGCTCACCGCGAGCTCCGCCGGGGTCAGCGCGATCTCCAGGACCTGGCGGACGTCCGTGACCGGGTGGACCTCCAGCTTCTGGAGGATCTCGGCGGGGACGTCGTCGAGGTCGGCCTCGTTGCGCTTGGGGATCACGACCGTCGTGATGCCCGCGCGGTGGGCGGCGAGGAGCTTCTGCTTCAGGCCACCGATCGGGAGGACCCGGCCGGTGAGGGAGACCTCGCCGGTCATCGCGACGTCCGTGCGCACCTGCCGGCCGCTGAGCAGCGAGGCGAGGGCGGTGGTCATCGTGATGCCCGCGCTGGGGCCGTCCTTCGGGACCGCGCCGGCCGGGAAGTGGATGTGCACGCCGCGGTCCTTGAGACCGGTGACGGGCAGCTCCAGCTCCGCGCCGTGCGAGCGGAGGAAGGAGAGCGCGATCTGCGCGGACTCCTTCATCACGTCGCCCAGCTGACCGGTGAGGGTCAGTCCGGCCGCGCCGGTCTCCGGGTCGGCCAGCGAGGCCTCGACGAAGAGCACGTCGCCGCCCGCGCCGGTGACGGCGAGACCGGTGGCCACACCGGGCACCGAGGTACGGCGCTCGGCCGGGTCCTGGGCGGACTCGGGCACGTGGTGCGGCCGGCCGATCAGGCCGCGCAGGTCGTCCTCGCCGAGGGTGGCGGGCAGCTCGCGCTCGCCGAGCTCGTGCTGGGCGGCCACCTTGCGGAGCAGCCGGGCGATCGAGCGCTCCAGGGTGCGGACGCCCGCCTCCCGGGTGTACTCGCCGGCCAGCTTGCGCAGCGCCGACTCCTCCAGGACGATCTCGCCCTCGGCGAGGCCGGCCCGCTCCAGCTGCCGGGGCAGCAGGTGGTCACGGGCGATGACGACCTTCTCGTCCTCGGTGTAGCCGTCGAGGCGGACCAGCTCCATGCGGTCGAGCAGGGCCTCCGGGATGGCCTCCAGGACGTTCGCCGTGGCCAGGAAGACCACGTCGCTCAGGTCGAGTTCGACCTCCAGGTAGTGGTCGCGGAAGGTGTGGTTCTGCGCCGGGTCGAGGACTTCGAGCAGCGCCGCCGCCGGGTCGCCCCGGAAGTCGGAGCCGACCTTGTCGATCTCGTCGAGCAGGACCACCGGGTTCATGGACCCGGCCTCCTTGATCGCCCGGACGATACGGCCGGGCAGCGCGCCGACGTACGTGCGCCGGTGGCCGCGGATCTCCGCCTCGTCCCGCACGCCGCCGAGGGCGACCCGGACGAACTTGCGGCCCATCGCGTGCGCGACGGACTCGCCGAGCGAGGTCTTGCCGACGCCGGGCGGGCCGACGAGCGCGAGCACCGCGCCGCCGCGGCGGCCGCCGACCACGCCGAGGCCGCGCTCGGCCCGGCGCTTGCGGACGGCCAGGTACTCCGTGATGCGCTCCTTCACGTCCTCCAGGCCCGCGTGCTCGGCGTCCAGGACCGCCTTGGCGCCCAGGATGTCGTACCGGTCCTCGGTCCGCTCGTTCCACGGGAGTTCGAGCACGGTGTCCAGCCAGGTGCGGATCCAGGAGCCCTCCGGGGACTGGTCGCTGGACCGCTCCAGCTTCTCGACCTCCTTGAGGGCCGCTTCGCGGACCTTCTCCGGCAGGTCGGCGGCCTCGACGCGGGCCCGGTAGTCGTCGGTCTCGTCGGCCTCGGCCTCGCCGTTGAGCTCGCGCAGCTCCTTGCGGACGGCTTCGAGCTGACGCCGCAGCAGGAACTCGCGCTGCTGCTTGTCGACGCCCTCCTGGACGTCCTTGGCGATGGTCTCGGCGACGTCCTGCTCGGCCAGGTGCTCGCGCAGCTGCGCGGTGGCGAGCTTGAGGCGGGCGACCGGGTCGGCGGTCTCCAGGAGCGCGAGCTTCTGCTCGACGGTGAGGAAGGGCGAGTAGCCCGAGTTGTCGGCGAGGGCGCCGACGCCCTCGATCTGCTGGACGCGGTCGACGACCTGCCAGGCGCCGCGCTTGCGCAGCCAGCTGGTGGCCAGCGCCTTGTACTCCTTGACCAGTTCGGTCACGGAGCCGGGCAGCGGCTCGGGCAGGACCTCCTCGACGACGGTGCCCTCGACCCACAGGGCGCCGCCGGGGCCGGTGGTCCCGGCGCCGATGCGGACCCGGCCGCGGGCGCGGATCAGGGCGCCGGGGTCGCCGTCGGACAGCCGTCCGACCTGCTCGACGGTGCCGAGCACACCGGTCCCGGCGTACGTGCCGTCCACCCGCGGCACCAGCAGCACCCGGGGCTTCCCGGTCCCGCCGCGCGCGGCGGCCTGCGCGGCCTCGACCGCGGCCCGTACGTCGTTGTCGGACAGGTCCAGCGGCACCACCATTCCGGGCAGCACGACCTCGTCGTCGAGCGGCAGCACAGGCAGAGCGATCGGCGCGGACGCCATGGACTCAGCAGCCATGATCTCCCCTTCGGCAGTCAAGTTGAGCTATGCCGACTCAATGCATCTGCGCCCAGGAATGTTCCCCACCCCCTGTTCGCTCTGAGCGATCACCTCTCCGCAGGCCGTGAACAGCCGATGTAATGGCCTCATGGATATTGCAGCTATTACATCGGCCTGGGTGGCCGGCTGGACCGTCTCCCGGGGCACCCCGCCCGCCGTCGTCGAGCCCTGGGGCTACCGGATCGACGTCGGACTCCCCGGGCACGTCTTCCGGCACGTGCTGCCGCACCCGGACGCGGTGTCCGTCGGGAAGCTGTGCGCGGGGATCGCCGAGCCGGGCGCCTGGCTGAAGGTGATGGCCGCGCCCGAGGAGGTGACGCCCTGGATCACCGAGGGCTGGACGGTGCCCGACGACCCCGGCTTCATGATGACCAAGCGGCTCGACCCCTCGGTCCGGCCCGCGCCGCCCGAGGGCTACGCGCGCACCACCGAGACCCGCGACGGGGTGATCCGGGTGCGCATCCTCGCCCCCGACGGCACCCTGGCGGCCCGCGGCCAGATCGCGCCGACCGGGGAGACGGCGGTCGCGGACCAGATAGAGACGGATCCGGCCCACCGGCGGCGCGGCCTCGGCGCCAATGTGATGCGCACCCTGGAGGCTGCCGCCGCGCAGGCCGGCGCCGAGACCGGGGTCCTGTCGGCGACGACCGACGGGATGGCGCTCTACGACTCCCTCGACTGGTACCACCGCGGTCCGCTCACCGGCATCGTCCGCACCGCCTGAACCGGTCCCCTTCACTCGTTCCGGCTGCGGACGACCCCGAAGTGCGGGCATGCTCGGGCCATGGAGCACGTGAAGCGGTACGGAGCGGCGGCGGTCCTCGCCGCGGTCGTCGTGGTCACCGGCTGCGGCCAGGCCCCCGCGGCGCCCCCGGACACCCCCGGCCCGAGCAGCACCGCACCCCGGGACGGGCAGACCCGGGACGAGCAGCCGGCCCCCCAGGAAGACCTGGTCGAGGTCGTCGTCAGCGGCGGCTTCGCGGGCGTCCGGAACAAGCTGGTCGTCCATTACGACGGCTCCTGGACCCTCCGCAGGGGCACCGGCGAGCCGAGCACCGGCCGGATGACCCCGGCCCGTGTCGCCGAGCTCCGCGCCGCCCTGGAGGACCCGGCGTACGCGAAGGTTCCGGACCGCCCCACCGGCCGCCCGGTCGCCGACGGATTCGAGTACGCCGTCACGTACGCCCACCGGCTCGTCCTCACCCGCGACGGCGAGGACCGCCCGCCCGC
Organism: Streptomyces fradiae; assembly: GCF_041270065.1. NCBI lineage: Bacteria > Bacillati > Actinomycetota > Actinomycetes > Kitasatosporales > Streptomycetaceae > Streptomyces > Streptomyces fradiae. The sequence goes on along the minus strand of NZ_CP065958.1, from coordinate 5,433,172 downwards.
GCTCCAGCGGGTCTTCGACGCCCTCCCCGACGGCGGCCCGCCGACCGCGCCCTGAGGCCACGCCCTGAGGTGCGCGCCCCGCGGCCGCGCCCCGTCCGCGCGCCCTGTCCGGAAAGCGCCGATAAGGGTTTGTCCCGGCCGCCCCGCCTTCCGGAGGATGGCCGGGTCGGACACGTACGCACCGAGCCAGGGAGTGAGCATGACCAGCCCCGTCACCCTCGACCGCCGCGAGGGCCCGTACGGAGAGGTCGTCCTGCGCCGGCGGGACGCCGCGCACGCCGGGGACCGCACCCACTACGAGATCATCGCCAACGGCACCTTCCTGATGGACACCTCCGACGGGCGCTCGGAGCGGCTGCTCGTGGACGCGGCGATGGACGCCCTGCCCGAGGAGCGGCGGCCGGGCGCCGCCGTCCTGATCGGCGGTCTCGGTGTCGGCTTCTCGCTGGCGCACGCCGCCGCCGATCCGCGCTGGGGACGGATCGCCGTCGCCGAGCGTGAGGAGGCGATCATCGACTGGCACCGGCAGGGTCCGCTGGCCACCGTGTCGGGCCAGGCGCTCGCCGATCCGCGCACCGTGATCCTGCACACGGACCTGGTGGAGTACGTCCGCACCTCACCGGACACCTACGACGCGCTGTGTCTGGACATCGACAACGGGCCGGACTGGACGGTCACCGAGGACAACGAATCCCTTTATTCCGCCGAGGGTTTGGCGGCCTGCGCGGCCCGCCTGAAGCCGGGCGGAATCCTCGCCGTGTGGTCCGCGCAGCCCTCCGCCGATTTCGAAGGCTCGTTGCGGAATGCCGGATTCAGCGGGGTACGGACGGAAGAGATCCCCGTTGCCCGGGGCGTCCCCGACGTGGTCCACCTCGCCGTCCGCCCCGCCGGATCGCCTGCGTAGCCTTGACGGCGCCGCTGCCTCTAGGCTGCTGCACCGATGTTGGCGACGCGAGGCGGGGCAATGGAGCAGACACACACCACGAACCACGGTGCGGCGACGACTCCGGGAGCTCAGCGCCGCGTCCTGGTCGTCGAGGACGACGCCACGATCGTGGAGGCGATCTCCGCGCGGCTGCGGGCCGAGGGCTTCCTGGTGCAGACCGCGACCGACGGCCCGGCCGCGGTGGACGCCGCCGAGGCGTGGCAGCCGGACCTGATGGTGCTCGACGTGATGCTGCCCGGCTTCGACGGCCTGGAGGTCTGCCGCCGGGTGCAGGCCCAGCGCCCCGTCCCGGTCCTGATGCTCACCGCGCGGGACGACGAGACGGACATGCTGGTCGGCCTGGGCGTCGGCGCCGACGACTACATGACGAAGCCGTTCTCCATGCGCGAGCTGGCCGCCCGGGTGCACGTGCTGCTGCGCCGGGTGGAGCGGGCCGCGCTCGCCGCCGTCACCCCGCGCAGCGGGATCCTGCGGCTCGGCGAGCTGGAGATCGACCACGCGCAGCGCCGGGTCCGGGTCCGCGCGGAGGACGTGCATCTGACGCCCACCGAGTTCGACCTGCTCGTCTGCCTGGCGAACACCCCGCGCGCGGTGCTCTCCCGCGAGCAGCTGCTGGCCGAGGTGTGGGACTGGGCGGACGCCTCCGGTACCCGGACCGTGGACTCCCACATCAAGGCGCTGCGCCGGAAGATCGGCGCCGAGCGGATCCGTACGGTCCATGGCGTCGGCTACGCCCTGGAGACCCCGGCGCCGTGAGCCGGCGGGGGCCCAGGGGGCCGGAGGGACCAGCGGGGTCGGAGCGACCCGACGGACCACAGGGACCCGAAGGACCGGCGGGCCCCGAGTCGCCGAGCGCCCCCCGCGGGCCGCTCGCCCGCCGCCGGCGGCGGCACCGGATAGCGATCTCGATCAAGACCAAGCTGGGCGCCCTGGTCGTCGGGGCGGTCCTGCTGACCTCGGGCCTCGCCCTGGTGGCGATCCGCACCTCGACCGAGTTCCGCTACATCACGATCTTCGCGATGATCGCGACCCTGCTGATCACCCAGTTCGTGGCGCAGTCGCTGACCGCGCCGCTCGACGAGATGAACCATGTCGCCGGGTCGATCTCGGACGGCGACTTCAGCCGCCGGGTGCGCGGCGCCGACCGCCGTGACGAGCTCGGCGACCTGGCCTCCACGATCAACCGCATGGCGGACGACCTGGAGGCCGTGGACCGGCACCGCAAGGAGCTGGTGGCCAATGTCTCGCACGAGCTGCGCACCCCCATCGCCGCGCTGCGGGCGCTCCTGGAGAACGTCGTGGACGGTGTCTCCGAGGCCGACCCGGAGACCATGCGCACGGCCCTGAAGCAGACCGAGCGGCTCGGCCGGCTGGTGGAGACGCTGCTCGACCTGTCACGGCTCGACAACGGTGTCGTCACGCTCCGGCGCACCCGCTTCGAGGTGTGGCCGTATCTGTCCGGGGTGCTGCGCGAGGCCAATCTCGCCGCCTCCCAGCGCGGTCTGTCCTCCACCTCCGGCCTGCACCGCCGCACCGACGTGCATCTGCACCTGGACGTCTCGCCGCCCGAGCTGACCGCGCACGCGGACGCGGAGCGGCTGCACCAGGTGATGGCCAATCTGATCGACAACGCGGTGAAGCACTCCCCGCCGCACGGGCGCGTGACCGTACGGGCCCGGCGCGGCCTGTGTCCCGAGTCGCTGGTCCTCGAGGTCGCCGACGAGGGCCCCGGGATCCCGGCGTCGGAGCGGCACAAGGTCTTCGAGCGCTTCAACCGGGGCGCGGTCCCGGCGCAGCAGGGCCCGGGCAGCGACGGCGGCACCGGTCTCGGCCTGGCCATCGCGCGCTGGGCGGTGGATCTGCACGGCGGTCACATCGGCGTGGCCGAATCGTCACGTGGATGCCGCATTCAGCTCACTCTTCCGGGCAGCTTTCCCGCACGGGATTGACGTAGGGTTCGAACCGGAAGCTCTCGTTCTGCGTGTACGTGTACGACTGCCCCGTGCGGGATTCGTACAGGTGACGCGCGGAACCGGTCAGGGGTGCGGTCCAGCGGGCCGCAGCCACGCTGCTCCGTACCCTCACTGCACCGGAACCACGCTTGTTTCCCGCCATTCACAGCGGCGAAACACCCCGTCAAGTGTGACTTGCGCGACGTTGGAGTGCCCGGCCTGCACCTCCAGGCCAGGGAGGCGTAGCCTTTATTTCCGCTGTCCATCACCTTGTGAAGCGGAAGAGGGCGGTTGCCGCCGTGTCGTCTCAGTCCCCCAGTACCCCGAGCTCCCCGACCGACCAGGACGGGCAGGGGAAGTCCCCCGCCGCCGCCTTCGGTGCCAATGAGTGGCTCGTCGACGAGATCTACCAGCAGTACCTCCAGGACCCGAATTCGGTCGATCGTGCCTGGTGGGACTTCTTCGCCGACTACAAGCCCGGTGGCGCGGAGACCCCCGCCCCGGCCGCCACCACGCCGACCACCCCGAGCGCGCCCGCCGCGCCGCAGGCGGGCCCCGCACAGGCCGCACCTGCCGCGCCCGCCGCTCCGGCCTCCGTGCCCGCGCCGGCCGCCGCCCCCCACCGCGGCCAAGCCCGCGGCCGCCGCCCCGGCTCCGGTGAAGGCCGCTCCGGCCGCCCCGGCCCCCGCGAAGGCCGCCCCGGCGAAGCCGGCCGCGGCCCCCGCCACCGAGGCGCCCGCCGGCCCCGAGCTGGTCACCCTGCGCGGCCCGGCCGCCGCCGTCGCGAAGAACATGAACGCCTCGCTGGAGATGCCGACGGCCACGTCCGTCCGCGCCGTCCCGGTGAAGCTGCTCTTCGACAACCGGATCGTCATCAACAACCACCTCAAGCGCGCCCGGGGCGGGAAGATCTCCTTCACGCACCTGATCGGCTACGCGATGGTGCAGGCGATCAAGGCCATGCCGACGATGAACCACTCCTTCGCGGAGAAGGACGGCAAGCCGACCCTGGTCAAGCCGGAGCACGTGAACTTCGGCCTCGCGATCGACCTGGTGAAGCCCAACGGCGACCGCCAGCTCGTCGTCGCCGGCATCAAGAAGGCCGAGACCCTGAACTTCTTCGAGTTCTGGCAGGCCTACGAGGACATCGTCAAGCGCGCCCGCGTCGGCAAGCTGACGATGGAGGACTTCACCGGCGTCACGGTCTCCCTGACCAACCCCGGCGGCCTCGGCACCGTCCACTCCGTGCCGCGTCTGATGCCCGGACAGTCGGTCATCATGGGCGTCGGCTCCATGGACTACCCCGCCGAGTTCCAGGGCACCTCCCAGGACACCCTGAACAAGCTGGGCATCTCCAAGGTCATGACCCTGACCTCGACCTACGACCACCGGGTCATCCAGGGCGCGGCCTCCGGCGAGTTCCTGCGGATCGTCGCCAACCTCCTCCTCGGCGAGGACGGCTTCTACGACGACGTCTTCAAGTCGCTGCGCATCCCCTACGAGCCGGTCCGCTGGCTCAAGGACATCGACGCCTCGCACGACGACGACGTCACCAAGGCCGCGCGGGTCTTCGAGCTGATCCACTCCTACCGGGTCCGCGGCCACGTCATGGCCGACACCGACCCGCTGGAGTACAAGCAGCGCAAGCACCCCGACCTGGACATCACCGAGCACGGCCTCACCCTGTGGGACCTGGAGCGCGAGTTCGCGGTCGGCGGCTTCGCCGGCAAGTCGATGATGAAGCTCCGCGACATCCTCGGCGTGCTCCGCGACTCGTACTGCCGCACCACCGGCATCGAGTTCATGCACATCCAGGACCCGAAGCAGCGCAAGTGGATCCAGGACCGCGTCGAGCGTCCCCACGCGCGCGTGGAGCGCGAGGAGCAGCTGCGCATCCTGCGCCGGCTGAACGCGGCGGAGGCCTTCGAGACCTTCCTGCAGACCAAGTACGTCGGCCAGAAGCGGTTCTCCCTGGAGGGCGGCGAGTCCGTCATCCCGCTGCTCGACGCGGTCATCGACTCGGCGGCCGAGTCCCGCCTCGACGAGGTCGTCATCGGCATGGCCCACCGCGGCCGCCTCAACGTCCTCGCCAACATCGTCGGCAAGTCGTACGCGCAGATCTTCCGCGAGTTCGAGGGCAACCTCGACCCGAAGTCGATGCACGGCTCCGGCGACGTGAAGTACCACCTGGGCGCCGAGGGCACCTTCACCGGTCTCGACGGCGAGCAGATCAAGGTCTCCCTGGTCGCCAACCCCTCCCACCTGGAGGCGGTCGACCCGGTCCTGGAGGGTGTCTCCCGCGCCAAGCAGGACGTCATCAACAAGGGCGGCACGGACTTCACCGTCCTGCCGGTCGCCCTGCACGGCGACGCGGCCTTCGCGGGCCAGGGCGTCGTGGCCGAGACGCTGAACATGTCGCAGCTGCGCGGCTACCGCACCGGCGGCACGGTCCACATCGTCATCAACAACCAGGTCGGCTTCACCGCGGCCCCCGAGTCCTCGCGTTCCTCGATGTACGCGACGGACGTGGCCCGCATGATCGAGGCGCCGATCTTCCACGTGAACGGCGACGACCCGGAGGCCTGCGTCCGCGTGGCGCGGCTCGCCTTCGAGTTCCGCCAGACGTTCAACAAGGACGTCGTGATCGACCTCATCTGCTACCGCCGCCGCGGTCACAACGAGGGCGACAACCCGCAGTTCACCAACCCGCAGATGTACACCCTGATCGACAAGAAGCGTTCGGTGCGCAAGCTCTACACCGAGTCGCTGATCGGTCGCGGCGACATCACCCTGGAAGAGGCCGAGCAGGCCCTCCAGGACTTCCAGGGCCAGCTGGAGAAGGTCTTCGCGGAGGTCCGCGAGGCCACCTCGGCGCCGGCCCAGGCGCAGGTCCCGGACGCGAAGCCGCAGTTCCCGGTCGCCGTGACCACCGCGGTCTCCCAGGAGGTCGTGAAGCGGATCGCGGAGTCGCAGGTCAACATCCCGGAGCGGGTCACGGTCCACCCGCGTCTGCTGCCGCAGCTGCAGCGCCGCGCGGCCTCGATCGACGACGGCACCATCGACTGGGGCTTCGGCGAGACCCTCGCCATCGGCTCCCTGCTGATGGAGGGCACCCCGGTCCGGCTCTCCGGCCAGGACTCCCGCCGCGGCACCTTCGGCCAGCGCCACGCGGTCCTGGTCGACCAGGAGACCGGCGAGGACTACACGCCGCTGCTCTACCTGACGGACGAGCAGGCCCACTTCAACGTCTACGACTCGCTGCTCAGCGAGTACGCGGCGATGGGCTTCGAGTACGGCTACTCGCTGGCCCGTCCGGACTCCCTGGTCGTCTGGGAGGCCCAGTTCGGCGACTTCGTCAACGGCGCGCAGACCGTCGTCGACGAGTTCATCTCCTCGGCCGAGCAGAAGTGGGGCCAGACCTCCGGCGTCACGCTGCTCCTGCCGCACGGCTACGAGGGCCAGGGCCCGGACCACTCGTCCGCGCGCCCGGAGCGCTTCCTCCAGATGTGCGCCCAGGACAACATGACGGTCGCCATGCCGACGCTGCCGTCGAACTACTTCCACCTGCTGCGCTGGCAGGTCCACAACCCGCACCACAAGCCGCTCATCGTCTTCACCCCGAAGTCGATGCTGCGTCTGAAGGCCGCGGCGTCGAAGGTGGAGGAGTTCACCACCGGCGGCTTCCGCCCGGTGATCGGCGACTCCGCCGTCGAGGCGGGTACGACGAACGCGGCGGACGTCCGCAAGGTCGTCTTCTGCGCCGGCAAGGTCTACTACGACCTGGAGGCCGAGCGGCAGAAGCGCGGCGTCACGGACACCGCGATCATCCGTCTGGAGCGCCTGTACCCGCTGCCGGGTGCCGAGCTGCAGGCCGAGATCGCGAAGTACCCGAACGCCGAGAAGTACCTGTGGGCCCAGGAGGAGCCGGCGAACCAGGGTGCCTGGCCGTTCATCGCGCTCAACCTGATCGACCACCTCGACCTGGCGGTCGGCGCGGACATCCCGGCGGGCGAGCGCCTGCGCCGGATCTCCCGCCCGCACGGCTCGTCCCCGGCGGTCGGCTCGGCCAAGCGCCACCAGGCGGAGCAGGCGCAGCTGGTCGCGGAGGTCTTCGACGCCTGATCCCGCTGATCGGATCGCGTACGACCGAGGCCCGGCTCCCCGAAAGGGGGGCCGGGCCTCCGGCGTTCGTACGCGCTCGTACGGGCTTTCAGCCGAGGTTGGCCTCGAAGTCCCAGTACGGGCGGTTCCGCTGGCGCGCGGAGAGGGTGTGCGGGTGCTGGGCGCCCAGCGTCCGGGTGAGGGTGAGCAGGGCGTCCTCCTCCAGCTTGCCCGCCTCCTCGTTCTCCCGGAGCCCGCGCAGGTCGGTGGCGAGCGCCACCTGGCAGGAGAGCGTGAGCGGGTGCTCGTTGCCGAGGGTGTGCCGGGCCCGGCGCAGGGTGTCGCGGCTGAGCTCGGCGGCGTCGGCCACCCGGCCGTTGAAGTTGCGGGCGGCACCGGCGTTGAGGGCGCAGCCGAGGACCCAGGGGTGGTCGGGTCCGAGGGAGGCGGTCAGACCGGCGAGCGCGGCCTCCAGGATGGCGAGCGCGTCGGCGCGCTGCCCGGAGGCCTGGAGCACGAGCGCGGTGTTGGCGAGGACGCCGGTGGCGACGGGGTGGGCGGGGCCGAGCAGGGAGCGGTAGCCCGCCTCGGCCTCCTGGCTGAGTTCGCGGGCGTGGTCGAGGTCGCCGTGCTCGCGCAGGAAGTTGGCGTAGTTGTTGATGGAGGAGAGCGTCACGTAGTGAGTGCGGCCGTGCACCTGCTCCAGCTGTTCGAGGAGGCTGGCCATGGTGGCGCCGAGGTCCTGCTGGAAGCCGCCCTCGCGGCGCCGGCACAGGGCCAGCTGGGCGCGGGCGTACAGGGTCTGCAGGTGCTGGGGGCCGAGGATCCGGACGTGTACGCGGACGCCGGCCTCCTGGCGGGCCAGCGCCTCCCGGTAGTGGCCGAGCAGGCGCAGGTCGTGGGCGACGTTGTTGCTGATGGTGAGGGTCTGCGAGTGCAGGGCGCCGAGGGTGTTCTCCGCGCGGGCGAAGGTGGCGATGTCCTGGTCGTACGCCTCCTGAAAGCGGCCGAGCAGGCGCAGCGCGATGCCCAGGTTGTTGCCGGCGACGAGGGTGAGGAACTCGTTCTCGCCGAGCAGGCGCTGGGTCTCGGCCAGGATGTCGCGCTGCATCCGCTCCGACTCCTGGTACTGGCCGAGGAAGCGGAGGTCGTTGGCGATGGAGACCGAGGAGCGCAGCGAGGCGAGCGGGTCGGGGGTGGGCGCCTCCTCGATCCGGGCGCGCAGGGCGAGGTCGAGCTGGTAGGCGTCGCGGAAGCGCCCGTAACGGCGCAGGATGTAGCTCTCCTGGTTGGTGAGCTCCTGCATCTCGGGGCTGACCGGGTCCATGAAGCCGGACCAGTTCTCGCGGATCCGCTCCGCGAGCCGGACCCCGGCCTTGAACTCGCCGCTGCGGAAGCAGTAGCGCAGGCAGTTGAGGACGGCGGTCTGCACCCGCGGGTTGCGGCTGGCGAGTGCGCCGGAGGGTTCGAGGTGCGGGAGGAGTTCGGCGTACCGGGGCCAGTTCCGGCTGTCCAGGGGGTTGCCGGGGTCGGCCTCGGCGAGCAGGGTGCGCACCGCCTTGCGGTGGGCCGAGCGGTGTTCGCCGTCGGTGAGCCGGGAGACGATGTCGTGGACGAGCCGGTGCATGTGCACGGACTCCTGCTGGGGTCCCAGCTCCCCGCCGGCCACCGGCCCGCGGGACTCGCGGCTGAGCACCGAGTAGTTGACGAGGGTGTCCAGGGCCCGGGACCAGGCGGCCAGGTCGGTCACCATCCAGCGCAGGTCCTCGGGGAGTTCGGCCTGCGGATAGGCGCGGACGACGCCGAGCGGGATGCGGCCGGGGGCGAAGGAGGCGCACAGGCTGAGCACGTCGATGGCCTGCGGCTGGGAGCGCCGGAGCCGGTTGATCAGTATCGACCAGGAGGTGAGGGACGCGTTGGGGATGCCGTCGCCGCCGGAGGGCTCGTCCACGGCGGAGATGCGTCCGTCGCGGACCATCCGCAGGTACTCGGTGACCTCCATGCGGGACTCGCCGAGCCAGGCGGCGGCCTGTACGAGCGGCAGCGGTACGTCGCCGAACTCGGCGGCGACCTCGTCGGCCTCGGGCGCGGTGATGTGCGGGGCGCGCCGCATCAGATAGCCGGTGGACTCGGCCCGGTCGAAGCCGGGGACTTCGAGGATGTCGGTGTGGTCGCCCCAGCCGCGGTTGCGGGAGGTGACGAGGACGTGGCCGGGGCCCTGGGGCAGGATCACGTTGGCGCCGTCGGTGTCGTCCCAGCCGTCGAAGACGACGAGCCAGCGGGAGTGCGGGGCGCCGCGGCGCAGCGCCTCGCGGACGGCGCGGATGCGTTCGCCGGGCTCGTTGCCGGTGGAGAGGCCGAGCTGGGCGGCGAGTTCGCCGAAGCGGTCGCGCTGCACGTTGCGGTCGTCGGAGCTGACCCACCACACCACGTCGTAGTCGGAGCTGAAGCGGTGGGCGTACTCGGCGGCGATCTGGGTCTTGCCGATGCCCGACATGCCGAGCAGGGTGCAGGCGGCGTTGCCCCGCTCGGCGTCCATGAGCCGTTCCTGGAGCTCGGTGAGCAGGTCGTCGCGGCCGGTGAAGCGCGGGTTGCGGCGCGGGATCTCGCCCCAGATCTCGGGCGGGGTGTCCGGGAACCGGACGAGGGCCGTGGCGGGCAGCCGGCGGCCGGTGGTGCGCCCCGGCTCGACGCCGAGCCGGCTGAGCAGCCGGGCCTCGGCCTCCTCCTCGCCGACGCCCCAGAGGCTGACGGGTTCGAGGACGGCGGTGGCCGGGAGCAGGGTGCGGTTGGTGAGGTTGACGGCGGCGAAGCGCTCGGCGTGGGCTGCGACGAAGCCGCGGAGCACGTCGTTCCATTCGCCGGCCGCGCGCGGGCCGAGCTGGAAGAACCAGTCGTCGAGGACGAGCAGGACGTGCCCGCGGGCGAGCAGCAGATCGCCGAGCGAGTCCTCCAGGGGCACCTCGCGCGGCGGATCCCAGCGCTGCAGGCTGGCGCGCACCCCGTGGGCGTCGAGCCGCTGGTTGATCCAGTTCGCCCACGGGCGGTGATAGCCGGGGAAGACCACGAGGACGTGCTCCGGCGCACCCCTGCCTCCGTGCTCCGCCGCACCGCCCGACCGCTGTTCCGCCATCTGTCGTGTCTCCCGTCCCGCTCCCGCGCACCGCTCTCACAACGCAGTGTCATGTGCCGTCGGCACAGTGTTACCCGGCGGCGAGGGGAGTCGCGCCCAGGCTCGCATGATGCTGCCTCATTTGGGCCGCGAACTCCCGCCCCTCCGCAGTCAGTTCATCGGATTCAAGCAGGATCAGGAGGGCTTCACCCACCTGATCGTGGATGTCGTCGAACTGCTGCCCGGCACCCGACCGCCAGGCCCTCGGGACCCCGTCGGCGGTGACCGCGCGCCGCCACAGATCGGCCAGGGCCAGATGCGCGTAGGCGCCGTGCAGCACGCCCGCGATGGGCCGCGGGTCCGGCCGCCAGCCGACCCGGTGGACGGCGTCCCGCCCGGAGCCGTACAGCGGCACGATCTCGTGGAGCGTGGCCAGTTTGCTGTGGTGCAGCTCGTGCACGAGGGTTTCGGCCATGCCCTGCCCCTCGGCGGGCAGCGAGGTCAGTACGGCCCCGGGCGCGGCGCTCAGGGTGGCGCCGAGGTGCCGGGGGCCGTGCCCGACCAGCGGGACGACCACCCGGACCGCGCCGGCGACCTCGGCCGCCCGGCCCGGGTCGGTGCGCAGCAGCACCTCACGGGCGGCGCGCCAGCGGTCGGACCAGGCGGCGTGGTCGGTGTCGGCGTGCTCGGCGGCGGTGCCGACGGACGGGCCGCCCGCGTCGGCCGGCACCCGGTACGGATCGAGGTCGTCGAGCCGGGCGGTGCCGCCCGGCAGCCGGTGCACCGCGCTCCAGCCGGGGCCGTGACCGGCGAGGACGCCGCGGTGCCGGTCCATGAGGGCCAGTCCGGCGGGCAGCGCCGCCCGGCCGCCGTCCGGGTGGAACCGTGCGGTCCGGCCGTCCGCCCCGACCCGGACCCGCCCGGCGGCCACCCGCAGGCGTCCCACGCCGGGCAGCGAGAGGAGGCCGTCCGGAGTCGCGACGGTCAGATCGAGCGGACTGCCGCAGCGCAGCGCCGCGGTGAGCGCGAGCGCGTCGAAACGGGCGAGCAGCCGGTCCAGACCCGGCCCGGCAGGCTCAGCGAGCGCGGCGGCCAGCCAGACCCCGGTCGACGGGTAGTCGAGGACGCCCCGGACCACGGCGGGGTGCTGCCGCTCGACCCGTTCGAGCAGCCCCCAGGAGCGCTCGAACCCGGCGAGCACGCCGGGTTCGACGGCCTCCCGATGCCGCTGCACCCGGACCAGGAGCGCCTTGAGGAGCAGCAGCCGCCGGGTGTGCAGGGCGGAGCCGAGGAGGGTGAGCCCGGCCGGGTCGGGGCTGGTCCGGGCCAGTCGCGCGAAGGCGGCCGGGGACAGGGGCACGGTCTTCACTCGCGCCTCCCTCCCCGTTGCTGCGGGCCCTCCGCTCCCCACGGGCATCTGGCCGGAAACGACCGGTCGGTCGGGCCGGTCCGGCCGGTCCGCCGAAGGTCAGCGGGCTCTGTCCTCCATCCAGGAGTCGGCCAGGTCGTGCGTCTGCCAGAGCACCTGCTCGACGGCGGCCGACAGGTCGGGATCGTCCATGAAGCGCAAGGTCCGCAGGTCGACGCCGGTGAGATCCGGCATGCGCCGCGGCCGCCCGTCGGTCCTGTCGACGCCGGCCACCCACTCCATGTGCTGCAACACCCTCGGCTCCTCCTCACCGACCCTTGTCCCCCACGGTCGTAGCGGCGGACCGGTTCTTCCCGACCGGCCGAACCCAGAAACCCGTTCGACTCAACTGCGCCCATGCACGCCCCCGTTATCAAGCCGTCCCGATTCCGTCGCGGCGGTGCCGGGGCCGGGTCTTCCGATCAGGCCGGATCGCACGGCCTACGTGTCCCCACCGCGCCAGGCCCACCACGGCGGGGCGATGCGCTTCCGCTCCGCCCGGGTGAGCCTGCCCGGCAGCGGGGCCGGCACGGCCGTGACCTCGGCGAGCAGCGTCCGGGTCCGCTCCACGTCCGCCCAGTCCACCGGCACGAGGGCGCCGTCGAGGCGCCGCCACTGCTCCGCCGCGGCGCGCAGGGCGGTCGCGGCGGCGGCCAGGCGGTCCATCAGGAGGAGGACCGCGCCCTGGCCGTGCAGGGCGCGGGCCAGGGTCACCGTGCCGGGGTGCGTGCCGTGGGCGGTGCGGGTGTCCTCGGCTGCTTGCTGGTAGGCGGCGAGGGCGTCGGTGAGACGCCCGTCGCGGGCGGCCTCGCTCAGCTGGAGGCGGACCCAGGCGAGTTGGAGCCACACCTCGGCGCGGGCGGCCTGGTCATGGGTGGTGCGGACGGCCTGGTCGAGGAGGTGGCGGCTCTCGAAGAGGTCGGGCAGGAAGCCCGCGCGGTCGAAGCGCAGCGCGAGGACGCTGCCGATGAGGACGATGGCCCGGGAGCGGACGCCGGCGGTGGCGGGCAGGCAGGTGAGGGCCTCGCGCAGGACGGACTCGGCGCGGTCGACGGGCGCCGTCCCGGTGTCGGCGGCGGCCCGGCGCAGCAGGGACTCGCCCCAGGTGAGGAGGAGCCGGCCGCGCTGTTCGCCCTCGGCGGGGGTGAGCAGGGTGGCGCTCTCGTACGCCTCGTCGGCGGCCGGGCCGTCGCCGGTGGTCTCGTACAGCCTGGCCCGCGCGGTGGTCCAGCGCAGCCGCAGCGCGAGCGAGTCGCCGAGCAGCGGTTCGGCGCGGTCGAGGGCGTCGGCGACGCTCGCGGGCGGGGCGGCGGCGAGGTGGAGGGCGTCGGCCAGGTCGAGCAGCACCGGGCCGGTGGTCCGCAGGGCGAGTGCGGCGGTGAACTCGGCGGCGGCCTCGGCGCCTTCGGCACGGGCGAGGCGCAGCCGGCCGCGCCGCACCCGCAGGGCGTGCCGGTGGCTCTCGGGCCAGTCGGCCGGGTCGCCGGCGAGCGCGGCGAGGGCCGCGTCGAGCGGTCCGGTCTCCTCGGTGTGCCGCCACAGCGCGTGCTGGACGGCGGCCTGTTCGAGCCGGGCCTCGGCCCACTCCGGGCCGCCGGGCGCGGCGAGCTCCCCGGCCCGTACGAGCTCGGCCAGGGCCCGGTCGAGCAGTTCCCGGCGCTGTCCCCGGTCCCGTACGGCCGCGGTGCCGGCCTGCGCGTACAGCACCTGACCGAGCACCAGACGGGCCCCGGCGAGCTCCTCGGGGCGGGCGGGCGGTCCGTCGGCGCCGAGCGCGGTCTCGGCGAGCTCGCGGGCGGAGGCGAGGAGCGAGGGGTCGGACTGGCCGCGCCACCGGTCGAGCAGCCGGCGGGCGGCGGCGAGCGGTTCGGGGGTGACGAGGTCGGGGTGGTAGAAGCGCAGCACGCGCGCGGGGATGCGGGCGAAGAGCTCGGAGGCGGCGCCCGCCTGCGGTTCGTCGTCCTCCACGGGCACGGTGGCGGCGCCTGCGGCGGCCGGTTCCTCGTCGGTGCCGTGCCCGGCGAGCCGGGCCGCGGCGAGGGCCGGGAAGTTGCGCATGCCCTGCCCGAAGTGCCGCTCGACGAACTCCGAGCAGTGCTTCAGGACCAGCGCGGCGGCGCCCCGGTCGAGCGAGCCGAGGAGATGGTCCTGGACGGCCGGCGGATAGCTGTAGCAGGGGTACGGGGTGGGGCCGGGCAGCCGCCGTAACAGCCCGCTGAGCAGCACCTCGGCGAGCTCCATGGGGCCGGTGTCGGGGAGCATGGCGCGCTGCACCAGCTGCATCACGGGCAGCGCGAGCGGGGCGGCGGCGAGGTGCACGGCGAGCCGGACCGCCCCGGGCGAGGCGCCGGCCCGGAAGGCGCGCAGGAGTTCGTCGTCGCCGCGCCGGGAGGCGGCCGGGGCGGTCGGGCGGGTGGCGGGGACGGTCGCGAATCGCTCACCGGTCACGACGGACGCCGGGAGGCCGATGCGGGCTGCCCAGCCGGGTACCGCTCCCCCGCCGTGCCCGGTCAGCAGCCGCGCCCAGGAGGCGAAGGCCTCGGGGGTCGGGGTGAGCACGGGCACGGCGCGCAGGTCGGCGGCGACGGGCTCCCAGTCCGGCTCGTCGGGCTCGAAGCGGACGTGTCCGCCGGGTCCGGCGGGCCGTTCCAGGGTGCCGGGTTCGACGGTCAGCGCGGTGCGCGGCCACAGCCGGGGCGGCAGCGGCTGGACGAGGGCGAGCGGGGAGTGCCGGGGCCACTGGTGGATGAGCTTCTGGGCGGCGCCGCGCTGCCAGAGCGGGCCGACGCAGTCGGAGACGACGAGGGTGAGGCGGCGCCCGGTGGGGTCGTGGAGCTGGTCGCCGGGCCGGAGCCGGGGCCGGCCGTCGCGATCGGTGGTGGTGGTGACGAGCGGCGGGCCCTCGCCGGTGTCGTGCAGGCGGTGCACCCGGACGTCGCGGAAGGCGCCGGACTGCTGGCAGGCCTGGCGCAGTTCCTCGACCATCCGGGTCCACACGACCATGGCCGGGCCGGTGTCCATGAGCAGCTGGATGTCGGGGCGCTGGCCGGCGGCGGGGCGCAGCACGGGGGTGAGGATGCCGGAGGCGGCGCTGCGCTCGGCGGTGGCCTCCTCGTCGAGGCGGCGGCTGCCGGGGCGGGCGGGCAGCAGGGCGGCGTAGTGGCGCAGCGGCCGGAGCGCCTTCTGCAGGCCGAGGAGGCCGGGCAGGGCGTTGGCGCCGGGTGCGCGGACGGGCAGCGCGGCGCCGCCGCCGCGCGCGGGGACGGCGCGTCCGCCGGGGCCGTCGCCGGGTCCGCCGCCGTCCTTCGGCATCAGCAGGTCGACGGTCTCGGCGGCCCGGCCCGGGGCCGCCTTCGCGGCCTCGGGTGCCTCCGGGTCCGGTGGGGTGTCGGTGGCGGGTGTGCCGGAGCCGCCGTCGGCGCCGGCTCCGGTGGCCGGATCCCGGTGGTCCTCGTCGGTGCCGGGCGCGGCCGGCGGGCCCGGCGGCGGGTCCCCGGCCCGGCCCGCCGGATCGGCGCGCGGCAGCCACTGGGCCAGCCAGACGGCGTCCGCGATCTCCTCGGCCGTCGGGTCCTGCCCGCCGGCCCGGAGTCTGCGGGTGAGCTCTTCCAGATGCATCCGGTGCATCCGGCCATCACCTCGGCTGATCGAGCGGCTGCATGAGCATGTCCGCGATGCGGTCCCGGGTCACCCGCTCGGCGCGGGGGGCGTGCTGGGTCAGATAGAGGGCGTTGAGCAGCTGGTCGGTGGCGATGACCTCGCCCGGCTCCCGGTGCAGGAAGCGGGCGACGAGCCCGGGTTCGGCGGCGGCGGCGTCGGCCCCGAGGTGGGCCTCGATCATGGCGTTGAGCTGCTCCTCGCCGGGCGCCTCCAGCTCCAGGCGAATGCAGCGGCGCAACAGGGCGGCGGGGAAGTCCCGTTCGCCGTTGGAGGTGAGCACGATGAACGGGAAGGTGGTGCAGCGGACCCGTCCGCCGTACACGGGCACCTTGCGTCCGTCGTCGGTGAGCACCTTCACGACCGGTTCGCGGTCGGCGAGCCGCTCCAGCTCGGGGATCGCGAACTCGCCCTCCTCCAGGGCGTTCAGGAGGTCGTTGGGCAGGTCGAGGTCGCTCTTGTCGAGCTCGTCGATGAGCAGCACACGGGGCAGTTCGGAGGGCAGCAGCGCGGTGCCGAGCGGTCCGAGCCGCAGATACGAGCCGATGCCTGCCGCGCTCGCGGCACCGCCCTCCCCGGCCCCGTCCCGGGCGGCTGCGTCCCCGGTGCCGTCCCCCGCTCCGTCCGCGGTACGGGACTCGGCGCGGGCGCGCTCCAGCTGCACGTCCTGGAGGCGGCCGATCGCGTCGTAACGGTAGAGGCCGTCCTGGAGCGTCGAGCGGCTGACGATCGGCCACCGCAGCACCCGCCCGAGGCCCAGCTCGTGGGCGACGGCGTGCGCGAGGGTGGACTTGCCGGTGCCGGGGTTGCCGGTGACGAGCAGCGGACGGCGCAGATAGAGCGCGGCGTTGACGGCGTCGGTCTCGGCGGGCCGGGGGTGGTGGTTCTGCACCAGCCGACGGCGCACGCCGAGCCGCCGGTCGGAGCCGGCCAGGGTGTCGTCGGCGCCGCCCGCGGAGAAGTCCCGCCACGGCGGCGGCGCGGGCAGTCGCCGTATCTCGTCATGCGGATGGCCGGCCCCACGGTAGATCCGCCAATCGTTCACGCCTGACCCCTCCTGGCTGTGATGCCTGCGCCGACCCCCGTCGACCGTACCGCTCGGACCTCTGCTCCGTCTCCGGCCAATCCAGCCCCGTCGAGCGTGAGTTGACCCGAACGGCCGAAGCCGGTCCGCACCCGCCGGCACGCGCCGGGCGGCTCCCCCGTCGAAACTGCCCCGTCGCGGCCGGGTTGAGTC